>JAYTXQ010000100.1:0-32746 GCA_043742825.1 Caulobacteraceae bacterium | reverse complement strand
CCTCGCCCACCTGCGCCGCCCGCTCAATCCTGTGGCTTCCCGGCAAGAACAGCGTTGCACCATTGGCAGCATGAACATCGTCCAGGCACCAGATGATGTTCATCGACCAGGGCTCACACCAGGGTTCGGGTATGACGATAGACTGGTCCGAGTGCACCTTCATCGACCGGCTGCCTGGCAGGGCGATATTGGCGGTAAAATTGGAAATCAGCACGTCCTCACCCAAAAGCCCGTTCACCAACTGCAGGGCCAGGGGATGGACGATCAGATCACGGAACACCTCATCCAGCTCCAGCAGATGGAACACCCGGACATTCCGGTCGTTTGGATCAATTGCCAGGTGCGTGGGCACGCCCCGACGCTCACTTTCCTCAGCCGCCCACACGAGCCGCTCACGTACGTTTGCGGTCGCATCCGGCGTAAGAACGCCGGGAATAATACAGTAGCCCTGGTCGCGAAGTTTATCGACTTTCGCCTTCGGAAAAGGCGAGGAATGTTCAGATTGACGGGACGGCGCGAGTGCAGTCATTTCGCAACTCCTGGCGACCAACGCTGAGCCCCGTGTAACAATCGGACGATTATGACTTGGGTGGGCCTGATGCGATAAACAATCAGATAGGGAGTGCCGACAATAACCAGTTCACGCGACCCCGGCACGCGTCCCGGTCTGCCGCTTGCGGGAAATTCAGCCAACCGTTGAACCGCGTTTTGGATCAAATCACCCACCTCAAGGGCCGCCACCGGGTTTTTTCCGGCCAGATATTCCAATTGATGTTGACGGTTGGCGATTGAAGTCGGTGTCCACTCGACGTTCACTGATCCGAACCAGCGATTCTCCGCACCAGGTCCGCACGAAATTTCTGCCAGCCCAGTTCAACTTCTGCGTGCGGTATCAAGACCACATTCGGATCGTCCGCCTCGCGCAGCCCCTGTTCGACCTCGGCACGAAACCAGGCATCGTGCTCACGGGCCTGTCGGCGGCTTTCGACAAAGTCGCGCATGAACTCGCGCACGATCTGCGATGCGGGGCGCTCGAACGTCGCCGCCTCTTCCATGAAGCTATCGCGCAAACCAGCCTCAAGCTTCATCGTGAACATTGCGTCTTTGGCCATTTCCGGCTCCTACACATCAAGGTATATACGTTTTATATAACATGAAAGTAGCTGCGTTACCACCTCTCCGAAGTCTCACCCAAAAACCGGAAGTCCGTGTGTCGCTAGATGACCGCCCGTGTATCGCTGATCGTCGGTGACTTCACGGATCGCGAACTTCGGTGTTGCAAAGGCTTCAAGGGCTGTCTGGTTTGGAAACTCAGCTTCCGCGAGCATCAGCCCTTGCAACGGTCCGTAAAATTCGTCGACCGCCAGTGTAACACCTTCGAGGGAGAATAGCCGATGCCGCGTCTTTTCGATGCGGGCTCCCACCAGGATATTCGCCAAAAGCGCAAACTCCTCCTCGGACAGGTAGATCGACGAATAGAGCCGGGTGCGCGGATCAACGTCCGCCTTGCGTGTGAGGCGCAGCATTGGCGGGCCATTGTTGCGGGGGTGAGCGGACCGCAGCCGAAGGCGAGAGCCGGTTACATAGAGATCGACGATGTCTTCTGAGCTTACAATGCGTTCCGGCCCCGGCCTGCGGCAAATCCACCGCCGTTCACGCTCGATATGGCAATGGTGAGCTTTGGGAAACCCAAGTGACGCGGCCACGTCAGGGGCGATTACGGAGTTGCCATCGGACCGAACCATTCGATGTGACCTCGGTTTCCAGCAACAGGAACGCCTTCACCCCCCGACAAAGACCGCCGGACGCTTTTCCATGAATGCCCGCATCCCCTCGGCCGCGTCCTTGCTGCGCAACAGGGGAAGAAGCTGAAGAAAGACGTGGTGGACGTGGTCGGGAAAGGTTTCTTCCATGCCCATGCGCATCATCCGCTTGGCCGCCTGGACAGCCAGGGGCGCGTTGGCGGCGATTTCCAAGGCCAGAGCCCGCGCGACAGAAGGCAGGTCTTCCGCAGGCACGGCGCGGCTGGCGAGACCCATCTCCACACATTCGCCGGCGCTGAGCGTGCGGCCGGTGAAGATCAGTTCAGCCGCTTTGGACCATCCGATCAGGCGGGGCAGGAACCAGGTGCCGCCGCTTTCAGGCACGATGCCACGCTTAGTGAAAGCTGCCGCCATCTTGGCTCCATCGGCCATGAGGCGGATATCGCAGCCCAGGGCGGTGTCCATGCCATAGCCGGCGGCCGAGCCGTTGAGGGCGCAGATGGTCGGCGTGCCCATGTGAAACAACACCGTCGGCGGGGCGTTGCGCAGATCCAGATTGGTCATCAGGTTTGCACCAGCCACATCGCCGGTCCCAGAGACAGCCTGTTCCAGATTCAGCCCGGCGCAAAAGGCACGGCCGGTCCCGGTGAGGATTACTGCCCGCACGTCGGTGTCGGCATCGGCCTGCAACAACAGTTCGGTCAATAGGTTTAGCATCCTGCCGGATATCGTGTTCATCCGCTCCGGCCGGTTCAGGGTGATCGTGGCGATGTGCTCGCTCACCTCGTAGAGGACTTCGGGGCTGTCAGTCATGACGGGGTTTCCATAAGATCTAGGATATTCAGGCCCACCTCGGCCAGAACTTCAGCAGTATGCGCGCCGATGGTGGGGGGATCGTGGCGGATCGAGACCGGGGTTTTGGCAAAGCGCAGGCCGGGCTTCATTGCCCTGTAGGTCACATCTCCGTCCAGCTTGCGTTCCTCGAACAGGGTAGTGCGCAGTTGTGGATCCTCGAAGATATCCCCAGGCTGGTTGGCCACCATCACTGGAATGTTGTGTTGGGGGCAGAGGCTTAGCCAGTCTTCAATCGTGCGCGCCGCTGTCGCTTCTTCCATCATAGCGTTGTATTCGGCCACCCGCGCCTTCGCCCCTTGTTTTGAGACGAAACGCTCGCTTTCGTAGGCGTCGGGAAATCCTCCCAGAACCAAGAACATGGCCGCCTGCGCAGCCCCGGCGGGCATGACCATCAGATAGGCATCGTCCTTAGTCTTCCATGGCTTGCGATAGGGGGTGATCGCGCCAGTAAAGCCAATGTGACCCGTCGGTGGGATATAGGTCTCGTTATAAAGATGCTCGGCCATCAGATAGCCGGTGAAGGTTTCCAGCATCGGCACAGCCACATACTGACCCTCGCCGGTGCGCGAGCGATGGTGCAGAGCTGAGGTGGCAGCAATGACCGCGAATAAGCCACTGGTCTTGTCGGCAATGATCGTCGGCAGGGGCGCGAAGACCGCTTCAGGGTCTACCATCTGGTTCAATCCGCAGGCCCCGCTGGCCGCCTGGATCAGATCGTCAAAGGCCTGCAGTCCGGCATAAGGACCAGCGGGGTCATAGCCCATGGCCTCTATGTAGACGATGTCAGCTTTGATGGTGCTGACTGCCGCGTAGTCAAAACCCAGCTTGGCTACGCTGTCGGGGCGCATATTATGCATAAAAATATCGGCAGTTTGTAAAAGCCGGCGCAGCGCCGACCGCCCCAACTCAGTCTTCAGGTCCAGCGCCACCGAACGACAATTACGGTTGAACGCGACAAAGGTGGGCCCCATCGTCTTGTCCTTCGGCGCCTTGCCGGCCACCCTCTGCCGGTCACCAGCGGGCTCTTCGATCTTGATCACATCCGCACCAAGGTCGCCCAGGGTCTGCCCGGCATAGGGTCCCAGCACGAACTGGGTCAGAGCAATCACTCGCACACCGTGCAGCGGCCCGTTTGGTGGCGTTGTCATGCGCATTTGGCTCCCTTTTTATTTTAACCAAATCAATTGCGACAACGACGAGGGGAAAACAATGGGATTCGATCATTGTTCGCTTATGTTTACGCGCAGGTCTCCAGTATGAGGTTCCGCTCCGCGCCGCGTCTCCCTTTTACCCATAGGTAAGACAAATGACCAAGGTGCCACCGAATGACGGACTTAGGATCTTCAACCACGGAGTGCACGGAGGAGACACGGAGGGTATCGATCAGCTGACCGGACAGGTCATCGATGCGGGCTTGAAGGTTCACCGCGTATTGGGGCCAGGATTGCTGGAGTCCGCCTATGAACACTGCTTGGCGTAAGAGTTCCGCATATGGGGCATTAGCTCCAAGCGTCAGGTGGTATTGCCAATCATTTATGAGGGCAAAACTCTTGATGCGGGATATCGCATGGACATGGTCATCGACGAGAGGGTCATTCTCGAAATCAAGGCTGTTGAGACTGTCACGCCTCTCCATGAGGCTCAGGTGCTGACCTACCTGAAACTGTCAGGGATGAGAGTCGCATTTCTGATGAATTTCAATGTTCGACTTTTCAAGCCTGGCCTGCGGCGCCTCGTTTTATAGCTCCGTGTCAACCTCCGTGCCCTCCGTGCCCTCCGTGGTGAAAAATAAACGTTGACCAACTCCCGGTGATTCGGGTCCAAACGATCTCGAGGGAGAAAACCATGACCGACCAGCTTATTGAGACCCACGACGATGGGGTCGCGACCTTGACGATGAACAGACCTGAGTCTCGCAACGCCCTGACCGCTGAGATTCAGGCGGCACTATCGGAGGCTCTACCGCGTCTGGCGGCGGACCGCAGTGTGCGAGTGGTGGTGTTGACTGGGGCCGGTGGGGCGTTTTGTTCTGGTGGCGACGTCAAGGGCTTTGCCAAAGGTGCCCAGTCCGGGGGTGGATTCAACTTCGAACAACGCGTGGAGGGGCTGCGAGCCGGAATGGACGCAGTCCGCTGGCTGCATGAAATGCCCAAGCCGACGCTTGCCGTTATCCCCGGTCCCGCCGCCGGTGCCGGCCTGTCCTTGGCCCTGGCCTGCGATCTGCGGATTACAGCTGACAACGCCAAGCTTACCACGGCCTTTTCCAAGGTCGGCTTAGCCGGTGATTATGGCGGATCCTATTTCCTCACCCAACTGGTCGGCGCGGCCAAGGCGCGGGAGCTTTTCTTTACCGCTGACGTGATTCTGGGTCAGGAGGCCCTGGCGCTGGGGATCGTCAACAAATCGGTGCCACTAGCCGATCTGCCTGCTGCTGCCGCAGCCTATGCCAGATACCTTGCGGGGCTGCCTACGGTGGCCATCGGCTACATGAAACGCAACCTCAACGCTGCTGCCCACTGTACGTTGCAGCAGTTGCTGGACATGGAAGCTCCCAACATGGTCCGCACAATGATGACCGACGACCACAAGGGTGCTGCGGGTGCCTTTGTCCGCAAAGAGCAACCTGTGTTCAACGGACGATGAGCCAGACAGACTACTCCTAAACCAAGGATCGCGGATCAATGACCCCAGAACTTACTATGCTCGCCTATTCGGTCGCCCTGTTGCTCGTTTTGATCGTGATTCAGGCAGGCATCGGCGTTGCAACCATCGGCCTGGCCCCGCTGGCCGGGGCACGCGACAACCTGCCGGCACCCGGACCGCTACTCGCAAGGGCCAAACGGGTTGTCGATAACCACCGCGAAGGCCTGACCCTGTTTGCCCCGCTGGTCCTGATCGCTGCTGCCGCCGGCACCCACAATCATTGGACAGTAATGGGCTCGCAACTATTTTTCTATTCGCGAGTGGCCCACGCGGGTGTGTACCTGGCCGGCCTGCCGGTGATCCGCCCCCTTATCTATGGTATCGGCATCGCCGGCACCGTGATGGTCCTATTGTCGGTCCTCGGCCTCTTGCATTAGCGCCTATCCCTTGCGCTTGGCAAAGGCGGCAATGCGCTCTTGCATGTCGGGGCCACGGCCCTCGCCACGATAGACTTCGTGCGCAAGGCCTGCGCCCAAGGGCAGGCCGTCGGTGGCACGGACCAGACGTTTGTTGGCAGCATGGCTAAAGGATGAATTGGCCAGGACGGTGCGGCAGAAAGCCTCGACGTCGGCCTCGAAACTCTCATCCGGATAGACCCGGTTTGCCAAGCCCATGGCGGCGGCTTCGGCACCTGAATAGGTGGCGCAGGTGAACATCATCTCATAGGCCTTAGCTGCGCCAATACGGCGGGGCAGACGCTGGCTGAGGCCCCAGACCGGGGTTAAGGCCCATTTGGCATGGGTATCACCGAATTTGGCGTTGTGACTCGCCAGGATGATATCGCCTGCCAGGGCCAGTTCCAGAGCCCCGGTATAACAATGGCTATGCACTGCGGTGATTACCGGTTGCGGCAGAGCGCTCAGGGCTTCGATCACCTGAGACTGGAAATTCGGCCTGGGCAGTCGCTCTCCCTTGGCGATATCGCCAAGGTCATGTCCCGCCGAAAAGCACCGCCCCGCCCCCCGCAAGACTACACAACCAATGCTGTCCGCCTGGCCCGCCAAAGCCTGAACATGGGCCTCCAGATCCTCAAAAACCTCGACATTGAGGCTGTTAAGCTTGTCCGGGCGGTTGAGGGTCAGGATCGCCAGGCCATCTGTATCGTGACGCGTGACTGTATTGGTCATTGGCGATTCTCTACGCAGAACTGCAGCACCCCTGCGCATGATCGCGCAGGGGAAAGTCAGGGTTAAAAGCCAGCACGGAAAGCGCCTTGCGTCAGATCAGGTCGCCGCCCACCATGGAGGCGGTCGTGCCAGTGGCCTGATAGGCCTTGATCACATTGCGGCCAACGGTCCAGCGGTGAACTTCGTCGGGGCCATCGACGAGGCGCTGCGAGCGGATGTGGGTGTACCAGGCGGCCAGTGGGGTGTCGCGGCTGTAGCCTAAGGCCCCATGCAGTTGGATAGCGGTGTCGACCACCTTGTGTACCATATGGGCCAGGAACACCTTGGCGATGGAGTTTTCCTGACGCAGGTCCATGCCCTTTTCCGCCTTATAGGCGATGTGCAACAGCATCAGCCGAGCGGTGTAAAGTTGCTCGGCGCAGTCGGCCAACATGAACTGCACACCCTGACGCTCATGCAGGGGCTTGCCGAAGGTGGTGCGTTGGGTGATGTGGCCGACAGCTAAATCCAGGGCGCGTTGGGCCATGGCCACGTTGTGCATGCCGTGTCGCAGGCGACCGTAAGCAAGACGATGCTGGCCCATGTTGAAGCCATTGCCCTCGCCGCCCAACAGGTTTTCCGCCGGCACCACAAGGTCTTTGATCTCAATTTCGGAATGGCCGCCGCCGAGGATGTGTGACAACGGACCTTCCGCCGCCATGGTTTCGATATCGCGGATGATCCGATATCCGGGATTGGGCAGCTCGACGATGAAGGTCGAAAACTGTTGGTGGCGAGGTGCGTCCGGGTCGGTCTTGGCCATCACCAGAGCGATGTCGGCAACGCTGGCCGCACTGGAGAACCACTTTTCGCCGTTGATCACATAGTTTTCGTTGCCATCCTTGACGGCGCGGGTCTGCATGCCCGTGGCGTCGGCCCCGGCAGCCTTTTCGGTCATCGAATAACAAATACGCTTTTCGCCATTGAGCAGCGGCTTGAGAAATTTTTCCTTTTGATAGTCGGTGCCGTGCGCCAGCAGAGTCAGCATTGTCGCATCGTCGGGCCCTTGGGTGTTCATCGACAGTGCGCCCAGATGGCTCTCGCCCAGCTCCATCTGCACCAGAGCATTGGCCAGGGGACCCAGGCCCATGCCGCCGTGCTCGGTGGGAATGAAGGGGCACCATAGGCCCTGCGCCCGCGCCTTGGCGCGAAGCTTTGCCAGTAAAGGTTTGTATTCTGCCCCAGCCAGCAGTTCCTTTTCCGCCGGGTGGCACTCATCACGCACCCACTGACGCACGCGTTCGCGGACAGCTTTGGCTTCTGCGGGAATTTCGAAATCGATGGACATGGGAAGCGTTTCCTAACCTGTTGAGCGGACCTTGGCCCCTTGCGGGACGTTTCGGAATTGATCATGCGGGTTGATCAGGCCCAATGCCACCCCCAAATCACAGATGACCCAACGTCGACCAAGCTGAGGACTGCCCATGACCCCGGAAGAACGCGTTTTGCTGCAAAATTTTTTCGCCGATATCAGCCGCAACCCTCAGGTCGTTAAGGACGCCGAGGCCGATGCCTTGATTACCTCGGCTGTGACATCCATCCCCAATGCCGCCTATCTGCTGGTCCAGCATGCGATCCTCGCCGATCAGGCTTTGCATGCCGCTCAGGCCCAGATCTCAGCGCTCCAGGCACAGACGCGTGCGTCGGCTCAATCATCAGGGTTCCTGACCCAGAACAGCGGCCCATGGACTCAGCCGCAACCCCAGATGGCCCCCTTCTTAGGCGGCGGTGGCAGCGGTCTGGGCGGGTTCCTGCGTGAAGCTGGGACAATGGCTGTTGGCGTCGCCGGCGGCAGCCTGTTGTTCGAGGGTATCTCTAATCTGTTTGGCGGTCGGGGCGGATATGGCGGCTTCGGCGGTGGCTATGGTGGGGGGATGGAGAACGTCACCATCAATAACTACAATGACGATAGCAGTAACAGCGGCAATGGAGGCGGCAATGACGGTGGGGGTTATGATGATGGGGGCGGTAACTATTGATTCCCGATGGTGAGATGATGGAGCTGCGTGCGCGCTTTGCCGCCGATGGGGTCGTCCTGTTGAAAAACGTTCTGGACGCGTCGGCGCTTGCGGACGCCCAGAGCGCATTTGACTGGAGCTTCGAGCACCCGGGGCCGATGGCCAGCTCCATCGCCCAGAGCAACGACTCGCTCTTTTATCAAGACCTCTACAATCCGGGGTGCGCAACGGCCTATGCGCCCATGTTGCGCACTTCGCCCCTGCCCGCCTTGATCGCCGACATCTGGGGCGCAAAGGACGTCTGGTTCATGTATGAACAAGTGTTTCTGAAACAAGGCGGCGAGACCCGGCGCACGCCCTGGCACCAGGATAGCTCATATCTGACTATCGCCGGTGAGCATCTGGCCGTAGCCTGGATCAGTTTTGATCCAGTCGAGGCGCAGAACAGTCTGGAGTTCGTCCGCAGCTCGCACCGAGGACCTCTATATAACGGCTCCAGCTTTGAGTTGGGAGACGATACCGCGCCACTCTATGGCAACAGCGCGATGCCCCGACTCCCCGAGGTTGAGGCCGCGCGGAGCCGCTTTGATATCATGACCTGGCCGGTCGATCCTGGCGATGTGATCCTGTTTCACCCCGCCATGCTGCACGGCGGCGCACCAACCCATCCTGGCGGTCGGCGCCGCACCTTGACCCTACGCTTTTTCGGCACCGACGCCCGCTATGAATCCCGCCCCGGCCGCGCCGGCCCGCGCGTCGAAGGCCTGCATGAAGCGCTGAAAACCGGCGATCCTTTCAGGGGCGAAGGCTTTCTGAAGCTGTTGTAACTGCCCAAGCAGGGGGTAGCCCTCAAAACCCATCCAGCCAGTCGCCTAAAATATCGTGACGCTAACCGCAGCGACGACGCAACTGATGATCGCCAGATAGATCCCCGTGCAGGCAACCACGAAGAGTTTATCGACCGGTGATCCCGCCTCAGCGGAGTTTGAAAGTGAGGTCATGGAAAGGCTGAGCTCCATATGCGGCGGATACGTCCCGCAGGGCCTAAGGCAAGCCTGACAGGCGATCGTGACCAGCAAATTTCGCCGACGAAATCTGCGCCATCTCTAACTGGCACAAAACAGAGCAGTTAGAGCGTATTGAAGATGGCTTTTTGTGCACCTTAGCGCTTGCCTCACGTCACCGCGCGGTGAACAAGGCCACCGATGAAGCTTGGTGTCTGTTACTATCCTGAACACTGGCCACAGGACATGTGGGCCAGAGATGCTGCCGCCATGTCGGCGATGGGCCTGACCTGGGTGCGCATCGGCGAGTTTGCCTGGAGCCGGTTGGAGCCCCAGGCCGGCCTTTATGATTTTGCCTGGCTGGACCGGGCCATCGAGACCTTGCATGCTGCGGGATTGAAGACTGTCCTAGGCACGCCGACCGCCACGCCACCCAAATGGTTGATTGACGCCCATCCTGACATCCTTGCCGTAGATGCCCACGGCCAGGCGCGTAAATTTGGCTCGCGACGGCACTATTGCTTTTCCTCAACCACCTATCGACGCCATAGCGCCCGCATCGTCGAGGCTCTCGCGGCGCGATACGGCGGACACCCGGGAATCGGTGCCTGGCAGACCGATAACGAATTTGGCTGTCATGAGACGACGCTTAGCTATTCCACCCACGCCGCTCAGCGGTTTCGCCGCTGGCTGGCTGCGCGCTACGACGATATCGACAGCCTCAACACCGCCTGGGGCGCGGTCTTCTGGTCGCAGGAATATCAAAGCTTTGAGCAGATCGACCCGCCTGCGGGTGCCGTGACCGAGGGTAGTCCCAGCCACCGGCTGGACTGGCGCAGATTTGCCTCGGACGAGGTGGTCAGCTTCAATCGCGAGCAGGTCGAGATCATCCGCCGCTACTCACCCGGGCGGGACGTGATCCACAATTTCATGGGTCTGTTCACGGAGTTCGATCACTTCGATGTCGCCGCCGATCTGGACGTCGCCGCCTGGGATTCCTACCCTCTGGGCTTTACTGAACAGTCCTGGCTGCCAGCCGCAGACAAGCAGCTCTATGCCCGCACCGGCCATCCCGATATGGCCGCCTTTCATCATGACCTTTACCGGGGAGCCGGCCGAGGGCGCATGTGGATCATGGAGCAGCAGCCAGGACCGGTGAACTGGGCCGGATACAACCCCTCGCCGCTGCCCGGCATGGTGCGTGCCTGGACCTGGCAAGCTTTTGCCCATGGTGCCGAGGTTGTATCCTATTTTCGCTGGCGTCAGGCCCCCTTCGCCCAGGAACAGATGCATGCGGGCCTTAACCGGCCAGACAACAGCCGCGATATTGGCGGTAACGAGGCGGAGCAGGTGGCCGCTGAAATCACTGCTTTGGGCGATCTTACAGCGCCCGACCAGGCACCTGTGGCCCTGATCTTCAGCTATGAGGCAGACTGGCAATTGCAGATTCAGCCTCAAGGCCGCAGCTTTGCCTATCTACCGCTGGTCTATGAAATGTACGGCGCTCTGCGACGCCTGGGCCTCGACGTAGACATCCTTCCTCAAGGCACAGATTTATCCGGCTACAAGGCGGTGGTTGTGCCCACCCTGCCCATCGTCAGCCAGGCCTTCGTGGCAAGCCTTACGGGTCTGGACGTTCCGGTACTCTTAGGGCCACGAACCGGTTCAAAAACTGTCGATATGCAGATCCCCGCCGGGCTACCGCCGGGGGACTTGCGGGCGCTCATGCCAATCAAGGTCAATCGCGTTGAAAGCCTGCGTCCCGGTATGGAGGATGCGGTGATGGTCGGCAATCGTCGACTTGGCATCAAGGCCTGGCGTGAACAGCTTGAGACCGATCTGGGCCCCTTAGCCACGTTCGAGGACGGGGCGGCTGCCTGGGTGCGGGCTGGAAAGCTCGACTATCTTGCCTGCTGGCCGGGAGCGGAGCTGATGGACCACGTGATTGCCGATCTCACCCAGCGCGCTGGCCTGGCCACCACACAAATGCCCGAAGGGCTCAGGATCACGCGCCGGGGCGGGCGCACATTTGCGATCAACCACGCCGCTGGCCCACGGCCTTTGCCAATACCGGCTGACACACCCCTCAGCCTCGGTGAAAACCCGCTTCCACCGGCGGGCGTGGCCGTGTGGTAATCCACCTCATCGCTGGGCCCACCGCCGGTGGCAAATCGGCTCTGGCTCTGCAGCTGGCTGAGGAGATCGGGGGGGAAATCATCAACGCCGATTCCCTGCAACTCTACAGCGATCTACGCATCCTGACGGCCAGACCCCGTGTCGAAGACGTAGCCCGTGTGCCGCATCACCTTTACGGCGTCGCCGATGCAGGCGAGGCATGGTCGGTGGGCCGCTGGCTGAGGGCCGCAACAGCAATTATAACAGAGATTACTGAGCGGGGCAGGCCGGTGGTCATCGTCGGTGGTACGGGCCTTTATTTCCGCGCTCTGACGGAGGGATTAGCCGAAATCCCCCCTGTGCCTGCTAAGGTGCGCAGCGAAACCCAAGAGGCCTATGAAACTATGGGCGAGACCGGGTTTCGACGTCAGCTTGCCCAGGTTGATCCCGTAGCTGCCGGGCGCATTTCTGCGGGCGACCGTCAACGCCTGACCCGCGCATTTGAGGTCTTTGCCGCCACGGCTCGACCTTTGAGTGACTGGCAAAGCGACAAACACAGTGCCCTGCCCGCCGAGATCTGGCGAGGTCAGGTGATCGACTTGGCGCGAGATCAACTCGTCGCCCGCTGCGAGGCCCGCCTGATGAACATGGTAACCGCAGGAGTGCTTCAGGAGGTCGCCGCCATCGTCACCCGCCGGCTCCCTGCCCAACTGCCTGCCATGAAAGCGCTTGGCCTGGCACCTTTTGCCGCTCACTTGAACGGCGACCTCAGCCTAAATGCGGCCCTGAACCAAGCCAACATCGACACGCGTCGCTATGCAAAACGCCAGGCGACCTGGTTCCGCAATCAAACCCCAGACTGGCCAAGAACGCGATTGTGAGTCCTACGCCAAAGCGCATAAGTCGGCGTGGTAGATGCGACGATCAACGACTCGCAGGCGATCCGGGCCATCAAGCCGCAGAACGATACCAAGTGCCTTGTTCTGGAGAAAGTAGATCCGGCGCTGAACAGACCGCCCTATCAACACAATTTAATCAGAAGGCTTTTCTGGTACTTAGGGCACCGTGGACGCTAACGCAGAAGGGCACAGCGTAAGTCAGCAGAGCCTTGCCCCAGTTGAATGAGTGTCGGGCGAACAGGGCGTCGCCCTGATTAATCAGGTTAAGCGCGGTGCCCACGACGAGCGCCACAAGCAAAGCACGCTGCGGAATGCCGGCCTCCCAGGCATTTTTCCAGACTGTTTTCGCAGGCGTCATCGGGGAGGAACTCCGCAGTTTCGGTAGCGGGCCTACCGGCAGCTGATTTGCCGTCTGGCACAACTCGCCCGCAAGTACGTCATCTACCGCAGGCTAGAGCTTGCTTCAGATGTTTCCATGAAACATCATCTTGCTACAGGCTTTCAGGTCAAAAACCGGCACCCTCGGAGAGAGGTCTTCTTCCATTCGTTGCCGCACAGGCGCACAGATCGAGTCGGGGATTTTTCCCAGTGGCCAAAGCGCGGCCGCGTATGGATCGTGGGGACCCAAGCCGTTCCGGCAGGCCTCAATGCCGATTAGGGAGAAGGCAAAATGTCAACAAACATCCGTCACGGCATTTTTATCGCCCTGGGGGTTGCCGGGTTCCTACTGACTTGGCCGCATGCCTTCGATTGGATGCACCACGGAGGAAACATCCTCAATCCAGTGGCTTTCTTTGCCGATGCACTCAAACCCGGTGGCACGGCTGCATTTCTCAGCTTGGATATGCTGTTTGCCTGGATCACCTACATGATCTGGGTCGTGTTCGACGCGCAGCGGATAGGGTTGGGGATGAAGTGGGGCATGTTCTTTTTGCTGTTTTCTTACGTTGGCGTTTCGTTGGCCTTTCCGGTTTATTTGGTCGTGCGCGAACGTTATATTGATCGGCAGCGTGGGGGGACCCCGGCCTGATCGCAAGGGCGCGGCCAGTCCGCCGGACAGGTAAGAGGAAACGGTAAATGCAGAAGAACGTTTCTCTGGTCACGAATGCGACCGGTTACGCCGGGCCTGGCGCGGTCATCGGTCTGTTGGCCGAAGGCATGATCGTGGCGTGCTATGATCCTTCGTTCGCCGACGCGGATACAGCCGCCCAGTTCGTGGCGGGACGCCCAGATACGTTTGCCTTCAGTGAGACCGAGCCCTCAGCGCTGATTGCCCAAGTGCTTGGTCAGTTCGGGCGGATCGACGCGCTCGTCTCCAACGACATTATTCCCGCGCCGCTACGGCCCATAGAAGGCTCATCGGCTTCCGATCTGCGCGCCGTCCTGGAAGCTGGGATGGTCTACCCGTTCGAACTCAGCCAGGCCATTTTGCCCCACATGCGCGAGCGTAAGTCGGGGTCGATTATTTTCATCACCTCGTCCACCGCACGCTACCCGATGGGGGAAGCGGCGATCTACGGAGCCGCTCGGGCAGCCGCAACGGTTTATGCGATCGCGCTGGGGCAAGCAGTTGGACCCAGCAACATCCAGGTCAACGTCATCGGGCCCAACTGGATGAAAAATCCGACCTATTTCCCTGACGGCTGGGAGGAGATGATGCCTGGGTTTAAACCCAAGCTTGATACCGAAGTGCCGCTACGCCGTCTGGGAAGACCCGACGAGGTCGGCGCCCTGATCGGCTTGTTGGCCAGCCAGCGGGCAATGCCGCTTACCGCGCAATTCATCGCCTTTGCAGGCGGGGTCTATCCGTAGTCGACTTGATGCGCCTCCAAGCTGCCTTCGGCGCGTTTGGGAGATTTGCGAGCGACGAGCGAGGGCCTATTGACGTCGCCACGTCTAGATGGCATTTTTGCGTTAATTAACTGGAGTTTGTTTTATGCGCCGCGCGCACCTCGTACTTAGATGGCAACCGGTCCCGGCGGCAGCTTAAAGGCTCCCGTCCGTTATCGGTTGCGCGTATGAAGGCCCCTAGCGGGCCTTTTTTCTTGCCCGCCCCCCAACCCTCGAAATGAAAACCATGAACGCTCATAGCCCGACCCAAGACAAATCTGCGGAAACTCAAGACGGTGCTCAGGAAATCATGACCGGTGCCGAGATCGTCGTACGCGCCTTGGTCGATCAGGGTGTGACCGACATTTTTGGTTATCCTGGCGGCGCGGTTCTGCCGATCTATGATGCCCTCTTCCATGAGCCGCGCCTGCACCACGTGCTGGTCCGTCACGAACAAGGGGCGACCCACGCCGCCGAAGGCTATGCCCGTTCTACCGGTAAGCCCGGGGTGGTGCTGGTCACCTCCGGCCCCGGCGCGACCAATGCGGTGACGGGAATTGTCGATGCACTGATGGACAGCATTCCCATGGTGGTGATCACCGGCCAGGTGCCGACCCACCTGATCGGCACCGATGCGTTTCAGGAATGCGACACCGTCGGCATCACCCGAACCTGCACCAAACAGAACTATCTGGTGAAAAACGTCGCCGACCTGCCGCGCGTTCTTCACGAGGCCTTCAAGATCGCCACGACGGGGCGCCCTGGCCCGGTCCTGGTGGACATCCCCAAGGACGTTCAGTTCGCCAGTGCGCCCTATCAAGGCCCAGCCCAGGCCAAACCGATCCATAATTATCAGCCCAGGCTCGATGCCGACCCGCGCGCTATCGCTAAAGCCTGCGCGCTGATCGCCGGCGCGCAGCGACCGCTGTTCTATACCGGCGGCGGGGTGATCAATGCCGGGCCGCAGGCCTCTGTGGCCTTGCGCGAGTTGGCCACCCTGGTCGGTGCGCCTGTGACCTCAACCCTTATGGGACTGGGGGCCTTTGCCGCTGACAACCCGAATTGGCTGGGCATGGTCGGCATGCACGGCACCTTTGAAGCCAACAATGCCATGCACGACTGTGACGTAATGATCGCAGTTGGCACACGTTTTGATGATCGGGTGACCGGGCGGCTTGATGCGTTTTCACCGGGCTCGAAAAAGATCCATATCGACATTGACCCGTCATCCATCGGCAAGATCGTGCGCGCCGATATCGGCCTGCTGGGTGATGCCGGACATATCCTCAAAGCCCTGGTCGCGGCCTGGAAGCATCAGGTGAAGTCGCCGCGCTCCAATCCGCTAGGCCCCTGGTGGGACCAGATCGCCACCTGGCGGGCACGCAACTGCCTTGCCTATCAGCCCTCCAGCCAGATCATCAAACCGCAATATGCGATTGAGCGACTGTACGAGCTGACGAAGGACCGTGACGTTTACATCACCACCGAAGTGGGGCAGCACCAGATGTGGGCGGCACAATATTATCGCTTCCAACAGCCCAACCGCTGGATGACCAGCGGCGGCCTGGGCACCATGGGCTATGGCCTGCCGGCTGCTGTCGGAGTGCAGATCGCCCATCCCACCAGCCTGGTCATAGACATTGCCGGCGATGCCAGTGTGCAGATGACTATGCAGGAAATGTCCACTGCCGTTCAGCACAATCTGCCGATCAAGGTCTTCATCCTCAATAATGAATGGATGGGCATGGTGCGCCAGTGGCAGCAACTGTTGCACGGCGAACGCTATAGCCATTCCTATTCGGCCAGCCTGCCGGACTTTGTGAAGATGGCCGAGGCCTTCGGGGCTGTCGGCATCCGTGCTGACCGCCCGGACGAGCTGGACGATAAGATCGAGGAGATGATCGACACGCCCATGCCCGTTCTCTTCGATTGCAGGGTTGAACGGTCAGAGAACTGTTTTCCGATGATCCCGTCTGGCAAGGCGCACAATGAGATGATCCTGGGACAGGACGGCACCGACATCGGAAGTGTTATCGACAAGGCAGGGCGGGGTCTGGTTTAACAGGTCATGACCACAGCCCTAGACACCCCCGCCTCCGCCTATGATATGAGCCATGCCACCGAGGCCGAGGCTCTGGCCACCTTCGCCGTACTTGTGGACAATGAGCCGGGGGTATTGCACCGGGTTGTCGGCCTCTTCGCCGCACGCGGTTACAATATCGAGAGCCTGACGGTGGCAGAGACTGACCGCACGGCTCATGCCAGCCGCATCACCATTGTTACCCGTGGAACAGTGCAGGTTCTGGCCCAGATCGAAGCCCAACTGCAGAAAATGGTTGCCACCCGTCAGGTTCAGAACGTGACCAAGGACCCCAACGGGGTTGAGCGTGAGCTGGCCCTGATAAAGGTGCGCGGGCAAGGTGCCGACCGCGTTGAGGCCCTACGCCTTTCCGAGCTCTTCCGCGCCCGAGTGATTGATACCACCATCAATAGCTTCATCTTTGAACTGACCGGTGCCCCGTCCAAGATCGACACGTTCCTGGGCCTGATGGGACACCTAGGGCTGGTTGAGGTTTCCCGCACCGGGGTGCTTTCAATCGAGCGGGGCAATGGCGCTGAAACCGACGCGTTAGCTCAAACCCAGGAACCTGCGGGCATTGCCTGACACCAGTTTTTCCAGGGTCTGAGGGTTGAAACCGAGACCCTCAAAAACCTTTCCCGGAAAATCTTGACCCGCGACATAGGGGTAGTCGGAGCCGGCCAGCACCTGTGTGTCGCCAAAGAGGCTGATCAGATGTTTCAGCGTCGCGCCGTCAAAGACGATGTTGTCGAAATACATCTGCCTGGCGCTTTCCAGGGGTGAGGAAAACGCCGCTTGTAACTCAGGGGCGATGGACCACCCCTGTTGCAAACGGGGCAGGAACGAGGCCAGAACGCCGCCGCCGTGACTGAAGGCCAGGCGCAATCTAGGGAACTTCGCCAAAGTGCCGGCTGTGATGAAGGATGCTGCCGCAAGGCCCGTATCGATGGGAAAGCCGATGAACGGGACCAGAAGTCTGGGGCCAATCAGGCGGTCGGTAGCCACCGGATGCAGGGCATGGACGAAAACTGCCATATCAAGGCGCTCCGCCTCGGCGAAAAACACATCGAAGTCCGCATCGCCTGGCGACTTGCCAAGAACATTACTGCCGATCTCTACCCCGCATAGGCCGTCAGCCTTCAACCGGCTAAGCTCGCAGGCGGCGAGGTCGGGATCTTGCAGCGGCACCATGCCCAGGCCGGCAAAGCGCCCGGGTGCCACGCTGATCATTCCGGCGATGACGCTGTTGACGTGTCGCCCCAGCTCCATCGCTGCCTGCGGTTCAAGCCAATAGCTCAGGAGCTCCGGCATGGGTGACAGGGCCTGAATAGCCACACCCTGAGCCTCCATATCTGCAACGCGCCGGCCTACATCCCACGAGCGCGCATCAAGGCGGCGAAACTCTCGCCCGTCGATCATGATACTGGCCTTGCCGCTGGCATGGGGCTGCATGCACGGCCATCCCCGCGCACAACAATCGGGCTGAGGTGGAAAACCTTCAGGCACGAGGTGGGCGTGAATATCGATGGCGGCGGTCGCGGCTGGGGTGCTCATCTGTGTCTGCTAACACAGTCCAAAGCCACGTCAGACCCCAAATGGACGCGGTATTCACGCAGATTTGACGGTGTGGGTCCGGGCTTCGCCTTGTCAATTCCATAACGCAGGCAGACACTCATTTGCGCAATACTGCCCTCTTCTCAGACCCAATCTCGGAGAAATGTCATGTCCATGCAACCCCACGGCATCGTCAAGATCGACCCCACTTTCCTGCTCAGCGTCAGAGGTCACCATAAGGTGGGCGGCAAGATCGCTCCGGGCTTCAAGCCGAAAAAAGCCGTCAACCTCACGTTCAGGGGTGGCAAGACCCTGCCCAACCTGTCGTTCAAAAGCGTCTATCTGGGTGGAGCGCGTTGGACTGCGTCAGACATGCACAATATAGACATGGCCCTGTCGGGTGCCCTGGCCGATCCGCATCTGAACAACGTGATCAAGCAATATTATCCAGGCGTCGCCACGATTACCTCGACGTTTTTGGGATCAAGCGTCTCGACAGCACCTGTGGCGGCGACATTCAATCGTGACGCCGTCAATCCGATGATCTCCAGCCTGATCGCCGACGGCACCCTCGGTGGCGTGGATTTTGACACCACCGTCGTCTGTCTATTCCTGCCCCAGGGCGCAATTCTGACCACCGATGCCGCCGGCGGCGTGGGAAAGGTGGGCGATGGCGACAAGAGCGCCGCTAGCTCTACCCAGGGTCTGGGGGGCTATCACGGCTCATGTCACATCGGCGCACAAAGGGTGTATTTCTCTGTCGGCGTCTATTCAGAGGTGGCCAATGGCGTCGCTAACGGTATCCCCGTGTGGCCGGATTCGTGGAAAAACATCGTCGCCACTTTTTACCACGAGTTGGTCGAAGCCCGCACCGACCCGGATGTGGAAGACGCCATCCGCGCCAACAACAACGCCCTCTTGGGTTGGTATTCCGACGCCGAGGGCGAGATCGGCGATATTCCGATCACCGAGGCCGGGGCCAACCTGCACAGCGTTTTTGTCGAGGTGGCCCTGGTCAACGGCACCACCGCCCCGATCCAATTGATGTGGTCCAACGCCGTCGGCGGACCGCAGGGTCCGTTTGCTTAGGCGCTAAGGCGGATCAGACTCACATATTCCCGTGATCTGTGGTCAAAAGCCTTTCTGATTGTTGCCACCTCTTGAGTCTCGTGTGACGCCCGCTTCGCATCTTTTGGACTGCCCAATTTGGAACGCCCTGACAACGCGACAGGCGGCGCTGGCCCTCGGCGGCCCCCTGGCCTTGCGCTACCTGCTTGATATTGGTGCCTTCGCCGCCGCCGCCGATGCATCTGACCGGTCGTTGGCAGATCTGGTTGCGTTGGTGCCGCCTAAAGGCCCGCTGGTGCTGATCCAGGCGGACGTTCCCCCACCTATGGGCGGCATCACTGCACAGACCATGTCACTCAGCCAGATGGTCGCTACCGCCATCTGCGCTCCGCAAGGCGCGGTGCCTTGCATCACTGCCCTGACAGAAGACGACGCTCCGCAGATGCTCGCGTTGGCAACCCTGACCGAGCCCGGGCCGTTCCTCGCCCGCACACACCAACTGGGGGATTTTTTCGGTGTGAAGATCGATGGCGCTCTGGTCGCCATGGCGGGAGAGCGCATGCGCCTGTCCGGCCACCGCGAAGTCAGCGCTGTTTGTACCCACCCGGGTCATCGCGGCCATGGTTATGCAGCGCACCTGACAGCGCAAGTCGCGGCGCGGGTCGTGTCGCGCGGCGAGACGCCGTTTCTGCATGTATTTCCCCACAACATCGGCGCGATCAGGGTGTATGAATCGCTCGGTTTTGTCTTGCGCCGCGGGATGAAGGTCACTCTACTGACGCGGACGGCGACAATAGGGAGCTGAAAGCATGCAGCAAGCGGTTCGTACCGATACCACCGCCCTGGCTGGCCCGTGGCTGGGCGAGCGGTCCTTTCGCAGCTGGAGAGATGAGTTCGACCAACAAGGGTTTGTGGTATTCCAACGGGTACTGAAGAGCGACCAGATCGAAGACCTGCGTGCGGCCCTGGCCCCCCATCTCGACCAAAACCTGAAAGGCCGAAACAACTTCGAGGGCACCAGCACCAACCGCGTCTATGCCCTTTTGGCCAAGTCGCCGGTCTTTGCTGACCTGGCCATCCACCCCCTGGCCCTGGCTTTCGCAGAAGCGGAATTAGGGGAAACCTGCCTGCTTTCAGCCTGCCTGGCGATCAACCTGCAACCAGGCGAGACCGTCCAGCCGTGGCATTTCGACGACGGCTCAATCGCGGTTAAACGCCCCCGTCCCTCGTTCGGCGTCAGCGCCTTTTGGGCCATCAATGAGACCACAGCCTTGAACGGTGCCACCCAGGTTATTCCCGGCAGTCATCTGTGGGGACCAGAGCCCCTCGGCGGTCAGGGTGACCGCGATGATGCGGTCTGTGTGGCCATGCCTGCCGGATCACTGATGCTGACCAAAGGCACCCTGTGGCACCGGGGCGGGGCTAACCGTTCGGCCTGTCCGCGCCTGATCATCACGCCGCAGTATTGCCCCGGATGGGCCCGACCGCTGGAAACCATGACCCTCGCGGTCCCGGCACAAACCGCAGCGTCTCTGCCTGAACGTGCCCGCGAACTGCTCGGCTATTCGATCCTGCCGCCGTTCATGGGTTACGTCGATGGCATGCACCCCGGACGCGTATTGCCCGGCCAAGGCTGAGCGGCTGCGAAGCTCAGGCCGAACGTTGCGCCGGTGCGTGCAACTCTGCCTCGGTCTGCTCGATCTCGGCCCGGATCCAGTCGTGGCCGTTGGCTGAGAGCACACCGTCTAAAGCCGCCATGTGGGTGCTCAGTCTATCGCGGATCTGGGGGTCAACATCGTCGCGTGTCGCCATCCATTTGGCCACAAGATGCAATCCGAACGCCGTGTGCAGGACCAGACGTTCCAGTTGATCAGCCGGCAGTTTCATCGCAGTCTCCCGCCTAGTTCGCGCAGTCGAGCGTTCAGCCACCACTGGCACCCCTGACGTGAAGTAAAGTCTGGACCTCAAACGCGCCGGCAGCAAGCGCGATCATGACCTGATCGAACCGCCGCCTCTTGTCATGGGGTCTGGATAGACCGATAGCCAGGGCTATGTCGGGTCAAGTCAATTCTTCGGAAATGCCAGGCCGTAATGCAGCTTTCGGCTTCATTTTTGTCAGCGCGGTGATCAGCGCCATGTCGATCGGGATCATGGTCCCGATCCTGCCCAGCCTGTTGAAACAGTTCACCGGCGGCGACAGCGCCAGGGCGGTCGAATGGAATGTCGTCTTCGCCACCTGCGGCGGAGCGATGAGTTTTATTGCTGGCCCGATCCTGGGTCTTATGGCGGATCGGTGGGGACGTCGACCGGTGCTGCTGTTGTCCCTAACGGGATTGGGTCTGGACTTTCTGTTCATGGCCTTTGCGCCAAATCTGGGATGGCTTTTTATCGGCCGCCTGATCAGCGGAGCCACATCGGGGCTGTTTTCTACCGCTAACGCCTATGTCGCTGACGTGACCGAACCTCAGGACCGGGCCCGCGCCTTCGGTTGGATGGGTTCAGCCTTCAGCTTTGGCTTTCTGGCTGGCCCCGCTATCGGCGGTATGTTGGGCCAGATCAATCTGCGCGTACCGTTCATGGCTGCTGCCGGCCTGACCCTCGCCAATGCCATCTATGGCTACCTGATTCTGCCGGAGTCCTTGCCAAAGGCCAGGCGGGTGGCCAGGTTCGTCCTGGCCAAGGCCAACCCGATTGGTTCCCTGAACCTGCTGAGATCGCACCCGGAGCTTTTGCGATTGGCGGCAATCTATTTTCTCAATCAGCTAGCCCAGATGATATGGCCGACGGTTTTCGTTCTCTACACCGGCTATCGTTATGGATGGACTCCCGGCGTAGTCGGCTTCAGTATGATGGCGGGCGGAGTCCTGGGTGTGGGCGTTCAGACGTTTTTGGTCGGCCCCGTCATCCATCTTTTCGGCGAACGCGGTGCCCTTCTGGCCGGATCGACATCGCTGACGCTGGCGTTCATCTGGTATGGTCTGGCCCCGACGGGTCTGATCTATTGGCTGGGCATGCCGGTCAGTTGTCTGGGCGGGCTGATCATCCCCGGCCTGCAGGGCCTGATGACCCGGTGCGTTGGTCCCAGCGAACAGGGTCAGCTTCAGGGTGCCAACCAGAGTCTGGCGGGCCTTGGTGCTCTGATCGGGCCCAGCCTCTTTGGCCTCTCCTTTGCCTGGGCAGTGCGCCATCCCGCCTTTCACCTTCCGGGGCTCCCGCACCTGATCGCCGCCACTGCGGTCGGGCTCTGTATCGTCTTGGGGATTCGCCTGCGTTCAGCTTAAGGGACCTGCGCGGTATTGACATGCCATCCAACCACGCAGTGATACGACAGCGCTAAGCTGGAGAAATGGACTATGGCCAAACGAGATTTCCGCAAATCGCACGTCGGGGCGCACCAACTGCAACCCGAAACCCTGATGCTCAGCTTCGGCTTCGACCCCAGTCTCTCCGAAGGGGCGGTGAAGACGCCGATCTTCCTCACCTCGACCTTCGCTTATAAGACCTGCGAAGAGGGTGAGCGCCTTTTCGACTATATGAGCGGGCGCAAATCCTCACCGGAGGGTGCCGATGCGGGCCTTATCTACACGCGATTCAACAACCCAAATCTACAGATCGTAGAAGAACGGCTGGCTATCCTTGAGCGCGCGGACGCTGCGGCGGTGTTTTCCAGCGGCATGGCCGCGATCCTGACGGCCCTCACAGCCGTCGCCGATCCGGGACAATCCTTCCTGCGCAGTAGTCCTCTATACGGTGGCACCGAAACCCTGTTCGATAATCTGCTGGCCCGCCTAGGCTATTTCAGCGCTGGATTTACTGATGGCGTCGATCCGGCGGCAGTGGCCGTAGCGGTCGAGGCGGCGCTGGCCAAGGGGCCCCTGGCGGCGATCTATGTGGAAACTCCGGCCAACCCGACCAACGCCATCGTCGATCTGGACCTGATGGCCAAGGTAGCAGACGAAGTAGCGACGCGGCAGGGCAGCCGTCCGATCATCATCGTCGACAATACGTTGCTGGGGCCGTTGTATCAGGCCCCGCTGGCCCATGGTGCCGATCTGGTGGTTTATTCCCTGACCAAATATGTCGGCGGCCACAGCGATCTGGTTGCCGGCGCGGTAGCCGGCTCGGCCCCCCTGATGCGCAAGGTCAAATCCCTGCGCAATCTGATCGGCAACCAGCTGGACGTACACAGTTGCTGGATGCTGACCCGCTCCCTGGAGACCCTGCGTCTGCGCATGGACAAGGCTTTCGACAACGCCGCCCTGGTCGCGGGTTGGTTGCGGGCCCACCCAGCAGTGGAGCGCGTCGCCTATCTAGGTGATGCGGCACCAGGCTCACCCGGGGCCGATGCCATTGCTCGTCAGTGCGGTGCCATGGGTGCGACGTTCTCGTTCGTGGTCAAGGGCGGACGGGCGGCCGCGTTCAAGGTGCTTGACAACTTGCAGGTGTTCAAGCTGGCAGTCAGTCTGGGAGGCTCAGAATCTCTGGCCTGCCATCCTGGCAGCACGACCCATTCAGGTATATCCGCCAACCAACGCGCCGTCCTGGGCATTGAAGACGGCATGATCCGCCTATCTGTCGGCATCGAAGCCGCCGGTGACCTGATCGCCGATCTTAATCAGGCGATGCAGGGTTTGGATCGTTAGAGCACAATGATTTTAGAAGGAACCGTCCAAAATCCGGATCGTGCTCTAGAAACAAAAGGTTAGAGCCTGATTCAACGCTTGCATCTGTTCCGTGCAAACGCATCAAGCTCTGACGGCGAACAGAGCGTCAAAGGTGCGGGAGCATAAGCCGAAGCAGCACGATGATAGCCGACAGCAAGCCACTCACACCACCGACGATCGCAAGCGCATATCCCCAGGTGCTATCCCGGTTAAGTTTCGCCGCTTCTGCCATCAGCTTATGTTGTTCTGCTGTGAACTTGCGCGTCTCCTCGACGGCGCGCCAAAGAGATTGTATGCGCTCCGCCTGCGAGAGCGGACCGTCAAAAGCCAAACTGTCAGTTTCGTCTTTCGCGGACACGGTCGCATTCCATTTTCTGACGTCGTTCTCTGAACTTTACCACGTTTAGGTAGGGTGGCAAGCTATCTATTCCCTTTTTGTTCCGGATGCCTTGTGGGGGCGGAGTGGCTGGCTACTCCACAGCCGCCGGCACAATCGTCACGCTCTCGCCGCAGCCGCAGGCGTCGGTCTGGTTGGGATTGCGGAAAGTGAATTTTGAGGCCAGGCGGGTAACCTCGTAGTCGATTTCGGTGCCGATGAGGAAAAGAACAGCCTTGGGTTCAACCAGGATCTTGACCCCCTTGTCCTCAACCACCTCGTCTAGTGGCCCGACCGTGTCGGCGTATTCCAGGACATATTCTGACCCGGCGCAGCCACCGTTCTTTACCCCGACGCGAAGGCCCGCGTAGGGCTTTTCCGCCCGGCCCATTATCTCCTGCACGCGCGCGGCTGCAGCGTCGCTCAAGGTAACGACCTTGGGCCGGGGGCGGCGGGCTCTGGGTTGAACAGTGGCGTCAATCTGCGTCATCCGCGGAAAACCTTCTAAAACATGTTCAGTTCGAGCTTGGCCTCGTCGCTCATCAACGAAGGATCCCACGGGGGTTCAAAGACCAAGTTGACTTTGCAGCCGGTGACTTCGGGAATCTTAACTACCGCATCATGCACCCATTCGGGCATTTCGCCAGCAACCGGACAGCCCGGTGCCGTGAGGGTCATGTCGATAACCACCTTGCGATCATCGGCCACATCGACCTTATAAATCAGGCCTAACTCATAGATATCTACCGGGATTTCCGGGTCGAACACGGTTTTCAACTGCTCGATCAAGCGGTCGGTCAGGGCATCCAGTTCCGCCTGGGGAATGGCGGAGAGTGGCTGTTCGGAAATCGGTGTTGCATCGTCCATCAGGAAAAAAAGGTCCGGGTTTTGATCAGGGCATCAACGAACGAGTCAGCTTCGTCCAAAGTGTTATATAGGGCGAATGAAGCCCGAGCGCTCGCGGTCAAACCAAAACGGGCCATCAAAGGCTCAGCGCAGTGTGTCCCCGCCCGCACCGCGATACCATAACGGTCAAGAATCTGGGCCACATCATGCGGGTGTGCGCCTTCGAGCGTGAAGGAAAGTATTGGTGCCTTGCCGGGTACCGTGCCGATTTCGGTCAGCCAGTTGATCCCATCCAAGCGGGTCTTCACCCGGTCATAGAGGGCATGTTCATGGGCGGCTGCGGCGGTGCGATCCAGTCCCTCCAACCATTCGATTGCCGCTTTCAGGCCAATGGCTTCCAGGATAGGCGGTGTGCCGGCCTCAAAACGGTGCGGTGGGTCGGCGTAGGTCACACCCTCCAGCGTCACACTGTCGATCATTTCCCCGCCACCTAGGAACGGGGGCATGGCGGCGAGGTGGATGGCCTTGCCGTAGAGCGCCCCAATGCCGGTGGGTCCGTAAAGCTTGTGGCCAGAGAAGACATAGAAATCGGCATCCAAAGCCTGAACATCGACGGTTGTATGCGCGACTGCCTGACACCCGTCGATCAGAGTCAAGGCTCCCACAGAATGGGCGGCGGCAATCATATCTGCCACCGGGTTCACAGTCCCCAGAACATTGGACAGATGGCTGATCGCCACCATGCGTGTACGCGGGCCCAGTAGAGCGGCATAGGCCTCCAGGTCCAGGCGGCCATCGTCGGTGACCGGAACGAATTTCAGCACCACTCCAGCGCGCGCGCGCAGGAAATGCCAGGGGACGATGTTGGCGTGGTGCTCCATCTGGGTCAGCACGATCTCATCGCCGGGTTTCAGTGACTGACCAAAGGATGCGGCCACCAGATTGATTGCCTCGGTAGCTCCCGTGGTAAAGACGATCTCGGCGGCGCTGGCAGCGTTTAGTAGCCGGCGCACGGCCTCACGCGCGGCCTCGTAGGCAGCAGTGGTTTCATTGGCCAGTGTGTGCACGCCCCGGTGAACATTGGCATAGGAGGTCTTGGCGGCATCAGACATGGCCTCGATTACCGCCAGGGGCTTCTGGGCCGATGCGGCGCTATCCAGATAGATTAAAGGGTGGCCATTGACCTGGCGCGCCAGGATCGGAAACTGCGCCCGGATGGCGTTTACGTCGAAGGTCATGGGCACACCGGAACGCTGGCGTCTCGCCGGCATTTGCGTTTTATCTGATCCGTGCCGGCGGGCCGCCGGCGGTCCAGGGATAAACCCACAGTCATCACGATGCCCCCAGACGTGCAGCGACCCACGCGCGTGCCACATCACGCGCCCCGTCATGCACAATGCGATCCACGACTTGACCGACAAAGGCCTGTGTCAGCATAGCTCGGGCCTGAGCATCGGGAATGCCGCGCTGGGCGGCGTAGAAGAGGGCCTCTTCATCCAGAGCCCCCACTGTATTGCCGTGCGCGCAGGCAACATCGTCGGCCCAGATTTCCAGCTCCGGCTTAGCATCTACCTCGGCCTTGTCGCCCAGGATCAGGGCGTGATGGCCCATGCGGGCATCGGTCTTGTCAGCGCCCTTAGCGACCACGATCCGCCCTTGAAACACCCCACGCGACTGATCCTGAACCATACCCTTGATTAGTTGGCTGGTGGTTCCATCTACGCCCTGGTGGGTGACCACGGTGGTAATATCAGCATGGCGTTTGTCGCTAAGCAGATAGACCCCGTCCAGACGCACGCGGGCTCCAGTGCCAGGATGAATGACTCGGGTCTCCAGGCGCTGTCGTTTGGCCCCCGTGGTCAACAGGGTTTGTGAAAAACTGGCACCTGCGGCCAGAATGACCTGGGCGATTGAGACCGCTACGGCCTGCGCGCTGTCATCGGCAATGACGATACGTTCCAGGTTCGCGTTGTCGCCAAGCGTGAAGGCCATGGCGGTGTCTGAAAGGTACGCTTCCCCATACCCCTCATAGCTTTCCAGCAACACTAGGCGCGCGCTCTTGGCCAGTTTGATCTGAAAATTTGCCGCATGAGCGCCCGCATCTGCGGCAGCAACGAAACGCAACGCGACAACGCGCTCTTCGCCGACTTCTAGGAAAATAGATGTTTCACCACGGCCATTTACAATGACGATCTCATCTTGAGCTGCGAACGGTCCAGCTGCCGGCGCAGCATCATTGGCAGGCGAGAGTTGCGGCAGCGTCCGCACCAGACCGCGCAGGTCGGTCCAGCGCCAGTCCTCATCGCGCCTGGAAGGCAGCAGGCTGACATCGCCGGTCTCGATGGCACGCGCCAGGCTCATGCCGCCGCCTTTGCATATTGGTCATAGCCCTGGGCCTCTAGATCCAGCGCCAGTTCCGGGCCACCAGAGGCGACGATTTTTCCTTGCGCCAGCACATGCACACGGTCGGGTTTGATATAGTCCAACAATCGCTGATAGTGCGTAATCACCAGCATCGCCCGCTGCGGCGACCGCATGGCGTTCACACCCTCTGCGACGATGCGTAGGGCGTCAATATCGAGGCCGGAATCGGTTTCATCCAGAATGGCCAATTTCGGAGTAAGAACTGCCATTTGCAGGATTTCCATGCGCTTCTTCTCCCCGCCGGAAAAGCCGACATTCAAGGAGCGCTTGAGCATATCGAAGTCGATCTTCAATTCCGTCGCCTTGGCTCGCACGAGTTTCAGGAACGCCGGCGCAGCGATTTCGCCCTCGCCACGCGCCTTAAGCTGCGCGTTCAGGGCCGTGCGCAAAAAGGTCAGGGCCGGCACGCCTGGAATTTCCGTTGGGTATTGAAACGAAAGGAAGACGCCCTTGGCGGCCCGCTCATTGGGCTCCAGCCCGAGAAGATCCTCACCATTCAGGGTCGCTGAGCCGGCCGTGACCACATAGCCAGGACGTCCGGCCAAGGCATAGGAGAGCGTCGATTTACCCGCGCCATTGGGGCCCATCACGGCATGCACCTCCCCGGCCGGAATGTTCAGTGACAGCCCGTTGAGGATGGTATTATCGGCCACCGAGACGTGAAGGTTATTTATCGAAAGCATTGAATTGTCGTTCATATTAAAAGGAAGTCCAAAAAATCCCTTCTCCGTTGCGGGAGCAGGAAAAATATTGTGAGCCTCATCCCCGCACTTTGAGGAATTCCAGGCGGTTGCCAAAGGGGTCGTAAATGAACACCCGCTCGACGTTGTCAATTTCGCTGTTGTCCACCACCTCCAGCCCCGCTGCCCGCGCCTTTGCGGCGAGCGCAGCGACGTCGCGCACTCTGAACGCCGCATGGGCTTTTCGTGCCGGAATAAAAGGCTCCTCGACGCCGACATGTACCTTGACGCTCTCGCTTTCGAACCAGCATCCGCCACGCCCCGCCATATCGGCCGGCTTAGGCCGTTCGGGCAGTCCCAGTATGTCGCAATAAAACCCACGCGCCACGTCTTCACCGCCGCGCGGAATCGCCAACTGAACGTGATCAATCGACTCGAGGCTCATCCGACACTCCCCTCAAGCGAGATCGCCACCAGCTTTTGCGCCTCGACGGCAAACTCCATCGGCAATTCCTGGAGAACCTCTTTGACAAAACCATTGACCAGAAGCTGCACGGCCTCTTCCTGAGAGAGGCCTCGCTGCATGGCGTAAAACAGCTGATCTTCAGAGAGCCTTGTGGTCGTCGCCTCATGTTCGAACTTGGCCGAGGCATTGCGGGCTTCGATATAAGGAGTGGTGTGAGCGCCGCAGTCTTTGCCGATCAGCAGGCTATCGCACTGGGTAAAGTTACGGGCCCCCTTGGCCTTGGGGTGGGCCGAGACCAGACCGCGATAGGTGTTCGACGAGTGTCCGGCGCTGATCCCCTTGGAGATGATGCGCGAGCGGGTATTGGCCCCCAGGTGGATCATCTTGGTGCCGGTGTCAGCCTGTTGGTAATTGTTCGTGATGGCGATGGAATAGAACTCGCCGCTCGAGGCTTCGCCGCGCAACACGCAAGAAGGGTATTTCCAGGTGATGGCGCTGCCGGTCTCTACCTGAGTCCAGCTGACCTTTGAGCGGTCACCCCGACAATCGGCTCGCTTGGTGACGAAATTATAGATGCCGCCCTTACCGTCCTTGTCGCCGGGATACCAGTTCTGCACCGTGGAATATTTGATCTCGGCGTCTTCCAGCAGAACCAACTCTACCACCGCCGCGTGCAGCTGGTTCTCATCACGCATGGGGGCTGTGCAGCCTTCGAGATAGGATACATAGGCCCCCTTGTCGGCGATGATTAGCGTGCGTTCGAACTGGCCGCTCTCAGCGGCATTGATACGGAAATAGGTGGAGAGTTCCATCGGACAGCGAACGCCCGGCGGCACATAGACAAAGCTGCCGTCGGAAAAGACCGCGCTGTTGAGGCAAGCGAAGAAATTATCCGACACGGGCACGACCGTGCCCAGATACTGGCGCACCAAATCGCCATGATCGCGGATCGCCTCGCTCATAGAGCAAAAGATCACCCCCACCTGGGCGAGTTCTTTTTTGAAGGTAGTGACGACCGAAACGCTGTCGAAAACGGCATCCACTGCATAGCGCGGCGCACCGGCAACGCCGGCCAGAACTTCCTGTTCCTTTAGCGGGATACCCAGCTTGGCATAGACGGCCAGCAGCTCCGGATCGACCTCGTCCAGGCTGCCGATGGTCACCTTTTCCTTAGGCGCGGCATAGTAAAAGCTGTCCTGATAATCGATCGGCGGAAAGCCGACCCGCGCCCAGTCGGGCTGATCAAGTGCCAGCCAGCGACGGAAGGACTCTAGCCGCCATTGCAGCATCCAGTCCGGCTCACCCTTCTTGGCCGAAATGAAACGCACCGTAGATTCGGAAAGGCCCTTGGGGGCGAATTCCTGGTCAATGTCGGTGACAAAGCCGTGTTTGTAGCGGTCCAGGTCGGCGACCTGGTCGAGAGTTTCGGCGGCGATGGCCATTAGGCAAACTCCTGGCGTCGTGCGAAAAATTTTGAATGGGCGGCTATCCATGCATCGCCGCAGGCCCGCCAGTCCTCGGCTCTTGTCGCCCAGCCGCCGCTGATACGCACGGCAGAGGAGGCAAGATCGCTAAGAGCCATCGCCTCGACAACTAGGCTGGCTTTCACTTTGCCCGACGAGCAGGCAGCACCGGCGCTGATCATCACACCGGCGAGGTCGAGCGTCATCACCTGAACATCGGAAGCAAAACCTGGCATGGCGATACATAGGGTTTGGGGCAGGCGCGGCGTCGCTTCGCCCACAACAACTGCGCCCAGCGCGACCATACGGGAGGCCAGTTCGTCGCGCCAAGCCGCTTGGGCCGCTATAGCCTCAAGGTCGCTCGCCGCTGCTGCGGCTGCGCCAAAACCGGCAATGCCTGGACCGTTTTCCGTGCCCCCGCGCCGACCCCGCTCCTGCCCACCGCCGTGTTGCTGGCGCACTAATGTGGCGCGCGGGCCCGCAATCAGAGCGCCAACGCCTTGCGGTCCACCTAGCTTATGAGCTGAGATGGCAGCTGTGTCCGCGCCCAGGTCATCGAAGGCTATGGAAACTTTCCCGGCGGCCTGCACGGCGTCTACATGTAGCCAGCCACCAGCCTCGCGCACTAGTGAGGCGGCCAGAGCCACCGGTTGAATGACGCCGGTTTCGTTGTTGGCCAGCATCAGGCACACGAGGGCCGGACCACCTTGCGCCAAACGCTCCGTCAGCCAACCCAGATCGGCAAGGCCGCGCCCGTCAACGGGCCAGACCTCAATTGGCAAATCTGTCGCTTCTGCACCGGCGCGCACGCAATCATGCTCGGTTGCTCCAACGATAATCCGCTGCACACCGCCGGCCGCAGCACTCCTGATCGCCATCGCCGAGGCTTCTGTTCCTCCACTGGTGAAGGTCACAGCGTCGGCGCGTGCCCCGACCAGAGCCGCCACCTGCCCCCGTGCGGTTTCCATAGTTGCGCGCGCTGCGCGCCCGGCGGCGTGGATCGACGAGGGGTTGCCGACTCGCATCATGGCCGTCGTCATGGCGGCGATCGCTTCGGGGCGAACCTTGGCGGTGGCATTGTAATCAAGATAAACTAGCTCGCTCATACAGCCGCCTGAGGTCGCAAACGGCCGGCCAGAACGTCGGCCAGGGATACACCGGACAGATAATCGCGCATCTGGCGTCCCGTCTCTTCCCAAAGGTCATGTGTCAGACAGCGCACACCGCCCTTCATGCAGCCTGCACCGGAGCCAACGCACCGTGTGGCACGCAGGGGCTCATCCACTGCACTGACCACATCGGCGACACTGAGGTCGCTGGCAGGCTTCGCTAGGCGGTACCCGCCGCCTGGACCGCGAACGGAGGTGACTAATCCGCGGCGGCGCATCAGGGCAAAGAGCTGTTCCAGATAGGGCCTAGAAATCTGTTGGCGCTGAGCAATCACCGCCAGCGAGGTGGCGCGCGCATCGGCCTGACCGGCAAGCTCGGTCATAGCCATGACGGCATATCGTCCTCTGGTGCTCAATTGCATAACAAGGTCCGTCGCTATTTTCTCGCTTTTGACCGTAGCTTCTTGCTAAAGCCCGCCGCTTCGCGATGCCGCCCTACAGACTGGCACGGCAATGCATTTAGGAAGACCAACCTGCACAGTCAAGTATTAGCTGTCGCGACCCACGCCGTTTTAAGGACTGAAAATGCCTGAGATCATCCTTCCCGGCAGTGCCGGCCGCATCGAAGCGCGCTATTCCCCGCGCAAGGACGACACCGCACCTGTGGCCCTAATTATGCACCCCCACCCCAAGGCAGGGGGCACCATGAACCACCCAGTTACGGTGCAACTTTTTCACCTGTTCATGAAGCGCGGCTTTAACGTCCTACGCTTCAACACCCGCGGCGTCGGTCGCAGCCAGGGCGAATTTGACGGCGGTATTGGTGAACTGGCCGACGCGGCCGTGGCCCTTGATTGGATTCAGGCTACCCATCCCGCCGCCTCCCAGACCTGGGTTGCCGGCTTCGATTTCGGGGCCTGGGTCAGCATGCAACTGCTGATGCGCCGCCCGGAAACTGATGGCTTCATTTCAGTTTCGCCGCCGACCAATATGTATGATTTCAGCTTTCTAGCCCCCTGCCCTTCGTCGGGCCTGTTTCTGCACGGATCAGCCGACACCGTGGTCCCCAACACCGAAGTCGAAAAGGTGGTGGCCAAACTGCGCACGCAAAAGGGCATCATCATTGACTATGAATTGGTCGAAGGGGGCGGTCACTTCTGGACCGATAATCTCAAAGAGGTTGAAGTGCGCGTCGGCAATTATCTGGACAAGCGCATCGCCGCTGAGCCCATTTAGCGCTGACGTCAAGAAGCGGCTATCACCACCTGAATGAGACCGGCAAGTGTCCGCGTGCAGGTCTTTTTCATTATCGAGGCCCGGTGGTTCTCCACCGTCCGCTGACTAATCGCCAAGTCGGCGGCAATATTCTTATTGGGATTGCCGCGTGTGATCAGTCCCAGGATCTGGCGTTCGCGATCGGTCAGAGTTTCCAGCCGCGTCTGCGCGACGTCGCGCGGCACAGTGGGACCACAGCAGCGCATCGCCGCCAGGGCTTCGGAGACGCTTGATTCCAACTGTGCTCCATCGACGGGTTTTTGTAGCACGTCGAAAGCACCTGCCCGCATGGCTTGAACGGCGGCCCGTATGTCGTTGGGATTGGCCAGGATAATTACCGGTGGTGACCGTTCAGACGAACGAATCTGCTCCAAATTTCTTAAAGACACAGAACAATCGCCAGAAAAATCCATGATTACACACCTAGCGCGCGCCGCCTCAGCCGAAC
>JAYTXQ010000099.1:0-4859 GCA_043742825.1 Caulobacteraceae bacterium | reverse complement strand
CAGCAGTAGCTCGGCAGGCGGACCGCAGCACTCCGTATAGTTAAGCACAAAGGCGAAATTTCCCGCCGCTCCAGGATTGAACACATTGAACGGGGTGTTCGCTAAACCCGTCGGTCCAGGCTGATTCACGACAAGGCCGAAACCCGTTACATTGAGCGTCAGGCTGTCATCATGACCAACAACGAAGCTGTTGTTTCCTGCGAGCAGGCCGATAGTGCCAGTGATCTGAATGAATGTGTTGTTCAGGTTGGCCCCACCGCCGCCGTTGGTGACAAAGGCCGCAGACTGGTTGTTGAACGTCGGGTTGTTCAGAAATCCGCCGATGGTGTAACCGCCGACGTTGCTGTCATAGTTGATAGCCCCGGTGGCAAAGGTTGCGTCCGCCGGTCCCGCCGGCAAAACTGACGCGTCACCGGAGCTGGGATCATTGATCCACAGCGATCCACCCGTTGCGCCTGCGTGAGCCGAACCGATTACGGCCAGTGATAAGACCGAAGCGGTCGCAACCGCCTTGAGAAGTCGAATTGTCATACCAATCTCCACAAAACCTCGTCGCAATCGCGCGCGGATGAGCCCAGGATCTGCGACACTATACCGCGACCTCAGGGAGTCGAGCCTCAGTTTTATGACAATCGCGGCCTGATTTCGTTTCGCATCACTACCCACCGCCGAATCGACGAAACCGCCGCGCAGGCAGCGATGGACCTAGGCCCGTGGATGAAGTTACCTGCGAGGAGAGCGAGGAGAGGGGTCAGAGTGAGTTGTTACGTCCGACCGCCGAATGGCAACAATCCTCTCCCGAGAATATTGACATTGACTCCTTATGCGTTCGAACCGTTGTTACCGGGTTAAAGGAACCACCCTGTCCCGGGGCTGGGATAACGACTGCTGAGGCGTGAGGCGGGACCGATGGATTTTTCAGGTAGAGGCGAGCCCCTGACACCGACGGGACTGGCCCACGCTGCCGAGCTTGTCGGTGTCAGCGCCGAAACGCTGTGGACGGTGGTGACCGTGGAGACAGCGCGATGCGGTTTCCTGAAGGACCGCCGCCCGCTGGTTCTCTTTGAGCGGCATGAGTTTCGCCGCCGAACGGGCGGATTGTTCGACGCCAGCCATCCCGACATCAGCGGAAAACCCGGTGGCTACGGCCCCGCAGGCGGGCATCAGCACAAGCGTCTGGCTCAGGCAATCAGCTGTCATCGCGTCGCCGCTTTGGAAAGCGCCTTGTGGGGCCTAGGTCAGATCATGGGCTATAATGCTGCCGCGTCGGGCCACGTTGATGCGGAAACCATGGTGGGACGGTTCGTCCACGGCGAAGACGCCCAACTTTTGGGCATGGGCCAATTCATCCGGACAAAGGGCCTGGACGTTAATCTGAAACGCCACGACTGGGCGGGGTTCGCCCGCGGCTATAATGGGCCTAACTTCGCGATCAACCGCTACGACACCAAGCTGGCCGCCGCCCATGCGTCACTACTGGCCAAGGGTCTGCCAGACTTCAAGCTGCGCGCCGTGCAGCTGATGCTGACCTACGAGAGCCTCGATCCCGGATCCGTCGATGGCCGTAACGGGCCGCGCACGCGTGCCGCCATCGCCAAGTTCCGCCGAGATGGCGGACTGGCGTCGGGCGAGGTCCACGATGAGACTCTGCTCACCGCCCTGTGCGCGCGCCTGCCTTGGGCAGCACCGCCCGCCCGGCGCAGAGACATAACGCCGGTACAGACCTTGCTGGGGGCCCTTGAATTTGACCCCGGTGATATTGACGGTTTGAATGGACCGCGGACCCGGGCGGCTATGGCTTTGGCCGTATTGGCTGACGGGCCGACGGCAGCGTTGCGGGCTCGGCTGCCAGCCGTGCTCAGCCGGTCGGCGGTGTCCCGTGTTGCCATTTCGGCGATTCAGACCCTGCTGCGCGATCTGAATTTCGACCCCGGCGAGATTGATGGTCTTTGGGGTCGCCGGAGTGAAGCTGCGTCCCAGGCTTTGCGCCGCGATCAGGCAATGGCAGCCGGACCGGGCCTCGACGCCACCCTTGTCGCGACGTTGCTGCGGAAGAGTGTTACTTAGGCTGCGGCTTCCCATTCGCTGATCCGTCCCGACGATCACATCGCCTGGCGAGGGCGGGACCTACCGGGAAACCCGCTCGCGGTTCTGGTAAAAGTGACCGGAAGACCCGTGCCTTACCAGGAAAGCTAGGTGACCTTTGTTCCGACCCTCGATGACGAGCGCACCTGCGCCGGTCTCGTTGCCGCATTCGCCTACTTCGTCGATCATGGCCTCTACGGGGATCTCGCCGATCTGTTCACGTCAGACGTATCATTTTCCCGACCGGGAGTCTCCGCACAAGGCCGAGAAGAGATCCTCGAATGCTGGAGTTTGCGGCCGGTGACCGCGACGGTCATACGGCACGTTTGCACGACGCCGGTCTTCACTGCCTGGAGCGAAAACGACGCCAAATCGGTACGTTACGCGACCATGTACTCCGCCGAGCCGGGCCCCGGACCCTTCCCGCAGTTTCGTCACCCCGCCGTGCTAATTGAGTATCACGACAGCTTCGGCAAGGAAGCCGGGCGATTGAAAACTTCGGCGATGCGGTGAGGGCCGCTGCGACAGCCTGACCTGGAATCTGCTGTTTCACGGCAACTCCGAAAACACGAGAAGCAGGATTTATTCGCGCGAAACGAAACGCTTCGCGCGCTGCCGCGCCGGCGTCCGAAGTGCCTGTTGGCTTTAGGGTCGAGCGGACGATCCTTGAGCAAACCCTTTTCCTCTTCAGGCCACAGTCCGCCAACAGAGGCGCAGGAAACGCTTGGCGCGCCGCTCAGGTCACCGGTATCCATAGATTTTCTCGATCACCATCATATTAACTATTGATTTTACAAAGGCGCAAATTGCGCCCACTTGGATGGACGGGTCCAATGATTAAGTCCGCATCTCGCGTGCTATCAAGGGCTGTATTTACAAGCAAATTGGATAGGCAACAGAATGGCAGACGATATTGGGGCGAGATGCCCCGTGGCATACAGGCCCGCTACCAGGACCAATCGTGATTGGTGGCCGGAATCATTGCGTCTCGAAGGCCTTAACCAGCATTCACCACGGTCCAATCCGATGGGCGAGACATTCGACTACGCAGAGGCGTTTAAGACCCTCGACCTGAACGCCGTTGTTGCGGACCTGCACGCCCTAATGACCGACTCTCAAGATTGGTGGCCCGCAGATTTTGGTCACTACGGCGGCCTGTTCGTACGGCTGACCTGGCACAGCGCTGGCACCTACCGAACCTCTGACGGCAGAGGCGGTGCCGGGGGCGGCCAGCAGCGCTTCGCACCCCTCAATAGTTGGCCCGACAACACAAACCTAGACAAGGCGCGGCGCCTTTTATGGCCAATCAAGCAGAAATACGGACGCGCACTCTCTTGGGCAGACCTCTATGTCCTGGTCGGTAACATCGCCATGGAGTCGATGGGCTTCACGACGTTCGGCTTCGGTGGCGGCCGGGCTGACACCTGGGAGCCCGAAGAGCTCTACTGGGGTCCCGAGGGAAGCTGGCTAGGCGACGAACGCTACAGTGGCAAGCGCGAATTGCAAAAGACACTTGGTGCCGTGCAGATGGGTCTCATCTACGTCAATCCCGAAGGCCCAAACGGCAACCCTGACCCCGTCGCCTCGGCACACGACATCCGCACTACCTTCGCGCGGATGGCTATGAATGACGAGGAGACTGTCGCTCTCATTGCCGGCGGCCACACATTCGGCAAGACACACGGTGCAGGTGATCCATCCTTGCTCGGCCCCGAGCCAGAAGGCGCCGGGATCGCGGACCAAGGGTTCGGCTGGCGCAGCAAATACGGAACGGGCTCCGGTGCGGACGCCATCACCGGCGGCCCGGAAGTGACCTGGAGTCAGACGCCGACTAAGTGGAGTAACCACTACTTCGACAACCTCTTCAAGTTCGAGTGGGAGCTGACCGAGAGCCCGGCCGGTGCCAAGCAGTGGCGGGCTAAGGGCGCTGAGGCCACCATTCCCGACGCGCACGACAGCAGCAAGCGGCAGGTGCCAACGATGCTGACTACCGACCTCGCGCTGCGATTCGACCCGGCCTACGAGAAGATTTCGCGGCGGTTCTATGAAAACCCGGATCAGTTCGCCGACGCCTACGCCCGCGCATGGTTCAAACTGACCCACCGCGACATGGGCCCGATCCAGCGCTACCTCGGCCCACTTGTGCCCAAAGAGACGCTGATCTGGCAGGACCCGATCCCCGCTTTGGATCACCCCGTAGTCGATGCAAAGGATATCGCCGCCCTCAAAGTCGAGATCCTGTCCTCCGGCCTCACCGTGGGGCATTTGGTCGGGGCCGCCTGGGCCTCCGCCTCGACGTTCCGCAACTCAGACAAACGCGGCGGTGCTAATGGCGCCCGCATCCGTCTGGCACCGCAGAAAGACTGGGCGGTCAACAACCCCGTTGATCTGGCCAAGGTGCTGCAAGTGCTCGAAGCGATCCAAACGCGGTTCAACGCCGACGCTACCGGCGGCAAGAAAGTCTCCCTGGCCGACCTGATCGTGCTGGGCGGCTCGGCGGGAGTCGAAAAGGCCGCTAAAGATGCCGGGACCCAGATCGAGGCTCCGTTCACGCCAGGCCGCATGGACGCTTCGCCAGAACAGACCGACGCGGATAGCTTCGCGCTGCTCGAACCGGCCGCCGACGGCTTCCGTAACTACCACAGCGGCGAGCAGTATATGGCACCTGAGGAAGCCCTGGTGGACCGTGCTCAGTTGTTACAGCTGAGCGGGCCAGAGCTGACAGTTCTTGTCGGCGGCCTGCGCGCTCTGGGGATCACAGCCTCTGGGTCCAC
>JAYTXQ010000098.1:0-8101 GCA_043742825.1 Caulobacteraceae bacterium | reverse complement strand
CACCGCCGAGGCCACATGGCGTAGAATCGGCTCCCTACTCGACGAATTCTCCCCAGAAGAGTGCGCAAACTACCTCGTCAATTCTGGATACGCTTCCGTGTAGAGTCATCACGCTCTAGCTGCCGAAACAAAACCCCGTGGCCGTGGAACCAAGGGCGGGATCCCCTCCCTTAGGTCTTGTCCCCGCCGGGAGAGCCCACCGGACAAGTCCTTAGTGTGCCTTGGCGTCGGTTTTTGGAGCGCCACCGCCCGCCCGCTCCTCCAGACGCGCGCCTGCAAGGATGTTTGGCAAGGAGTAGTTTCCCTCATGACAGGCGTACTCGTAGATGGGGCCTTTCGTCGTTTTCAGCGGCATCTCGCCTCGCCAGGGGCGGGTGTAGTTCGGGGGATCGACCACAGTGTAGCTGTAAAGAATTTCGCTCAGGGAGACTCTTTCAAGACGTTCGGTCACGACGGCGTTAGGAGAGAGATAGGTCCGTATCAGAGGACTGCTCCGAAGAGACTGGCCCGGCGCGAAATTGGTCGTCTCGATAACAAATGCATCGTCTTCCCACCATCCAATGCTGTCGCCCATCCACTGAGGGACTTGGCCGTGCACCCGCCGGCCGATCGGGATGATGCGGGCCTCGTGGTTCATCTCCATGAAGATGACCAACTGGTCCTTGGTCTGAAGGATCTGAAGATTGTTGTTGTATAGCGAGCTTGCGAGGGGCGGCCCCACGCCGGGCATCATCAGGCATCGTTCCTGGTTTGTGCGTGTCTCCGGCCCGTCGAAGGTATTCGGCTTGGCTACGCGCGCACGACCCTGCGGGGTGAACGGAAGCCGCCCGTCAGGCGGGTCAACGATCCAGGCCGTGCGGATCTGTCCCCGAATGCGAGCAAGTGCCAGTCCCTCATCGTAAGTTTCGCTCTCAGCCTGCCCAGTATCGTCGGGTGCGATCAACGGAAGCGGTTCGACAGCGCGCGCTTGCGCTTCGGATATCACGACGGTCGGATAAATATCGGGTCGTTCCAGACGAGTAAGCGAGTTGCTTGTCCACAAGCCCTCCAGGTCGGGCTGGCCCAGAGCCGTTCGTGGAACCTTGTAGTTACCACAAATGGCGCCCGTTCCGCCGAGGGCGAGCACTATCGCCAAACTAAGGCCGAAAGCGGATTTCATTAATACAGCATAGCGGCGAAATGCGGACCTATCAAAGTAGGGCGCGCCAGTTTTCATATAGCTCGGCACGACAGAGACCACATCGATCGTTTCTCCCAGTTAGCGTAGGGCACGAAGACGACATCTGCCAACACGCGCCACAGTAACTCCCGCATTCCTCATACATATGATAAAAAACACTATCAAATATTTCATTGACTTACTCGGCGACGCCAAGCGTCGCGTTGTGTCGATCAACAAGCGCACGTTCCAAACGTTGAAAACACGTCTATTTCTGCCTCGCCGATCAGTTCGGGAGACGCACAATCCGCTGCTCCCTAACTAACCCCCAATGATCGCAGATTCAGCCGCCGTGTGCGGGCACCTCAAGCCAGCCAGAGTGCTGAGACCTCGCAGTTAGGTTCCGCGCGCCCGTTCAGCCGCCCACCTCGCCCCGCGCGATATACTCGTCAACCAACTGGTGCAGTTTGCGGATGCGCATTTCGGTGTAGCGGCCAAAGTGCACGAGGCCGTTGCCGGATGCATGCAGGCCTTCCTGGACATAGGGGAGGTTGCCCATGTCCTGTTCGAAGATGCCGGCCAGGCCGCCCATTTCTACCGCAGTGCTCCACGGGTCATCGACGCCCAGTTCATGCACGGCGCAGGGTTTGGGACGGGGGCCATCCTTGGGCGCGCGTTTTAGGATGATCACGTCCATGATGCCGCTGTCTGGGTCCATGCCATTGGGGCGCCAGCGATAGACCAGGTTGGGTGAAAATCCCGCCCAGACACTGATGTTGGGCCAGAAATTGTATAGGAGGGCGTCGATCATCTCGGCATCTGAGCAATCGTTATAGTCGTGGCCATCTTCTGCGGTCAGGCTGACGCGGGCCTGCTGTGCGGCGTAGGCTCTAGCTGTCATCCCTTCTGGTACCAGGGTCCCGCCGTCCTCGAGGCCGCGACGGCGCGTGCCATTACCCTGACCGCTCATGGCCTGGATGATCTCGCTATCGGTATAGTTCTCGCTGGCGACGAGCGGGCTTGGCACGCCCTGGGCCGAAAATTGCCGGGTCACAAAGTCCGTTAAAAGGTCATATTGGCTGTTAACGTCGGCCAGGAACGGCAGAATTTGCGGATGAGTGGTCACCGAGTGGTGGCTTTCCATGAAAGCTTCTGACAGGGCCTTCCAATTGCAGCGCACCACCTTGGACACATGCAGGGCCTTGTAGCGACCTGCATAGTCGTAGGCTTTGAAATGCTCGTCCAACGGGCCGATGAAGTCCATCAAAGGTGCCGCGTGCTTGTCTTGGTTGATAAAGATAAACCCGCCCCAGGTTTCGGCGCGAACTTGCGGCAGGCTCATGTCCTTGCCATCCCACTGCGGGAAATCCCAGGCGATGGGGTTTTCGATCAGTTCGCCGTCATTGTTCCAGGTTATGCCGTGATAGGGGCAACGGAACTCGCTTTTGCAGCCGTCCAGCGTCACCAGTTTTCGGCCTCGGTGCAGGCAGGTGTTGTAATAGGCCTTGATCTCACCGGTGCTGGCGCGGGTGACGATGAAGGATTTACCGACGTTTTCGTAGATATGATAGTCGCCGGGATTGGGGATATCCTCTTCCCGGCACGCCATCTGCCAGATCTTGGGCCAAAGATATTTGACCTCCTTTTGGAAGAATTCCGGGCTGAAATAACGTGATGCGGCGACCGCTTCGACACCGATATCCGGTGCAGGCCCTTGGCGCAGGTGCTCAGGGATTGGCCGGGTGTCGCGGTTCAGGATGTCTTCATAAGACTCCGAAGGGTGCCGGTCGGGGCGATAGGGGGTGTTGGATCCGTCCATGTCATGCCTCCATTATGCAAACAGCCGACAGGCCCGGCGCGCCATAAACCTGACTATAGCCCAACTTGGCCTTCTCGACTTGACGACCGTGGGCACGGCCGCGAAGCTGTTGGACATTCTCGTAAACCTGCCGCAGGCCAGAGGCCCCTATGGGCTCACCGCAGGCCAGACAACCGCCGTCGGTGTTGGTCGGCAGTGCCCCGCCCAGCTTGGTCGCGCCTGTGGCGAGGAGCTGTTCCTGTTCGCCATCGCGGCAAAAGCCGTTTTCGGCCATGTGCATGATTTCGGCTCCCGACTCAGTGTCCTGGAGCTGTGCGACGTGGATTTCCGACGGACTGACGCCCGCCATCTCATACGCAGCGACTGAGGCAAGCTGAGTCGGGGACGGGCCGCGTTCGACGTCGAGCGAGGGAGCAAAAACCTCAAAACTGCCTTCCGGGCGGGTTCGCACGGCAGCACCGCGAAGTTTGGGTCCCTTGAGGCCCAATTCACGCATCTTTTTGTCCGAAGCCAGTATCAAGGCTGCGCCACCTTCAGCCGGCGAACAGAACATGTATTTGGTCAGGGGGTCGGACAACATCTGACTTCCCATGATGGTATTAAGGCCCACAGCTTCGCGACGCCAAGCATGCGGCGTGCGCACCCCGTTCTCGAAAGCCTTTTCGGCTACGCGACCGAGAGTCTCAGCGCTGATGCCAAACAGGTCCATGTAGCGGCGGATTTTCATGGCAAAAAACTGCGTCGTCAGCATCATCCCGGTCTCGCCATACCAGCGCGGCAGGCCGGAGGCTTCGGGATCGGCGTTGAAGGCACCCCTGGGGTGTTTGTCGAAGCCCAGGACGATCCCTAAGTCAAATTCCCCCGATTTGATCGCCCAATATCCAGACAGCAGCGACGATCCGCCGGTGGCGCAGCCGTTGGCGATATTGATGAACTGCACCCCTGTCAGGCCCATGCGCGGCAACGCCGCGTCGGCAGCACCCGCTGCAGAAGAGCCACCAAAGGCAAACTGAATGTCCGCCCAGTCCAGGCCGGCATCGGCCAGGGCCTCCCGCATAGCGAAAACCCCCTGATCCAATCCGGTCATTTCCGGATGACGACCAAAGGGATGGATACCCGCCCCGATAATATGCACGTCGGTCATGGTTTAGTCCCTTAAGTGTTAGGCTGTCGGTCGAAAAGCATAGGTCGCGGTGTCGCCACGCGAGGTGGTGGTAAAAGTTTCCAGATCGACCCGCATCGGCTGACCAATGTGCAGGCGCGACGGATCATCGATCAAAATTCGGCCCTCAACGATCACCTGGCCTGGAAACTCCACATAGCCAAGGGCAAAGGGCTTGAAAGAGGCCTCGTCGTCATCACCGATATAGGGTGGAGTCTTGGGCCGAAATCGCTGAACGGTATAGGACCAGAGGGTCCCCTCGGCGGCCAGTTCTACACTTTCATAGAGGGCTGCGTCAGGTCCCGTTGGCATGGGAAAGCGCATGCGACCATCAGCCTTGCGCCTGGCCGCGATCAGGCGTGGGCTGCCGTCGCGCACGACATAGAGACCTTCGGCCACCGCTTCCGCCGTCATTGTTCGCTCCCGTTAAGCCGTTGTGCCTCACATTAGGGGACATTTAGAAAAAAGTCACCAGTGATTTATTCAAGCAAGCACGTTTGTTTTATCGCGGGGCCGGTCTCGTGTGCACAGGCTCGTCAGCATCAATAATCGCTAACTCGCTGCGATGTCGACCATTTCGATTTCGAAAACCAGTGTCGCTCCCGGTCCGATCTGCGCGCCGGCACCGTGGTCGCCATAGGCAAGGTTGGCAGGAATGACCACGCGCCACTTTGAACCCACCGACATTAATTGCAGCACTTCGGTCCATCCCTTGATGACTCCGTCGACTCGAAAGCTCGCCGGTGGGCCGGCCTTGTCGGAGGCATCGAACTGGACGCCGTCAATCAGTGTGCCGACATATTGACAACTCACCGTATCGGTCAGCTTGGGCTTGTCACCTTTTCCCGCGACGATGATCTCATATTGCAGACCGCTGGGCAGAGTGACCACACCCGGCTTGGCACCATTGGCTTTCAGATAAGCCGCACCTTGGGTCATATTGCTCCGCGCCAGCCGCGTCGTCTTTTCCTGGCGTTGTGCGGCCATATCCGACTGCAGGCTGGTGAGCACCGCAGTGATCTGGTCATTGCTGAAGCGCGGCTTGACGTTAGCCAATGCATCCCGGATCCCCGCAGTCATCGCTTCCTGATCAACAGCGATACCCATCTCCCGTAGCTGCTCGCCGGCCTTGAGGCCCAGGACGTAACTGCGATCCGCAGCGGGGGATTTCGTCGCGGCGGCGGTCTGTGCCCACGCGGCGGTCGAACTTAGGGCCGCCAAAGCGAAAAACGGAATCGAAATGCAAGCTCTCATAAGTCTGTCCTTGGCTGCGCGTGTCTTGCACGGTGGATTTGACACCTACACGGCGCGCTCACGAAGGCAAAGCCGGCACCCGACGCTTTGGTTTTTGCGAGATCGCTTGGCGGAAGGGGGGGTAAGGCCTATATCATTTTTTCGATAGGCGTTTCGGTGCCGGGGGCGGTGCCCACCGGCTTGGAGAGTAAATTATGGGTAGTCTCAGTCCTTGGCATCTGCTGATTATCGCGGTGCTTATGCTGTTGCTCTTCGGCGGTCGTGGCAAGTTGTCGGGCCTGATGGGTGACGCCGCCAAGGGCATTCGCGCTTTTCGCGATGGGCTTAAGGGCGATGAAGTGCCGCCAGCAGCACCCAGCCAACCCCTGCCTACCAGCGAGAGCGAAAAAGACCGCATTGTTCGATAGCGCAACTCGCCGACCTGTCCTGTACTGAGATCCAACACCCATGTTTCCCGAAGGCCGGATCGTCGATTTTTTGATTGTGGGTATTGTTGCCCTGATTGTCGTTGGCCCCAAAGACCTGCCGGTTCTCATGCGCAAGGTCGGGGCGTTCCTTGCCCATATGCGCGGCATGGCAGCAGAGTTTCGGGCCAGTTTCGACGAGATGGCCCGTCAGTCAGAGCTGGACGAGTTGCGTCGTGAGGTTGAAGCCCTGCGCACCGGCCAACCCCTGACCAACGCCATCGGCCTTGGCCCGCAATCGGATGTGAAGCAGGTGTTCGATGATATCCACGGCAGCCTGCGCGAACATACCAGCGAAGTTCATCAAACCCTCATCGCCCCGGCTGCGCCCGAGGGGTCACCCGCCGAACCGCCAGTTCCCGCTGGCGAAATCAAGGTGATTCCGTGAGCCTTGAGGTCGATGAAAGCGATATCGAAGCCTCCCGCGCACCCTTACTTGATCACCTGGTTGAGTTGCGAAAGCGCCTGATCACCTGCGCCATCGCCCTGGTGATCAGTTTCATCATCTGCTTCAACTTTGCCAGTTCTATCTACATCATACTTCTGCACCCGTTTGAGGTCGGGGCCGGCATGATCGCAGCGCAGAAGGCGCACGGCGTCCACCATGGTCCTTTTGATCTGCTGCGCGCTTTGATTGGCTCGTCACAGGGACCAAAGCTGAGCGTGCCGATCAAACTGGTCTACACTGCACCGCTAGAATTCTTCTTCACTAAAGCGAAACTGGCTGTGTTCGGGGCCATCGTCATGTCCTTCCCGGTGCTGGCCTGGCAACTCTATCGGTTTGTCGCTCCAGGGCTTTATCGGCGGGAACGCTACGCCTTTTTGCCCTTTCTGATCGCCTCGCCTGTCCTCTTCAGTATGGGCGCGGCCTTGGTCTATTTTGTCATGTTGCCCTTCGTTCTTTGGTTCTCACTGAACCAACAGATTGTCGATGCGGGCAATGTGACGGTTGAGCTCTTGCCCAAGGTTTCGGACTATCTGTCCCTGGTGACGACGCTATTGCTGGCTTTTGGCCTATGCTTTCAATTGCCTGTGGTCCTAGCCTTGCTCGGCCTCGCCGGGATTGTGACGGCCAAGATGCTGAGATCCGTGCGCCGTTACGCCATCGTCGGCGTCTTCGCCGTAGCCGCCGTTGTCACGCCGCCCGACCCGATCAGCATGATTGCCTTGGCTCTGCCCATCACCCTTCTCTATGAAGTGTCGATCCTATGCGTGGCTCTGCTGGAATGGCGTCGCCGCAAAGAGGATCTGACGACAGGTACCGACGTTGCGGTGGGGTAGCAGCCTGCCTGCTGCCCAACCTAATAGGTTTCGTCAGTGGCGTCGCACCGCTACGGACGGGGCACAGAACCATCAGGCTCTAACTCGCTACTCGTGCGATTGCCTTGATCTCCACCAGCGCTCCACGGACGGCCAGTTCGCTGACACCGATGGAGGTCATCGCCGGATAGGGCGGTGCGATATAGCGATCCGTCACCTTTGCGAAAGTGCGCAGGTGATCGCGTAGGCCAACGTGGAAGGTCGTCATCTCGATGATGTCAGCGAAGGTGGCACCGGCTTCCTTGAGTACCTCGCCGAGGGATTCGAAGGCTTGAGTGAACTGGACTTCGGAGGCCTCAATGGCTTTGCCCATAGAGTCAAGACCCAGAACGCCAGAACAGAAGACATAGCCATCCAGCCTTACGGCTGGCGCGAAGTGCACCTTGTCGTAAAAGTTCTGCATTGAAGCGGGGATGATGACGTCGAATTTCGCCATAGCGGGGTTTCCTGCTGGTGGGAGGACGCAAAGAGCCGGCAAGATGCGCCGGGCTAACGGTCGCTTTTTGCGCGGGCGGTGGCGAAATCGTCCCCCAGGCCACGCGGCAGATAATCTGGGATCAGGGCCTGTAGCGGATCACGCAAGTCGTCAATGTAGCCCAGGGCGTAGGCACCGCGACGATAACCGATCAGCTTCAACAGTGGAATCGGCAGGGTGCGGGCGATGTCGTGCGGCACGGAGAGGTACTGGTTCTCCTCCTGCCGCAGCCACGAGACGTTGTAGGTGAGGTTCATGCCCATGCGCACGGCGTCAGACTGGTTGGCCCCGCCGGCGTGATAGACGCGGCCGTTGTAAACCAGAACCGAGCCCTTGCTCATTTCGGCGGGAATGGTGTCCTCTAGATTGAACTTCAGCCGGTCTTCTAGGTGGTTGCTGCGTGGGATGAGCCGCGTTGCGCCGTTTTCCTCGGTAAAGTCTGTCATCG
>JAYTXQ010000097.1:0-11007 GCA_043742825.1 Caulobacteraceae bacterium | reverse complement strand
TCTGCGCCGGCGGCATGTCGGGTTTCGTGGCCGGTGCGGATATCGTCATTGCGGCAGCGGACGCGAAATTCGTTGCGGCCTACGCCGGCATCGGCTTCAGTTGCGACGCGGGCTCTTCAGTCATGTACACTCGTCGCATGGGCCTTGGCAGGGCGCGCAAGTTCCTGCTGCTGAACGAAACCCTTTCTGCCTCGGAGGCCCTGGCAGTCGGCCTGGTAGATGAAGTGGCCGCAGTTGAAGTGTTCTTAGCGCGAGCGGAGGCGGTGGCCGCCAGCCTGGCGGCCGGTCCAACGCACGCCTTTGGCGAGATGCGCCGTCTATTGTTGTCCGCGCAGCATCAGCCCCTGGAGGCGCAGCTTGAACTTGAGGCTCAGGCCCTGGCCCGCACGGCGGGCACTGCTGACGCCCATGAGGGTCTGACGGCGTTTTCGCAACAACGCAAACCTACCTTCACCGGCCGCTAGAACGGGGCACGCTCAAGTGGCTTTATCCCGAAGTGCGGCTGTTGGGCGACGTGCCGGCCTATCATGCCCGCCATGATCCTGACCGTCTGGCCTTGAGCTTTGAGGGCCGCCGGGTGACGTTCGGCGAGCTAGAGCTTACGACCAACCGCGTGGGTCATTGGTTGGCGGACCAGGGCGCGACGGCGGACATGCTGATCGGTTTTCTGGGCAAGAACAGTCTGGATTTCTATTTCGCTCTGTTCGGCTGTGCCAAGACCCGCGCGGGCCTGGCGGTGCTTAACTGGCGACTGACGGGCGTCGAACTGGCGGCCCAGATCGCCGACAGCGCCACGCCGCTGGTCCTGATCGATGCCGAGGTCAAACCGCTTTGGCAAGAGGCTTGCGCGATCCTGGGTGAGGGGGCGCCGCGCGCCGTGTTCATGAGTCCGGACGCCGGCCTGGATCGTCTCAGCAAGGACTGGCCGCGACCGCCGCCAAACCTGGGGGTCAGCGCAGATGATACCGCGATCCAGCTCTATACCTCTGGCACCACGGGCAAGCCCAAGGGCGTAATGCTCAGCCACGGGGCCATGAACCATATGCGCCTCTGCGAGCATCTTGAACCGGCCTACCAGTGGCAGGATGGAGACAGTTTCCTCAACGCCCTGCCAAATTTTCATTTGCTGCACATCGGCATCGCCATGCAGTGCCTCTACAATGGTGTGTCGATCACGCTGCTGAAGCAGTTCGATCCAGCGGCGGTGTTGGCGGGCATCGGCGACACTCGGCCGACCCTGCTGACGGTGACGCCGACCATGTTGCAGATGTTACTCGATCACCCGGACGCGTCGGTGACAGATTTTTCGTCCCTGCGTCTGACGCTCTATGCGGGCTCGGCCATATCTCTTGGTTTGATCAAACGGGCGATCGCGGTCATGCCGGGCGAATTCATGCAGTTTTACGGCTCGACCGAGTCTGGTGGCGCGGCCTCGATCCTGCGACCAGGCGAACACGACCTTGAAAACGAAGGGCGCCTGCAAAGCTGTGGTCGCCCTCTGCCTCTGATCGAATTTCGTATCGTTGATGGCCAGGGCGATTTGGTACCTGACGGCAAGGTGGGGGAATTGATGATCCGCGCGCCTTCGATCACCAAAGGCTATTGGCGCCAGCCCGAAACGACGGCGGCTGTACTGCAAAACGGCTGGTACCGCAGCGGTGATGTCGCCAGACGCGATGCCGAGGGGCTGTATTACATCGTCGACCGGGCCAAGGACATGATCGTCAGCGGCGGCGAGAATGTCTATTCGGCCGAGGTCGAAAACGCCATTTCTCTGCATCCGGCTGTGGCTGGCGTGGCCGTGATCGGCGTCCCGGACGCCCGCTGGGGCGAGGCAGTGAAGGCCCTGGTTATTCCCCGTGCCGGCCATAAGGTCGATGAAGCGACGGTCATTGCTTTTTCCCGCGAGCGGCTGGCCGCCTACAAGTGCCCCAAGACCGTGGATTTCGTCAGCGAGTTTCCCCTCGTTGCCTCTGGCAAGGTGTCGAAAAAAGACCTCCGTGCCAGATACTGGCAGGGCCAAGATCGGGGAGTGGGTTAGCTTGCCAATACAGTATTTGACGACTCTCCTAACCTAAATGGGATTTCCCACATGATCAAACCAGAAGACTTCGATTTTCACTTTGACGCCGAGTCGCATTGGCAATGGGTCGAGACCATCGCCCTGCCGTTCTGTGTGCCCGAGGCGAATATCAATGCCATTGTCTATGTTGTGACACGGCCTATGCTTGGCGTCTGCATGAGCGACATTACCCTGATCGACCGCATTTCGGATCTTTGGGAAGAGCAGCTCTACGTCGACAATCAGCAGCACATGCCCTGTCCTAAATCCCTGATGGATTTCACCTTGCCCAATGGGCTGTCGGTCAAGGCGATCGAGCCGCTGAAGCACTATCACCTCACCTATGAGGGCATCGACAATACCCGTTTCGAGCTTGATTATGTCGCCCTGCACGCTCCCTATGACATCAATGACCCGGCCATGGACCCCATGGCTGCGGGCCGCAACGGCCCGGCGTGGGACAGTTCCTGGTCGGGCCACTATGAAGCGACCTATCACATCACCGGCGAGCTGGTTGTGCGTGGCAAGACCTACGCCGTCGATTGCGTTGAGACCGGTGATCGCAGCTGGGGACCACGACCCGAACGCGACAATTCGTCCGTAATCTGGTGGCACGCCAGTTTTGGCAAGGACCTGACCGTACATCTCTTTACTGGACACGACCTTGCCCATCGCGCTGAAATGGCGCCGCATATCAGCGGCTATGTTCTCGAAGGCGCGGACCTGTATGGCCTGGTGGACTCACGCGGCCGCCAGGAATATCGCAAATCAGTTCCGATGGGCGGAATGGTTGAGGTAACCGATGTGCGGGGAAAATCCTTCCTGTTCACCTATTCAACCGTCAACAGTTGTTATTGGGCACCCTATCCGTCCAATACCTATCTTCAGGCCTCAATGCGCGTGAATCATAACGGTATGATCGGTTACGGCGTGCAGCAACTGGGTCTGAGCCGCGCCTATTTGACGCGAAACCGCGACGCGATCCTTACCAAGGGCTGAGAGCCCGAGCGGCCTCATATTCTGTGGCCAGCGCATCGATATAGGCCGCCGCCGGACCGGAGCTTTTCACCGCGCCGATGCCCTGGCCGGCGCTCCAGATATCGCGCCAGGCGCGACTGTCGTACCCACCCCCGGCGATGTTGATCTCGGGTCCGGCGGTGCGGACCAGGTTGTCGGGGTCAAGGCCATTGGCGACGATGGACGGGCGCAGAAACAAAGCGCTCGCACCGGTGAAATGTTTGGTCAGCATGACGTCTTTTGAGGTGCCCTCGACAATCATTTTTTTGAATTCCGGCTGGGTATTGGCTTCGTCGGTGGCCAGGAACGGCGAACCCACATAGGCCAGATCGGCCCCCATGACCTCTGCCGCAAGGACGGCTCGGCCCGTGGCGATGGCCCCAGAGAGGACTAGCAAACCTTGCCACCATTCGCGGATTTCTGCGGTCAGGGCGAAGGGCGAAAGGTTGCCGGTATGACCCCCGGCACCTGCCGCTACGGCAATGATCCCATCGACACCCGCCTCGGCGCATTTTCGCGCCTGCCGGTCGTTGACCACGTCATTAAACACCAGGCCGCCATAGGCGTGGACCGCCTCGACGATTTCTGCGCTGGCGGCGAGGGCCACAACGACGATCGGCACCTGATACTTGAGAACTGCGGCTAGGTCCGACGCCAGACGGTCGTTGGATCGGTGAGCCACAATATTGATTGCCCAGGGCACCGGGCAATCGATCAGAGTGGCCTTGACGTGGGCGAGGTCGGACTCAAGGGCCTCTGCGGTGCGCGGATTCAGCGCCGGCATGGCCCCAATAATCCCCGCCTGGCATTGGGCGATGACCAGTTTGGCGGTCGAGGAGATGAACATCGGACCTGCCATGACCGGCAGGCGCAGGTGCCGGCGCAGCTTTGCCGCCAGCCCGGGATCGCCGTTTTTGACGGTCACGCCGGCCTCAGTAGCTTTTGGGCAGATCGAGCACCTTTTCGGCGATGAAGCTTAGGATCAGCTGCTCGGTGATCGGGGCGATGCGGGTGACGGCCACCTCGCGATACAGGCGCTCCACATGATATTCCTTTGCATAGCCGAAGCCGCCGTGGGTGGCGATAGATTGCCAGCAGGCATCGTGCCCGGCGCGGGCCCCCAAGAACTTGGCGCTGTTGGCCTCAGCCCCACAAGGAAGGCCCTGATCATAGAGTTCCGCCGCTTTCATCGCCATCAGCCAAGCCGATTGCAGATACATCCAAGACTCTGCAAGAGGGTGCTGTATGCCCTGATTTTGGCCGATCGGCCGGTCGAAAACGACGCGTTCGCGCGCATAGCTTGTTGCCCGGCGCAGGGCGTCCTGGCCAATCCCTACAGCTTCGACACCGATCAGGATCCGTTCAGGGTTGAGGCTGTGGAGAATGTAGGAAAAGCCTTTGCCCTCTTCGCCAATGCGGTCGGCTTCTGGGATAAAAAGGCCGTCGATGAAGACGGCATTGGAGTCTACCGCCTTGCGGCCCATTTTGGGGATGCGGCGCACATCGATCTTGCTGCGATCAAGGTCAGTATAAAAGATCGTGATGCCATCAGTGGGCCTGGCGCAGTCCTCATATTTCGTCGTTCGCGTCAGCAGCATGATCTTGTTGGCCACCTGGGCGGTTGAGGTCCAGACTTTTTGTCCCTTGACCAGATAGCCGCCAGGAACCTTTTCGGCGAAGGTGGTGATGCGGGTGGTATTGAGGCCGGCGTCGGGCTCGGTGAAGCCAAAACAGCACTGATCCTCACCACTGATCAGGCGCGGCACCCAGCGGGCCTTTTGTTCGTCAGTTCCTTTGACCACGATCGGATGCGGGCCAAACAGGTTGATATGCACCGACGAGGCCGCCGCCATACCTCCGCCGTGGCTGGAGATCTCGTGCATCATTACCGCAGCCTCAGTGACGCCAAGCCCCGCGCCTCCGTAGGCCTCGGGCATGGTTATGCCCAACCATCCCGCCTTGGCCATGGCCTGATGAAATTCATGCGGGAAGACCCCGTCTTCGTCGCGGGACAGCCAATAGGCATCGTCAAAACGGCTGACAACAGCGCGGACGCCTTGACGAATGGCGTCCAGATCGTCTTCGTTCGGTAGGAGGCGGGGCTCGGTCATGGGTGTCTCACGCAGCCGCGGCGAGCGTTTTGCGCGCCGCTTTGAGGTGGGGGATGTCGTACATCTTGCCGTTGATTCCAAGGGTTCCAGCATTCGGCTGCGCCTCGAATGCGGCGACTATGGCGCGCGCCTCTACAACCTCCTGCGGTGATGGGCTGAAACAGGTATTGATGGTCGCGACCTGGTCGGGGTGGATGGCAATCCGGCCAGTGAAGCCGTCGCGCCGGGCCTCGCGACAACTGCGCTCTAGGCCAGGAGTGTCGCGAAAATCAGCGTAGAGCGTATCGAGCGGTGCAACCCCAGCGGCCGCAGCGGCGAACAGGCACTGAGCCCGGGCGATCTGATAGGGGAAAGTCCAGCCACCGTCCGCATCCCGCGCGCTAGTGGCACCAATCGCCGCGCTCAAATCTTCGGCCCCCCAGGTCAGCCCCACCAGACGCGGATGCGCGGGCGTATAGCTTGCGAGGGTAAACATAGCTGTCGGAGTTTCGGTGGCGACCACCGCAATCTTTACCGTACCAGGTGACATACCGGCGCGAATTTCTAGTGCGTCTAGGTAGTGACCGATACGAACGATATCCTCAGCGCTATCGGTCTTGGGGATCAACAGGCCGTCCAGGCCCGGTTTCACTACAGCAGCCAAGTCTTCCAATGTCAGGCCGGTATCAAACGGGTTGGGCCTGACAAAAAACGACCAGTCGCGCGGCGCTCGGTCCCCCAAACGGTCGACTACCATCTCTCTGGCACGGGCTTTCATCGGTGGCGCAACGGAGTCTTCAAGGTCCAGGATCAGCACGTCAGCGCCAATCGTAACGGCTTTAACGAACTTGCGGTCGCTGTCACCGGGAACAAACAACAGCGAGCGCAGCCTCACGCCGGCTTCCCCATCATCAGAGCGTTGCGACGACACAGAGCGACCACTTCGTTGCGTTGATTCAATCCGCGGTGCTCGAAGGTAACAATTCCCTGTCCGGGGCGAGACTTGCTGGGCCGGGCGGCGACCACGGTTGTCTCGGCCCTCAATGTGTCGCCTGCGAACACCGGCTTGGGGAAGGTCACCGTATCAAAACCGAGATTGCCCACCGTGGTTCCCAGGGTTGTGTCCTGGATCGACAGCCCGACGACGAGGCCCAACGTGAAGATGGAATTCATCAAAGGTCGGCCAAACTCTGTACCCTTGGCATATTCGTGATCAATATGGATCGCGGCAGGATTATACGTCATGGCTGAGAACTGGATGTTGTCGGCGTCAGTGACAGTGCGCCTGATCTCATGCACGAAGGTCTGTCCGATTTCGAAGTCATCGAAATACCGTCCTGCCATTGTGGTAACCTCCCTGATTTTGCGGGCCGAACATGCACACGATAGCCCCATCCTCGCAACCACGCCGTGACACAGTCTGTCGTTTTTGTAAACCTGTTCACCAGATAAGCAGGACCCGGCGAAGCCAGGGAAGCGGAAGTCCAACATTGGCGATAGTTTTCGCGACGATCTGTTCGCCAGCAGAGACAGCCCTTACTGTTCCAGGTCCGTAGTGGCCGCTTGAGAGGAAGTATCGATCCGCATGGGCAAAACCAGCCCCTCACCGCTGTTGAACCACAAGGCACCCGATGACCCGTCGGTTTTTCACCCTGATGCCCTGATCCGGGAGGCCCGGCGGCAGAAGGCCCTGGCCACTGCGCCCGTCCCGGCTGCCTGTGTGCTGGATCCCGATGGAGACATTGTTCGTCACCTGCGCCGGACCGGTCAGGCCACGCCTTGTGCGACCTGGCCCTGCTACCATTCGCAACTCGACCGGTTTCACTTGGGCGATCGCGAGGTGGGCATCGTCGGATGCGCGGTGGGGGCACCCTATGCCGTCCTGGTCGCCGAGCAGATGTTCGCCGCAGGCTGCGAACTGTTGATCAGTCTGACGTCGGCGGGACAGATTGTCTCGGCCGGTCCCCCTCCTTATTTCGTCATCATCGATCGGGCACTCCGGGATGAGGGGACCAGTCATCACTACGTGCCGCCCGGTGCCTTCGCTGAGGCTGACGCCGCATTGGTTGCGGCGGCAACGGTCGCGTTGCGCCAGACCGATATTGCCTTCCACGTGGGTGCCAGCTGGACAACCGACGCGCCCTTTCGCGAAACCGAACGTGCGGTCGAAGCGGCGCGGGCGATGGGGATACTGGGCGTCGAAATGGAAGCCGCCGCCCTTTACGCCTTCGCCGCCGCTCAGCACCGCCGCGTCCTTTGCCTGGCGCACGTGACCAACACCATGGGGATGAGCGGCGAAGACTTCGAAAAGGGTGAGGCCAACGGGGCACACGAAGCGCTGCTTGCTCTACGCGCGCTCGTAGCGGCCCTGTACCCCCAGGCAAAATCACCAAATCCCATTGGCTTGCCACGGAAGACAACAGACCCCGCTGTTAGGGCTCTACGCCGCTGGTGAGCTTTTCGCTTGCTTGGCGAGGAGGGGTATCGATAGGGTCATAGATATCTAGGGGCACACGCTTGAGCGATATCTTTATCTCCTACGCCCGCTCGACAGAGGCTCAGGCAAAACAGATCGCCGAGTCTTTGCGGGCGCTGGGCTATGGCGTCTGGCGGGACGACGAACTTCCGGCGCACCGGGCTTACGCAGAGGTGATTGAGGAGCGGCTGAAGGCGGCCAAGGCCGTCGTAGTGATCTGGTCGGAGCAGGCGGTGAAGTCGCAGTGGGTGATTTCCGAAGCCAATCGCGCCCGCGAGGACCGCAAACTGGTGCAAATCAGCCTCGACACGACCCGCTTGCCGATGCCCTTTGACACTATTCAGTGCGCCGATATGGCGGGTTGGACTGGCGACCCCAACGCAGGCGGTTGGCGAAAGGTGGTGGCCAGTATTGCCGATCTCGTTGGAGCCAAAGGCGTGCCCGCGACGTCCGCCACTTCCAGAACCACACCCAAGCTCTCCGTCTGCGTCCTTCCCTTTGCCAATATGAGCGGCGATGCAGAACAGGAATATTTCAGCGACGGCATCAGCGAAGACATCATCACCGATCTCTCCAAGGTCTCGGCCTTGCAGGTGACCGCTCGCAACACAGCCTTCACGTTCAAGGGCAAGGCTGTCGAGGTGATCGAGGTGGCAAGCAAGCTGAACGTCAGCCATGTGCTGGAGGGCAGCGTGCGCAAGGCCGGTGGCCGGGTGCGGATCACCGCCCAGCTCATCGACGGCGCTACCGGCAACCACCTGTGGGCCGAGCGCTACGACCGCGACCTCGCCGATATCTTCGCCCTGCAGGACGAGATCAGCGAGACCATCTGCAAGGCCCTGAAACTGAAGCTATTGCCGCAGGAGAAGCAGGCCATTGAGCGGCGCGGCACCGACAGCGCCGAGGCCTACGACCTCTTTCTGATGGCGCGGCGATATCTGATGAGCGGTAACGAAGGCGATAGCCGACGGCAAGAGGCGATCGTGCGTCTTTGCCAGGCCGCCATAGCCATAGACGAGAGCTATGCCCGGGCTTGGGCCCTGATGGCGCGCGCGCAGCGGAGCCTGCATTTCACCTATCGACGCTCGGCTGAAAGCGGCCTGGCCGCCGCCGAGCGGGCCATCCTGCTCGATCCGGGCCTCGCCGAGGCCTATGCCGTCAAGGCCCAATACCTAGCGGAAAGCGGCCGGCGAGACGAGGCCGACATCGAGATCGAAACCGCTCTGCGCCTGGACCCCGAGTCCTACGAAGCCAATGACACGGCGGGAGATATTCGCTTCCGTCAGCAGCGCCTAGAGGACGCCGCGCGCTACTACGAGAAGGCGGCGGTGCTTATGGAGACTGAGGTGGGATGCGCGGCGATGCTGGTCACCTGCTACACCGCTCTCGGTGATCCCGAGAACGTCCGGCGGGCGGCGACGATAGTGGTCGAGCGGGCCGAAAAAAGCCTGGCGCGAGAGCCGAGCAACGGCTCGGCCTTGGCCATGGGAGCGGGCGGCCTTGCCGCTCTGGGGGAGCGTGATCGGTCCAAGGACTGGGCCCGCCGCGCGGTACTTATCGATCCGGATAACACAATTATGCGCTACAATCTCGCCTGCTCGCTCAGCGCCCACCTCAAGGATATCGATGGCGCGCTGGATCTGCTCGGCCCTTATTTGGCCGGCATAACGCAGTCTGAGATCGCCCACGCCAGGATCGACCCCGACCTTGATCCCCTGCGCGAGGACCCCCGCTTCCAGGCTATGGTTGCCGAGGCCGAAGAGCGGCTGGCGGCGGAGGACAAGGTCCCAGGCTCTGCATGAATGCAGCCGGGGGCAACTACTAAGAAGGGTAGAAGACGGACGCCACGCCTCGACCGACGGCGCACGCCTGCAGGTCAACTACAGGTCGCCTCAATTGCCGCGAAGTAGAGGTGGTGGTGCTTCTGGCAGCCGGGATTGAAACCTGCGCCACATCGGGGACAATGGCTTCCACAAGCTAGGTAAGCGTTTACGGTGAGGTCTTGCCGGCAGGCTCCACAGAGGACGGCGCTCTCATTCCATTCGTCTTGAGGCCAGACCAGGACCGGGTGCTGCTCCGAAGCGTCGTGGCACTGGCGGCAGGCGTAATATGTCGCGCAGCACCGCATCTTTATCGCAATTATGTCGAGCAGGCCGTTCCAATGCGAGCAGCGGGTCTGAAAATCCAGCTCAAGCCCATACACGGTCGGTCGCAATGAACGTCTCCTAAGCCTTTATCACCCGATAGCTGCGGTAGGCGGTCGATACCAGCTCTTTTGCCGGCGAAACCTTACGCTGCCCGAGCTTCAATCGCCGCTATTGCAGCTGTGTAGAGTCTCCCCTTTTAACTTGGCGAAAGCATCGGACATTTTTATTCGACGCGGCGAACGTCCGATTGCGGGAGTAGTGCGCGTGTCGGCTTCTGGCACTGCTCGCCATACCAACATATCCCGTCTATGGGTGGACGCTATGAGCGACGCTGTCGGCCCAGGCGATCTTGTTTTATGCGTCAACGCCGCCCCGAACCACGTCACGGGCAGGCCGGTGCCCCTGCGAGCCGGGGAGACCTACCGTGTCGCTGCAGTTATGGACTTTGCCTGCCCATGCGGACGTTCCGATGCGCTGCTGGATGTAGGCATTGATTACGCATGGTGCCAAACGCGTTTCCGACTCCTGCCCAAGCCGAAGGCCGAGACCAAAACGCGCCGCGTGTCGGCACCCAAAGAGAAGGAGACGGTTCGATGAATCCGCAACTCCCCTCCGGGGCCCGCTGACGCTCGCGGTGCCCGTCTCAAGTCTGCCCGGACTCTCCGTAGCCTGTTCGGCCGCCCGCTTGAACGGTGAGTTCGGGGTCAGCCCCTGCAAACAAAAAATTTCGCCAGATTATTTTGTCGGGTGCTCTCGCGCCACTCTCGCGAAGTCAAAAGCGGGAGCCGCTCCATAGGTCGCCGGAGGCACGCCGGTGGGCGTTCCGCACAACAGCCGCGCTTTCTTTACGGCTGCGACGCGCTCCTCGAACATCTTTTTATCGTAAGTCAGGTGGTAGGCTTCAACAGCTTGCTGTGCTCGAACGCCGAAACCGGAGATGAGCCCGTTTAGCTCACGGGCCTCACCGATCGCCTGCCGATAAACGGGCGCGTCCTCCGCGTCGAACGGGCGACCGGGACCGGCCAGTCCGAACAAGGTGGTCCAGACGGCCTCCTCTTGGGGCTGGGCAGTCGCGATGCGGTCGAGCACCAGATAGAACCGACTGTAGGCGCGAAGTTGTCAATCGGCATCCAATCGGGACCCCCTATCGGCATGCAAAAGGGACCCCTCTGGCGGGTTGTTTTTCGGGGCTTGAGGCGTAGGACGGGCGGAGCC
>JAYTXQ010000096.1:0-12707 GCA_043742825.1 Caulobacteraceae bacterium | reverse complement strand
CAGTTTGTCTGAGCGGCGCAGCGCCTCGTTTTCCACGGCGACTTCCGCCAGACGAGCGCGTTCGAGTGCAACAGCGCCTTGGTCAAGTAACGCCAGGATCAAAGACTGCGACTCCGGGATGCTGCCCGATGCGGTCTCAACGCCAGCCACGCCGACACATCCGTTTACCCCGATCAGCGGGCTGAACGTCCAGCCGATTTGCGGCAATGTGCCGGTCTGGGCACCGGCGGCCTCGCGCTTGTCGAATGCCCAGGTCGCGGCGGTCGTGTCGGAGGTTGAGAGCATCACTTCGCCGGGTGCACTGGCAATTACCTTTAGAGCTTCGCCCTCAGACAAGAGCACCACACTCCGCGTGCCACTGGCGGCGGAAGCCTGTTCGGCAAGGACCCGGGCCGTTTCTAGTTGCGTAGCGGCACCTGACAGGCGGCGGCTTGCGGCCAGGAGCGCCGTAACCACCGAGGCCCGGCTTGAGGAGAGCTTCGCCTGGTCACGCACGCGTCCCGTGAGCCAGCCTGTGACGCCCGCAACGGCGATGAAAATCGCGAAGGTGAGTACGTCGGAAGCATGGCCAATGACGAAAGAGAACCGCGGCTCGAGAAAGAAAAAATTATACACCGCGATGGCGAGGGCCGCCGCGACCAGAGCTGGACGCAAACCCAAAGCCACGCCCGCCACAAGGACACTGGCGAGGAAAATCATACCGAGATTGGCTCCCGGCGCATATTGATCGATGGTCCAGGCAATGGTGCCAGCGCAAGCCACCAAGGCTGCTGCGCTAGGGTAGTCGCGCCATCGCCTGTGGTTTTTCTGTACCGGAAGCGTAGCTGCCAGGGCTTCAGGCGCGCCTGTCCCGACGAAATGCAAAGCGGCATCGCCTGAGTGTTTCAACATAGCCAGATCAAGCGAGCGCCCGACGATAATCCGCCAGAGCCTGTCGACAGATTTGCCCATGACGATCTGGGTGATATTGTTGCGTCGCGCAAACGCCAGAACGGTCTGCGGCATATCATCACCAGTCAGAACGATGGTGTCCGCACCCAGTTGCTCTGCGACCTTGAACGCTTCGATTACACGTGCGGCAGACGCCAGATCGCTTGTGGCGCGGTTCGGTCGCTCTACATGCGCTACCGTCCATGGCGCGCCCATCATCAAGTCGGCCAGGCGGCGACCAGCACGGACTAGCGCGTTCGCCGACGGATCGCCAGCCACAAGGACCAGGATGCGCTCGCCCGCCGCCCACGGGCCGTCGATGCCGCCCCGCCGCATAGCACCGACCAACTGATCGTCCACCGTCTGCGCGGTGCGGCGCAAGGCCAGTTCGCGCAATGCCGTCAGGTTCTCGGGTTTAAAGAAGTTGGCAGAAGCGAGTTGTGCAGTCTGCGGCACATAAACCTTGCCGGCATGCAGGCGCTCGCGCAGCTCTTGCGGGGTCAGGTCCACCAGCTCGATTTCGTCCGCCGCCGAGAGGGCCGAATCCGGCACGGTCTCACGCACGCGGACGCCGGTAATTTTCCACACGACATCTACGAGGCTTTCCAGGTGTTGGACGTTGAGCGTGGTCCAGACATCGATACCCGCAGCTAACAGTTCCTCAACATCCTGCCAGCGTTTGGGATGGCGCGAGCCTGGTGCATTGGAATGAGCGTATTCATCCACCAGAAGAAGTTTCGGCCGGCGTGTAAGCGCAGCGTCGAGGTCAAATTCCATGAGTTGCCGCTCGCGATAGCGTATCGGCTCGCGGGGCATGACGTCCAGGCCGTCCAGTAGTGCCTGGGTTTCCTGGCGACCGTGGGTTTCGACCACGCCAACAACCACATCAACGCCCTCGGCGCGGCGACGGGCCCCGGCGCTAAGCATTTCATAGGTCTTGCCGACCCCCGGGGCCATGCCCAGATAGACTTTCAGTTGGCCTCGGCCCAGGCGTTTGGCCTGGACCAAAAGCGCGTCCGGATCAGGTCGGGAGAGTTCGTCAGGCGTCATTGCACGCTAGGTTGAACCTTCGGATAGCGGGCGTCGAGAGCCAGGTTCACTTCCAGGACGTTAATGTGCGGCTGGCCTAAAAAACCCAAAGCTGGACCACGAGTTTGCGCAAGGATCACGGCCTGGACAGCGGTCCTCGTCACGCTTCTGGCTGCCGCGATCCGCGGGACCTGGAGTTGGGCATTTTGTGGCGATACGTCGGGATCCAGACCACTGGCAGATGTCGTCACTGCATCGGAGGGAATCGTTACGCCGGGCGCTTCCTTGGCGAGGATCGCCGCGTCTGTTTTCACCCTCGCGATCAGCTTGGGGTCCAGGGGGCCGAGGTTTGAGCCACCTGAGTTCATCGGATCATAGCCGGTGCCGGCGGCGGAGGGCCGCGGATGCATATATTCAGGTCTGGAAAACCCCTGAGCGAGCAAGCTGGAGCCAATAACGCGACCGGAACTGTCGCGTATCAGGCTGCCGTGCGCCCGATCCGGAAAGGCTAAGCCGCAGAACCCGGCCATGGCCAAGGGGTAGGCGAGACCCAGCGTGGCCGTGAACAGCACTGTCATCACAACGGCTGGGCGAAGGTGTTGCAAGATCATGGGTCTGCCTATTTGTTTAAATCGCCTCAGGCGAGGCCGGTTGCGTGGATGATCAGGTCAATCAGTTTGATGCCGACAAAAGGCGCGACAATGCCGCCGAGGCCGTAAATCAACAGATTGCGCGACAGCAGCTTGGCCGCGCCAATGGCCCTGTACTTCACCCCACTCAGGGCCAGCGGGATCAGCGCAACGATGATCAGGGCGTTGAAGATGACCGCCGACAGGATGGCGCTCTGCGGACTGGCCAGATGCATGACATTGAGCACACCGAGCGCCGGCAGGGAGACCATGAACATGGCGGGGATGATGGCGAAGTATTTGGCGACGTCATTGGCGATAGAAAAAGTGGTCAGCGCGCCGCGGGTAATCAGCAGCTGTTTGCCCACCTCGACGATCTCGATCAGTTTTGTCGGGTCGCTGTCCAGATCGACCATATTCCCCGCTTCCCGCGCCGCCTGTGTTCCGGTTTGCATCGCCACGCCGACATCAGCCTGGGCCAGTGCCGGAGCGTCGTTGGACCCGTCCCCGCACATGGCGACCAGGCGGCCTTTTTGCTGCTCTTCACGGATAAGGCGCAATTTGTCTTCTGGTGTCGCCTCGGCCAGAAAGTCATCGACCCCGGCCTCCGAGGCGATGGTTGCGGCGGTGGTGGGATTATCCCCTGTGATCATGATGGTGCGCAGACCCATGCGGCGCAGGTCGGCAAAGCGTTCTTTTACACCGGGCTTGACGACGTCCTTGAGATGGATAATGCCCATGAGCTGACCATCCTGCGCGCAAGCCAGGGGAGTGCCCCCCTGCCGGGAAATTCTGTCAACCGCCGATGAAACCTCGCTCGGAACGTCGCTCGACGTCAGGCCAACGAGACGGTAAATCGAATCTACGGCACCCTTGCGCCACGTTGAACCGCCGCTGTCGAGGCCGGAGAAGCGGGTCAGGGCGCTGAATGGGATTGTCAGAGCATCTGCGGGCTTTACCTCGACCAATCCATGGGACTCGCGCGCCAATTCAAGGATCGACCGCCCTTCTGGCGTCTCGTCGCCCAAGGAGGCCATAACGGCGGCGCGCAGAGCGCGGTCGTCCGGAACGCCTGGCGCGGCAATGACTTCGGTGGCCATGCGGTTACCAAAGGTGATCGTACCGGTCTTGTCGAGCAACAGGGTATCGACATCGCCGGCCGCCTCAACCGCCCGACCTGACGTCGCCAGCACATTCACTTTCAACAAGCGGTCCATGCCGGCAATACCCACCGCCGACAACAAACCACCAATGGTGGTTGGGATCAGACAGATGAACAGGGCCCCCAACACCAGGGGGTCAAGCTTGACACCAGAATATTGGCCCAGTCCCAACAGGGTGACCACGGCAATCATGAATACCAGGGTCAGGCCCGCCAGAAGTACAGCCAGAGCGATTTCGTTGGGTGTCTTACGCCGGTTAGCCCCCTCGACCATGGCAATCATCCGGTCCAGAAAGCTTGTGCCAGGGCCAGATGTGACGCGCACCTTTAACCAGTCGGAAACCACCGTGGTGCCGCCTGTGACTGCTGAGCGGTCGCCGCCGCTCTCGCGGATGACCGGGGCCGACTCGCCAGTAATCGCCGATTCATTGACTGACGCCATGCCTTCGATGATTTCGCCGTCGGCGGCGATCACCTCGCCGGCATCAACCAGGATGACATCACCGACTACCAGCTTGTGCGAGGCGGTCGGCACCGTCAGACCCGAGCCGGGGTCGACGATAAGCTTGGCCAGTGTTGTCACACGCGCTGCACGCAGGCTGTCAGCGGCCGCCTTGCCACGACCCTCGGCTACGCTCTCGGCGAAGTTGGCGAACAAGACGGTGGCCCACAGCCACAGAGCGATCTGCAAGGCAAAGAGCACGGGCGCGTGTTGTTGAACCGCTTGCAGAAGCGATATTGTGGACAGAACCGCGACCACTTCGGTAGCCAGGATGACCGGGTTGCCGGTCAGTCTGCGCGGATCGAGTTTGGCGAAGGCGTCGAGCCCCGCGCGGCGCAGCATCGGTCCCTGTGGGACGCTGCGGCCGGGCCAGTTAAGCTTAGCTGTGGGGGCCATGGCGTGAACTTCCTTGCCAGATCAGTGTGCGGTGAGGGCGAGCATCTGGAAATGCTCGACTAACGGGCCAAGGGCCAGGGCGGGGAAGAACTGCAATCCGCCAAGGATCAGCACCACCCCAATCAGCAGACCGATAAATAGTGGCCCATGGGTCGGCAGGGTCCCGGCGGTGGGGGCCAACTTGGGCTTGCTGACCAGCGAGCCTGCTACGGCCAAAACGGGAATGGCATAGCCATAGCGTCCGATGGCCATGGCAATCCCCATGGTCGTATCCCACCAGGGCGTGTTGCCGGTGAGGCCGCCAAATGCGGAACCGTTATTGGCGGTGGCGGATGTGTAGGCGTAGAGAATTTCCGATAGGCCATGAGGCCCCGACGCGGAAAGCCCCTTCAGTGCCATCGGAAGCACAGCTGCAGCAGCGGCAAAGCCAAGTATGGCAATGGTCATGATCAGCGCCGAGAGCATGACGTACTTAATCTCCCTCGCTTCGATCTTTTTGCCCAGATACTCGGGCGTGCGGCCAACCATCAGGCCGGCGATAAACACAGCTAACAGGGCCATGTGGACCATGGCGTAGAGGCCCGAACCATCGCCGCCCGGTGCAAGTTCACCCAATTGCATAAGGAACATCGCCACGCCGCCACCTAAAGGGGTCAGGCTTTCATGCTGGGCGTTGATCGCGCCGTCGGCGACCCCAGTGGTCACGGCGACGAAAAGTGAGCTAGAGGCAGCACCGAAGCGAACTTCCTTGCCCTCCATGTTAGGGGTGTGTGCAACGTGGGCGACCATCAGCGCCGGTGTGGCCCGTGTCTCAGCGACGTAAACCCCTGCCGCGCCCGCTCCCAGGATCAGAACCATGGCGGCCAGCAGCGCTCGGGCGTCTTTTCGGGCCCCGGCAATCACGCCAAACGCTACAGCGCAGGCAAAGCCCACGACCAGCATGGCTACAATCTCTATCAGGTCGGTCCAGGCGCTGGGATTCTCAAAAGGATGTGCCGAATTGGCACCGAAAAAGCCACCGCCATTAGTACCAAGCTGCTTAATCGCCTCCTGACTGGCTACGGGACCCAGAGCAATAGATTGCCTCGCACCCTCCAAGCCTACCGCATCCACGTGTCCAAGCAGGGTCTGCGGGACCCCCAGGGCGGCCAGCACCAGGGCCAGGACCATGGCCAGAGGAAGCATGATGTAAAGCGTGTTGCGCACCAGATCAGCCCAGAAATTGCCTAGGGTGGTGCCGCGATTGGCAGCGAAAGCCCGCGCCAGGGCGGCAGCCACGGCCATGGCCATGACCGGGGAGACAAAGTTCTGAACGGTAAAACCAGCCATCTGCGACAAATGACTGGCGGCGTTTTCGCCTGAATAGAACTGCCAATTGGTATTGCTGACAAAACTGATCGCCGTGTTAAACGCCAGATGCGGGTTCATGGCAGCGAAATGACCCGGATTAAGCGGCAATCGGTCCTGCAAGCGCAGGATCCCGTACAAGGCGACGAACCCCGCAGCATTGAATGCGAGCAGGGCCAGAGCATAGGTGGTCCAGGATTGGCCTTTGGTGGGATCTACGCCCGCCAGCCGGTAAAAACCGCGCTCAACTGGGCCGATAACGGGGTCGAGCCATGTTGCCTGTCCCTGCCAGATTCGGGCCATATAGAGACCCAGGGGCCAGCTCAAAACCAGGGCTAGGGTCAATGAAAAGGCGATCTCCGCCCATCCCGATATGTCCATAACTTAAGCCCTAGAACTTGTCTGGACGCACGAGTGCGACAAGCATGTATAGGCTCACGCCAAGGGCACCGGCGGCCCAGAGGAGGTTCGTGAGCATGATCAGATCCGTCTCAGACAGGCTGTATAGAGACCGAAAGCCGCAAACAGCCCAAGGCCAAGGGCGAGGAAGATCAGATCCATGGCAAAGCTCCCGCTGATGGAAGCCAAAATAACTAGCCTACTGGCGTGTAAAGGCTCGCCGGCTCATTGGCGCTTGCGGGATAAAGGAAACATAAAAGTTCCCCGTTCGAAATGACGCTGGCTGAACTAAACCAGCGAGCCCATACCGCTTGCGACCTCGGCATACCGATGAACGCGCACCGCCTGGACAAGGGCGAAACCGACCATCATCGTGATCATTACTGTGCCGCCGTAGGAAAGCAGGGGCATCGGCACCCCGACCACAGGGGCCAGACCCATGACCATAGCCCCATTAATCAGGACACACAGGGCGAAGGTAATGGTCACACCGGCGGCAGACAGTCGGCCAAAATGGCTGTGGGCCAGGGACGCGGCACGCAAGGCCATAATAATAACCGCCGCATAGAGAACCAGGATCGTGGCGCAGCCAACAAAGCCAAATTCCTCAGCCAGTGAGGCAAAGATGAAATCGGTGGATTTTTCCGGCAGAAAGTTAAGCTGGCTCTGGGTGCCCAGTCCAAAGCCCTTGCCGAGAAGACCCCCTGAACCCAAAGCGATTTTTGACTGGATGATGTGATAGCCCGCCCCACTACGGTCAGCCTCGGGGTTAATAAAGGTGAGCAATCGATCCCGCTGATAAGGCTTTAGGATGAACTGGAATGCCAGGGGCACAATGGCTGTGATACCGACGAGGCCTCCCGCGACCAGGCGCAGGCTGAGGCCAGCCAGAATCATCATGCCAACTCCGGTAGCAGCGATCAGGATGGCGGTACCGAGGTCAGGTTGCCGCGCCACCAGGGCCGCAGGCGCGCCAATCATTACGGCAGGCACCAGCAGCCACCATGAAAAACGGGCCTCGCGGGCGCGCCGAGCCTGATAAAATCGGGCCAGGGCCAAAACCAGACCAATCTTGATGATTTCGGAGGGTTGCAGTCGGACTGGCCCCAGGTCGAGCCACCTGCGTGCGCCAAGACTGGAATGGCCAAACACTGCGACCGCCAGCAGGAGCAGAAGTCCGCCCGCATAGACCGGATAGGCCATGGCAAACCAAACCCGAAGGTCGATCAGGGCCATCAGCACCATCGCGACGAAACAGACCACAAACAAGATCAGCTGACGTCCCGCCCAAGGCGACCATGACCCACCGCTAATCGAATACAGCATCAGGCCACCGGCTCCAGCGATGGCCGCCAGAACAAAGCTTAAACGCCAGTCCAGCTGCGATATCTTTGAGGTCAGCCGGCCGCGATCCCCCTGCCCGGTAAAGTTCCCAAGCGTCATGAGGGTTCAACAATACGCGCCCGCACCTGACTGTCCTTGAGCAGGGCGACTCTGAGCAGTTCCCGGGCCTTGGGCGCGGCGGCGGCGGCACCAAACCCGCCGTGCTCGACCAGGACGCTGAGGGCGTAACGGGGATCGTCGAAGGGCGCAAAAGCGATGAACCAGGCGTGATCGCGCATGGCCCAGGCCGCATGCGCCATGTTGCGAGACCCTGCTCCATAGCCGTGAGATTGCGCCGTCCCGGTCTTGCCGGCCATCTTGATCGGTCCCAGGCCCAGATTAGCTGAACCTGCTGCCGTTCCACTGGTCACCACCGAAGCCATGGCGTCACGGACAAATTGCAGGTGTTCCTTGGCTACCGGCAGGTCCGCTGCCTGCGCCCCCGAGGGTTGGATGACATCGCCGATGGAATGGATCAGGCGCGGTTGCAAGGCCTTGACCCCATTAGCCAGGCGCGAGGTCATGACCGCCAGTTGCAAGGCGTTGACGCTGACGTAGCCTTGACCGATGCCCATGCTGGGCGTCTCGCCGGGATGCCAGATGGGGTCGTGTTTGAACGTGCGGCGTTTGTAGTCTGTGTCGGGAACCAGGCCTGGTTTTTGTTCATGCGCCGGCAGGCCAATGTCAAAGGTTTCTCCAAGCCCAAAATGCCGTGCCATCACTGCGATGCGGTCAGGACCGACCGCCAGCGCGGTCTGGTAGAAATAGATGTCACAAGAATTGCTGATGGCGTCATGCATATTGACTGCGCCGTGAGCCTTATCGCAGTGCCAGACGCGTCCACCCCAGGCCCAGGCCTTGTTGCAAACGTGAATCGCCGTCGGATCGATGCCCTTTTCCAGTGCCGCGAGCGCCACCATGGTCTTGAATGTGGAGCCTGGAGGATAGGTTGCGGTCAGGGCCTTATTGAACAGAGGCTTGCGCTCATGGGTTGAGAGCGCCTGATACTCCGGTCCAGTCAGGCCTTTGACAAACAGGTTGGCGTCGAAACTGGGAGCGGAATAAAGGCAAAGGATATCGCCCGAACGGCAATCGAGCATCACTGCCGCACCACTGTCCTCGCCGAACACCTCGATGGCCCGGTTCTGGATATCGGCATCAAGGGTCAGGCGGATCGTCGCCCCAGCGGCGGCGGCAACATCGCCGGCGGCGTCGTGGCGCACGACGCGGCCCTTGACATCAACCTCGACCTTTCGCGCCCCCGGTGTCCCGCGCAGGTTGAGATCATAGGCTTTTTCAACACCCTGTTTGCCGATCCGAAAGCCAGGATTGAGCAGAATCGGATCGGCATTGGGTCCTGTTTTGCTGACATCACGAGCCCCCACCTTAGCCACATAGCCGATGACATGGGCAAAAGCGGCACCGAACGGATAGACCCGGACCTCGCCCATGTCGGCGGTGACCCCGGGCAACTCTGGCGCGCGCACATTGACCCTGGAAAAATCCTCCCAGGACATGTCTTCCATGATGGCGACGGGCACCTTGGCCGGCGCATCATCAAAGTCGGCTGCCAGGCGCTTGCGGCGCGCGTCGTCCATGGGAATAAGCTTGGCCAGATCGTTCAGCACAGCCTCGATATCCACATGCTCCTGTTTGGCCAGAAGCAGGCGAAAATCGGCGCGGTTGGAAGCTAGGACCACACCATAACGATCCTCGATCACCCCGCGCGGTGGTGGGGTAAGAACAAACTGGAACTGATTGTGCTCGGCAAGCAGGCGGTAACGATCTGCCTGAACCACCTGGAGATAGGCTAGGCGTCCGCCAAGAGCCACCAGGCCAGCACTGGTCAAGCCGCCCAGCAAGAACGCACGCCGATGGAACATGCCCTGGCGCTCATTGACCTCTTCAAAGAAAATGGCGGGTTTTGTGCTCATCGAAATCGCGGCTCGGCCTCTTCATAACGCATCAGCAACCGCCAGGCGAAGGGATAGAGCGCCAAAGTGACCAAAAATTGCCAGCCCAACTCACCCAGGTTGACGCCGACGCCGGCGTGAAGACCAACGATTATGGCCCCCAGGCTCAATGCCAGGGCACAGCCAAGCGCGTAGCCTAGCCACAGCACCCAAAACCCACGGCCGGCGAGGTTCGCTCTGGCCCAATAGATCGGCCCATAAGCGGCCAGCAGGCAGGTCGGCCAAAGCCCCAGAAGTCCGCCCCAAAGCAAGTCCAGGAACAGGCCACAGACGAAGAGGGCCAGGGGCGGCAAGACCGACGGGCGGATCAACGCCCAGGCAAAGGCGGGCACCAAGGCGAAAACCGGTTGTGGCAGTGCAAGGCCATAAATGCGTAACGGCGCGGCCAGGATCAGACTGGCGAGCGAGCAGATCAATATCGGCCCGCCGATCCACAACGCCGGGTTCATCGGCCGGGGCGCAGCGGCGATCATGGCTTGGCCGCAACTGGCGCGGGAATGGGGCTGAGCGGATGTGGCGGAGCGGGCGCTTCGGTCGTGGTCGGCGGTAGCTGGCCGGGCAACAAGTCGCGCGGGCTGACCAATTGAGAGAAATCCTTGAACAGCATGATCTGAACGAAATCTATTGGCGCAGCATCACTGTCGAGGGCAACGCGCCATTCCGCGTCATAGCCTTTGACAACCGAACCGACCGGCACGCCGCGCGGAACGACACCGCCATCACCGGACGTGAGAATCCGGTCGCCCTCACGCACGGGCTGCGCTGAGCGCAGGTAACCCAGAGTCGGATTTGGGCCCCCGTCACCGGTGAGAATAGCGCGGCCATTGGTGCGGGCGATCAGAACCGGGGTGCGGCTCTCAATGTCACTCAGCAACATGATCCGGCTGACCTTTCCGGTCACGCCGACAATGCGGCCGAGCAGACCATGTTCACTCAAGACCGGATTGCCTTCGATTACCCCGCGATCAGATCCGGCATCAGCCAGTCGGGTCCTGGCAAAAGGGCCCCGCGCGTCCAGGATCGTTCGGGCAAGGATCAGCGGAATGGGGGGGTCGGTTCTAACCGACAACATGGCGCGGTAGCGGGCATTTTCATCGCGCAATGCGACAGCTTCGTCTTTCCAGTGCCGGGCCTGAGCTAACTGGAGCCTAAGGTCATTATTCTCCGAAGCCGCGCCGAGATAGTCGCTAATCGCCTGGGCTTCGCTGCTTAGCCATGAGGCGGGGACCGCCAGCACCGCTGCAACCGGGCGGATAACCGTCTCGGCACCGCGCTGAACCGTGCCCTCAACCCCAGAGCTGAACTCGCCTCGGCGGTCACCAAAAAGCAGAGCGACGGCACCCAGGCCCGCAATGATCAAAGCGACGAGGGCCATCCACCGTACAGGGGGCTTAATGTCGCCCAACGGGCCATCGCGCAGGGACACTCAAAGTCTCCCTAGAGCTGGATGACTTTAAACGGAACCGTCAAAAATCTGAGTCCTGCTTTAGAAAAAAAGTTAATACCTTGATTCAACGCTTGCATCTGTCCCGTGCAACCGCATCAAGCTCTGGAGCAGGGCAGACCCTGTGACGCCCAGCTAGAACAGGCTGTTTTCCAACAAGCCCTTCATCCATTTGGGATGTTCCAGCACCTTGCCGCAGCCAAGTGCGACGCAGGACAGCGGATCATCGGCCACGGTGACAGACAGTCCGGTGTGGTTGCGAATCTCCAGATCCAGGCCACGCAATAATGCGCCGCCGCCAGTCAGCATAATGCCCTTGTCAGCGATATCGGCCGCCAGTTCGGGGGGCGTGGCTTCCAGCGCAGCCTTTACCGCTTCGACAATCTGTGCGACCGGTTCCGCTATGGCCTCGGCGGCTTGGCGTTCAGTCACCCGCACTTCGCGGGGCACCCCATGCATCAGGTCGCGGCCCTTGACGTCGATGTGCAGGCCGTCATTTTCCGGCATTTGCGCGTTGCCGATTTCCTTCTTGATCCGTTCGGCCGTTGTCTCACCGATCAGCAGGTTGTGGTGGCGGCGCATATAACTGGTGATCGCTTCATCCATCTTGTCGCCACCGACTCGCACACTGCGCGAATAGACAATGCCCGACAGCGACAGCACGGCCACCTCTGTGGTGCCGCCGCCAATATCCACGACCATGGAGCCGGTCGGTTCATGGATCGGCAAGCCAGCCCCGATGGCGGCGGCCATGGGCTCATACATCAGGCCGACGGCGCGGGCCGAGGCGTTGAGGCAGGAATCGTGGATCGCTCGCTTTTCCACTGCTGTGGCACCCGAAGGCACGCAAACGATCACCTTAGGATGAGTAAAGCCCTTGCGATTGTGCACCTTACGGATGAAGTATTTGATCATCTCTTCGGCCACTTCAAAGTCGGCGATGACCCCGTCGCGCATCGGGCGGATAGCTTCCATGTGGCCAGGTGTGCGGCCCAGCATCATCTTCGCTTCGGTCCCCACAGCAAAAACAGTCTTGCGTCCGCCGGCTGTGCGCAGAGCGACGACCGAGGGTTCATTCAACACGATCCCCTTGCCCTTTAGATAAACAAGGGTGTTGGCCGTGCCCAAATCGATGGCGATGTCGTTGGAAATGGCGCCGAACAGGGACGAGAACATTCAGTATCCGATTTTTGGCAGTTTTCGCTGGCAAACGGCTCTGCCCGCAAAAGCCGACCAGCTCATGAGGTTAAGCCTGCACCTCTGCCCCCTAAGTAGGGCGAATTCAAGTTTGATTCGGAAGCAAGTTCGGCGCACGTGGCGCCGGCGCCTCGATCTCACAGCCGCTGGCACCGCTACATACCCGCGCACCGCAATTAACGGTCGTGGAAGTGACGACTTTATTCTACCTAACTGACGCTCGCGCTTGGGGCCGCGATCGCAGGCGCAGCGCGGAACCCAGGAACCCGGTGCCGAGCGCCATCATAAGCCACGATGAGGGCTCAGGTACGCTGCC
>JAYTXQ010000095.1:0-6997 GCA_043742825.1 Caulobacteraceae bacterium | reverse complement strand
CAACCGAAGAGTTTGACAGCCTCGATCTCATGACTGAAAAACTGGTCACTCCCGGCGGTCAAATCACCATTGCGCTCGGGCCGGTGCAAGTCGGGAACTATCACTTCATGGGCGAATTCCACCCGCTGACCGCTCAAGGCCAGATGATAGCAGAGGCGAGGTAGGCGTTGAACTTGTGGCGATCCTCGCGTGTTCAGAACCAACCCTTCCAAACTGGATAAAGGTTCAACGCCTGCATCTGTTACCCACCAACGCATAGAGTCTAGCCAGGACAACACCCAGGCGCAAAGTCTTCACGCGTCAGGCCCACTGGCGACGCATTGATGTGGCCTTAAGACTCGCGATGCTGCGTTGAGAAATTATCATGAGACAGAAAAGCTATGTCATCGCTGCAATTGTCGGCGGTCTGATCATCGGCGGGTTCATAGGCGGCTGGGCTGTAAGCTCTCAATCGCCCGTTGCCAGCGACCCTGATGCGCGTCCTGGACGCTTAGTTAGGCTGCCTGATCGACGACAGATCAATCTGCGCTGCATGGGACAGGGCGCGCCAACAGTAGTTTTCGAGGGGGGCTACGCCGCCACATCCTTGGCCTGGTACAAGGTACAACCCACGATCGCGCGCCAGCAAAGGACGTGCAGTTATGATCGTGCAGGCTATGGCTTCAGCGATCCTGGTCCCCTGCCCCGCGATGGTGCTGCAGTGGCCAAGGATCTGGACGACGCCTTGCGCGCGGCAGATATCCGAGGGCCGTTTGTGATGGTTGGCCATTCCGCCGGAGGGCTTTATGTGCGCCTCTTCGCCGACCGCCGACCAGATGACGTGGTCGGCATGGTTCTCATCGATCCAACCGTTGAGCATCAGGACCGAGCCATGGCCCGCCTATTTGGCCCCGGGGCAGGGTCGCTGGCCCCCATGATCGCCAAAAACGAGCGCTGTCTGGATGCTGCACTGCGCAAAGCCCTGCCGTCGACCGCACCGGGCCTTGAAACCTGTACGCCCGCCCCGAAACCTGGAATATCGGCGCAGGTCTATGCCGTCCGCCTCAGCCAGGCCATCCGAACAGCCACCTGGCGCACTCAAATCAGCGAGTTGCAAACTCTGCTGACGACGACCTCGCAAGAGGTCGAGGCCGGTCGCCCCAGCCTTGGCGCAATGCCTTTGGTCGTGCTTACCGCCGCTGATGACTACGTGACAACACCTCAGCCCGCTCGCGCCGCCGTTGAAGCGGTGTGGGCAGGCCTGCACCGACAGATCGCTGCTCACTCATCACGAGGCAGCGCCCAGATGGTCGCCCGATCCTCACATATGATGATCTTTGACCGACCGGACGCCATAATCGCGGCGATCCAGGAGGTCACGGCTGCCGCCGCCGGTCCTAAACGAACAGGGCCGGTTCAGTAGGCCGCTGGATGAAAGGCGAAAATGAGCAGAGTGCGTGCAAGGATCTTGATATCCAACCAGAGTGACCACTCACGGATATATTCAAGGTCCTTTTCGACCCTGGCTTCCATCTCGTAAAGTTCAGCGGTCTCACCCCGCAGGCCACAAACCTGGGCCAGACCCGTCAGACCAGGTTTGACCAGAAAGCGCTGGTTATAGCTACTGATCGCGGCCGCATAATATTCATCGTGCGCCAAAGCATGCGGCCTGGGCCCGACGAGCGACATTTCGCCCAGGACGACATTGATCAATTGCGGCAGTTCGTCGATGCTGCTGCGACGCAGAAAGCGGCCCACATCGGTTATTCGATCATCGCCGCGCGACGCCTGAACAATTGTTGCACCATCTTCAAGCACACGCATCGTGCGAAACTTGAAAATTGAGAACGCTCGCCCCTGAAAACCGGTGCGTCTCTGGCGAAACAGAATGGGGCCGCGAGTTTCCAATGCAATCATGCCGCACACAAGGACCAGGATCGGAAACAGGACGATCAAACCCGATATCGCCCCGAACAGGTCGATCAGACGTTTGAACAAAGCCCCCCTCGCCCGCCCCGCCCCTGCAGCAAGTGGGGCATCAGGATCATCGCTCCACGACTGTGATGATATTGATGACATACTCAAGCCAGCCCTCGCCTGTCAGCCGTTTTATGCCCGCCATTAGCGCGCAAACTGTGGTCAACAGTTTTATCAATCCGAATGAACATTAAATCCTTTAGTCAGATTGAGTGTTCGCCGGAACGCGAAAAATTCAAATTCAATTATATCTGCCGCGCATGCGGCACTTTGTCCCACGTAGCGGCAATTCCGGCCTCGCCAATGCCGAATAATGCGGCATCCACCCATCTAAACCCTATTGATCGAGAGGGCGTTTGCCCTTTGCGTCCCAATTAATACCGGTCGGTGCGCCGGGGCCACGGCGCGAATCATCGCGCCTGCAAATGCGCTCAATATCCCTACCGTTGATCGCTGATCATCAGAAATCATTGAGAAACGCGCGAGAAGGCCATCGGCGATGTCACCGCGCATAGCGGTGCGCAATCGCGCGTATTGCTGATCTGTGCCGGTCAATGGGAAATACTCGCCCAACCGTGACCAATAGACGATACTTTCAAGATGGTCGGGCCGGTGTGCGAGCAAGCTGCGACCCGGCACCGCGACCCCAGGCCCTGCCTCTACAAACGTTGGACGGTTGTCGGAAATCCCAAAGCCGAATGCAGGGTAACAGACCTCCGGTCGATGTAACTGAAGATCATCGCTTTGAGTATCTCCGTAGGCGAGCAACACCATAATACGAGGGCCGTCGTTGCCCGCGGCGTAAATTCTGCTCACGGTCTGACTATAGAGTTTCGCCGCCAGACTATCCTCCGTCTTTGGGGCGACAAGATCGCCGACATCGCGCGCCAGCCAGGGGCCGAAGGTGCGAGGTATGATTGCCTCCAACGGAGTATCGTGCAGCAGCGAAACGTGGTGTCGCGGAATCAACCCATACGCGGTTGCCGCACCGACGCCACAGGCACCAGCCAATATCAGGTCCCGACGGTTCACGCGGCACCTCGCTTTGATCGTCCGAAGAAGCGGAAAATCAGATTATCAACGCTAAATACAAGCAGTAGCGCCGTCGCAAACAAGAACATTCCAGCAGCAAAATGCAAAAACCCTTGCCCTACCTCATCACCGAAATAATAAGTGAGCAATATCAAAATCATTATCCTAAGTGTATTGGCGATAATAGCTACAGGTATGACAAAAGCGGTCAAAACCAGCGAGTATATCCAATTCGAACCGCGCAACAGGTAAATATAAAGCAAGCCGACCGCTATCAAACCAACGATTGAGTTCATTCCAGCGCACGCATCCTCCACCAGCAGTTGGTATTGGGCAACAAATATGATCACCCCAGCGCGCGCAACCGGAAGCCCAATACCGTGCAGAATGTCTGTGGCAAATAGCGAAACCATCTGTTTCAGCGGTGCGGTTGCCGCATCAAGTACGAACCCGGGCGGCGGTATTGAAAATGCGAGATAGATAAGCGGAAACCAGGTTTTCAAAAGGACTTGAACGCCGAATTTCGCGTAGAGCATGGTCACGCCAACGGCATAAACACCGAAAGTCTCCAGCGTCATAAAATCATACGCCCGGCCAAAAACGTAACTCGCCAGGCCAAGAATCATCATCATCGTCACTAAAATCGGCGAACTAGGAGCCGCGCCGCGCCGCAACATATCCCCCTCACGCCAGAGCAACCACCCGCCCGTGCCCAGAACAATGGGCCCATAGGCACCGAACTCTCGCGACCAGTCCTGCACGGCCAGGCGCAGCATGGTCGGGATCGCCAGGACGGCGAGTCCCAGAAAAAGGGGCCATGCTGATATAAGGGGCGAACGCCCCGGCGAATTCGCTGATATCGTGGCCCCCGCCATCGTCTTAAGCCTGATTCAAAACAGTGCCCACCACTTGAGCGTGATCGGCCTGAATTTGACCGGCAAGGGTCCTGATATCGGCAACATAAGTGCTGTTGTTTCCAGCGACAATCAAACTGTAGCCGACGACAGTACTAATCCGCCTAGCGTCAGAAAACAGATTAGCCGGTGCCGTGTCGACGATTGTCACGTCGTATTCACGCAGGCAGTAATCCATCAAATCTTTAAACCTATCGCTAGCCAGCAGCTCCTGCGGTGTTCTGACCGACGCACCGGCATAGATAATCGAGAGGTTCGCTAGGACTTCATGGTTAATCGCGTCGCCGAATTCCGAGTCTGGAGTGTCCAGACACTGAGCCAGCCCACTCGTCGAGTGCGGGGGGCGAATAAGGTTTTCAAGACTGGGTCGACGCATATCAGCGTCAATCAACATGGTCTTCACCCCGGCCTGAGAAATGGCCACGGCTAAGTTGGCGGCTACGAAGGTACACCCCACCCCAATATTCGGGGCACAAATGGCCAATGCGCGCCGCCCCTCGCTGACGTGTTGAGCCATGATGTGGGTTCGCATGGCACGGAATGCCTCGGTCGCCCGACTATCGGGTTCAGACACCACAACCAAGGCGGACGAGAGAGCAAACCCCTCTGGGTCCTCAGCTGTCGCAGAGGTTGGCCGCTCAAGCGTCGGCGTGTCAGTCATTTCGGAATGGATATCACTCATACTGCAGCGACCCGGCGGCGTGATGCGCGCCAAAAACTGATTTTAGGCATTTTGAATTTGATCCATCCGAAGCGATCCCACCACCGTTTCGATGCTCGAGGCTTGTCCCTGGGTGGGGCGATCACGGCCAGCATTGGCGCGTCAATCGAGTCACGCAAATCCTCCATACCTCGCACCTTGCGTGAGAACAATTCCAGCAGCAGAGCTACCAACGTGCCCATCGCAGCTCCCAAAAACAGAGACCCGGGGACTATTAGCGTATAGTTGGGAAACACAGGTTCCTTTGGCACGATAGCGCTGCCAAGAGGAGTGACACCTGCATCGGCGACAGCAGCCTGTTCGCGCGTCTCAGACAAACGCGACGAGATGTGATTGTACTCCTGGCGCCGCAGATCGACATCCACCTGCAATTGCGACAGTTTGCCTATCTTGCCACCGCTTGCGATTACTTTGGCCTTTTGTTCTTCCACTGCCTTTTGCATGGCGGCAGAATTCCCAGACATCGCCGCCTGAACCGCGGAGATAGCCTTTCGCTGTGCAGACGTCTCCTGCGCAGCCATCGTGGCCAGTACCTTGCGGTTGGTTTTCATGGACTGAATCTCAGGGTGGTTAGGCCCAAGAGTCTTGGAGGCCTCGGCTATTGCCGCATCGATCTCACCCAACTTCACGCTTGACGCCGTCGGGCCAGGGGTTGGCAGGGCGATTTGCGGCGAAACACCAGGATTGATCGCCAAGGATTGCAAACGCGCGCTGTCAGCGTCCAGCTTATCGGTCGCCATGACGATGCCGTTCTCACGCTCATACTGGACCTTGGCAGTTTCAGCCTGGTCAAGCGCGTCCTGCGCCTTGACGGCCTGACTGGAAAACCAGTCGAAATCCCGCTGCGCATCCTCGCGCTTGAAGGCGAGTGTCGTATCCATATAAGCCTTGCGTAAAGCATCAGCGACCTTCTTAGCTTCTTCCGCTCTTGATGCCGTATAGGTGATTTCGAGAATGTTGCTGCCCTCAACAAGGCCCGCACGGGTATTGCCGATAACGATCTGGGCGACCCAGCGACGAAAATCGCGTGTGTCTGATTTCGACCGGGAATTGTAGGCGTTCAAAAGATTAGCATCATTTAGCCAACCGAGCTGGTCGGCGACCTGACCGGCGACGGCATAATCGGTGATCAACTGGGCCTGAGTGGCGACGAAGCCACGGGTCGCGGCACCTTGGATCACCTGACCCGTGACTGGATCCGGCTTGAGGGTGTTAAGTAGGACGCGTGAACTGGCTTGCCAGCGTGGCGGCAGGAGTTGAGCCAAAACCAGTCCGCCGATGAGACAACTGATCGCTGCGCCGATGATCAACATCCGGCGTGCCCAGAAAATTCGTAAGAACTGTAAAATGCTCATGAAATCGCTTTCCCCAGGAAATACAGCTTAAAACAGACGTTCGCCGATGACGATGACGTCACCTGCCTGAAGTTTGGTTTCAAGATTGACCTTAATCTTTTTTCCCGCGCGCGTGAGCGTGACTTTCTTCTCGCTCCCTTGCGCATTTAGCCCCCCGGCCCGGGCGATGGCCAGGCGGACAGTCATGTCCTCGGCCAATCGATAGGTGTTGGGGACCGCGACCTGACCGGAGACATAGATCTGCTCCGCGTTCGGGCTGTAGATCTTATCGCCCGGCGCAACATAAGGATCCTGGGTCGCATCGCCCGTCGCCAGGGTTTTGATCGAAATGGACCGCATCGGGCCGTCAATCGGACGCAATTCTATATAGTCGCTGCCGGATTCACGAACGCCGCCAACCCGTGCCAGAACCTCCGACAGGCGATAGGCGCGATCCACAGGCAACAAGCCTGGCGTGCCAAAGTTTCCAAGCACGGTGACATAGCGACTGGCAAAGGAAACGATCTCAACCTTGACGATCGGTTTAGAAAAATACCCGCCCGCTTCGAGCGCTTTGGCAACGGCGTCCGCCAAACCCACTGTGGTTTTCCCGGTCGCAGAAAAACTGCCCAACAAGGGCAATTGAATTGTCCCATCCTCTGCGATCCGACTACGGGCCGCGAAATCCTTGCGGTCAAGCACGCTGACTTCGACCACATCGGCCGGACCTAGAACGTAGGTTTGATCGGCGTTCGTAACCTTCGCGGCAACGACCACCGGCGCGGCAGGAGCCGCAGATTGGGCCAGGGCACCTTTTCCAGTAGCCAGAAACGCCAGACCCGCCAAAGCCCCGAAAAGCGGCATGCGGAAATTCATCAATGAGCTCCTTCGTTCAACGCCTAGAACGACGCCTTTGCAGTGAGACCGACCCTTGGTCCCGAATAGCTGAAGATAACGGGATTTGCATCTCTTTGTTCCTGGCGCGCATCCAGACTAAGCGACCAACGTGGCGACAGTTGGAAATCGGCCACGCCGTACAC
>JAYTXQ010000094.1:0-10107 GCA_043742825.1 Caulobacteraceae bacterium | reverse complement strand
ATGGCTGTGAATCCTCCGCTTCGCCCGCCGACTAATGTCTGCTTGTCGGCGGAGACCCAAGGGGGAGAATCGACCCAATGCGGACTTTCATTCGGATCGCCTTTACCACGCGTTGTAGATGCAAAAGCTGGCATAAAGATTGTAGGACCCGGAAAGACATAAGCGATGCTTTTGTCTGAGCACGCTGAGGATAAAACAAATGGACTTAAACACTGACTGGGAGGCAACAAGCTCAAATATCAAAATCTATGGCCCGTCAGTATCTCCCTTTGTAACAAAGGTTGTGGCGGCAGCATCATACAAAAAAATACCGTTTGAGCGCCAACAATATGTCAGTATTTCTCAGTTAAAAACGCTAAATCCCCACACCGGCAAAGTCCCGGTTGCTGCATTCGGCAAATATACGGTTTTTGACTCAAGCTTGATCCTGCGCCGATTCGATATTGAGCAGCCGAGCCCGCCCTTAGTTTCCGAAGATAAACTCATCGCAGCAAAGCAATATCTGCTCGAAGATTGGAGCGACGAAGCGCTCTATTGGTATATGATGGCGCTGCGTTGGTGTGATCGGAACGAGCACCTGACAATCGCCCAAAATCGCGAGTTCGTCCCAGCGCCTGTTAGGATGTTTGCAAAGCCGATTTTGCGGCGACTAGTCGGGAAGCAAGCACGTGCCCAAGGGCTGGGCAGATTGCCATATCAGACGCTGGTATCGGAATTCGAGCTGAAACTGGATAATCTTGCTGCACTGCTTCGTGAACAACCCTTTTTCCATTCTGAACGGCCGAGCGTTGCAGACTTCGCTATTTACGGGATCAGCATCACTGGGTTTTCTGGACCGACGCCAGAATTCCCCCATGCGTTCTCTACCCGTCCTGAACTTATTGAATGGCGGTCGAGGATGGATGAGGTGACTATAGCCTAAGTGGTTGAGCTTGATGTCCGCAATCCACCCGTCTCAGACTTTTGCAAGGTCCGCTTCTTGGCAGTTTCCCATAACGCCCCGTCGGCGCGGCTCACATCTGCATACTCTCTCCAGTGCCACGCGCCCGCTCCTCAATCAACATCGTTATGCGTAAAAGCCGTTGGTCGGACAGGGGCCATCCCTCAGATTATCACCACTTGAGGCGACGGTACCGTCAATCGCCCGCCAGTTTCACCTCTACCGCTGCCAGGGCGTCATGACGTCGATCCGGATAGCCTTGGGCGGTCAGGGCGTCGGTCAGGGCGGTCAGGCATTGGCGAACGTGCCCAGGGCTGGCCGAGGTGCCCATCAGGCCGATGCGCCAGATGCGGCCTTTCAGCGGACCCAGGCCTGCGCCGATTTCCAGATCGTGCGTGGCCAGCATGTGAACGCGCACGGCGGCCTCATCGATTCCGTCAGGCACCAGAACTGCATTGAGCTGCGGCAGGCGGTGCGCGGCAGTGACCAGGAACCCCAACCCGGCCGCCTCGATGCCAGCAGCCAGGGCCAGGTGAAGGCGGCGATGGCGGGCCTGAACAGCGGCCAGGCCCTCCTCTTCCAGGGCCAGCAAGGCCTCGTGCAGGCCATAGAGGGCGTTGATCGGCGCGGTGTGGTGATAGGTTCGGCCCCCTGTGCCGCCCCAGTAGCTCATGATCAGACCCATATCGAGCAGCCAGTTGCGTACCGGGCTTTTGCGCACCGCGATCACATCGCGGGCGCGCGGGCTCATGGCAAAGGGTGATAGCCCCGGCGGAGCAGAGAGGCATTTTTGCGTTCCTGAATAAAGAATATCTGCCCCCCACCCCGCCGCATCAACTTCAATCCCGCCCAGAGAGGTGACGCAATCAACGATGCTAAGGGAACCCGCCTCAGTGGCCAGTGTACACAGAGGCCCCGGATCGCTCATGGCACCCGTAGAGGTCTCGGCGTGGACAAAAGCCAGGATCTTGGCCCCTGAGCCGGTCAGGGCCGCGCGGACCTTGTCTGGATCCACAGCCTCGCCCCAGGCATGATCAACTCGCGTCACATTTGCTCCGGCACGGCCGGCCATGTCGACCATCCGCTCGCCGAACTGGCCGTTGACAGCGATCACTGCGGTGTCGCCTGGTTCCAGACTGTTCATCAGAGCCGCTTCCATGCCGCCGGTGCCAGGCGTCGGCAACGGCAGACAGGCGTGCTCCGGCGCTTTGAACAGACGCCCCAAAGCTCCCTTGATTTCTTCCATCAGGCTTTGAAAGGCTGGATCGAGGTGGCCGATCGTCTGTCGGGACAAGGCCTCGAGCACCCGAGGCGACACATCTGATGGCCCTGGCCCCATGAGAAACCGGCGCGGTGGTTCAAAACGCTGCAACTTTATCTTCCCCTCACAACATGGTGATTAGAAATGAAACTCAAAGCCGCGCATAGTCGGGGCGTGGAAGTGAGGTTCCCAGAATAACTCTCGCCCGCCGCCTTGGCCTCGTTGGCCGGCGGCGGGCGTTTTTTCATTTAGGCAGATGAAGTGTTTTTGTCAGGCCTAAGCTGGATCGTCCAGCAAACGCTCTTGCAAGGCCTCACGCAGCTTAATGTTGATGCCGAGAACATCGCACAGATAGCTATCCACGCTTCCGCAGCGGAGGTTGATCTCATCAAAAGCGGTCTGCAGGTAGATCGGCTCGACCCCCATCATCATGTGCACTGCCGCAAGCTCAGGTTTGCGACCCGACAGCTCCTCGATCATCTCAGCCAGCACCGGTGCCCGCAGATCGCGGCGCACCGCCTCATTGGTTAGCAGAAAGTCCTCCAGGATATCAGCCATGGCGACACCGGCAATATAGTGGGTCAGAGCTGCCAGAACGCCAGTCCGATCCTTGCCGGCCGCACAGTGGATAAGGACCGGACCAGTTGCCGTCACCAGGGCCTGAAAATATCGCGAAAAAATATCGATATGCCGCGGATCGAACGGCGCGGCGCGATAGTAGTCGATCAAATAGGCGCGGAACGACTGCTCGCTATGGTCGGAGGATCGGATGTGGGCTTGCCAGGGGTCATCATCAATCACCTCGCCATCGGCGAAAATAACCTCACCGTTGAAGCTGGCGTGCCGCAGGGAAGGATCACGATCGCGCTCGTTCTTCCGCCGCAAATCGACGACGACAGCTATATTCAGCGCCGCGATGGCCTCTAGGTCTTCTTCAGTCGCCCTCCCATGCGAGGCGGAGCGATACAGCTGCCCGCGTTTCAGTTTGCGCCCATGCGCAGTGGCATAGTCGCCAAAATCACGGAAGTTCTCAACACCCTGTAGGATCACGCGTCTGGTCATGGCGCGTTGATAGCCGCGATGGACGACAATTTCGAGACCCTGGGCATTGAGTGCAGTGAAAGAGTTTATCCGCAGATTACGCAGATGCGGGCCACAGCCCGCTCAGGCAGAGACAGAACGGCTACGACGCGACAGTTCGCCCCCCTATCTGCCTCCATATGCGCAATCTGCGGAAAACCTTAAAACCCCTCAGTGGGTTTCGAGCTCACGGCTGGCACGTTGGGCGGTGTTTTGATCAAAATGAGCCCACACACCGTCCGTGCCGTGCCAGGCACCTCGCGTCGCGGCCTTGGAATATTCTGTCGACCGCGCCTCGAAGAAATTGGCGTGTTCGACCCCCGACAACATCGACTGCAACCAAGGCAGGGGGTTTTCTGTCACCCCGTAAACCGTCGGCAGGTTCAGCTGGCGCAGACGCCAGTCGGCGATGAAGCGGATATAGGCCTTAATGTCATCGGGGGTCATGCCCTGGACCTCGCCGGCTTCAAAAGCCAGGTCGATAAACCGATCCTCAAGGCCGACAACTGTTTTGCAGCAATCGACGATATCGTCAGCCACGGCCTTGGTCACCGCCCCGGTCTCGGCATTGAAGGCGTGATAGAGTTTGACGATCCCTTCGCAGTGCAGGCTCTCGTCGCGCACACTCCAGGAAACGATCTGGCCCATGCCCTTCATTTTGTTGAAGCGCGGAAAATTCATCAGCATGGCAAAGCTGGCGAAGAGCTGTAGCCCCTCGGTAAAACCACCGAACATGGCCAGGGTGCGGGCGATATCGGCATTATTGCTCATGCCGAAATTCTGCATATAGTCGTGCTTGGCCTTCAGGGCTTCCAGCTCCAGGAACGCGGAAAATTCCGATTCCGGCATGCCGATGGTTTCCAGGAGTAGCGCATAGGCGGCGATATGGATGGTCTCCATATTGGAGAAGGCGCTCAGCATCATCTTCACCTCGGTGGGCTTAAACACCGTGGCATAGCGCTCCATGTAATTGTCGTTCACCTCGACGTCGGATTGGGTGAAGAAGCGGAAAATCTGCGTCAGCAAATTGCGCTCACGATCATTCAGATTGGCCGCCCAATCTTTGCAGTCCTCGCCCAGCGGCACCTCTTCAGGCATCCAGTGGACCTGTTGCTGGCGCTTCCAAAAGTCATAGGCCCAGGGATAGCGAAACGGCTTATAAGCATGCGACGGCGTTAGCAGGCCGGGCTTAGGTTGAATTTTGATCAGGCTCATCGGACGGCATTCCTAAGGTACTCGCGACTCACATCAAGCGCGAGCGCAAGCCCTAAGAATATCCCTTGGCCACGCTACAGCTAGTGTTAATTTGCAACTGCCCATCAAGATGTTGTGAGCGGAATTGGGGATAAGCCATGCGCGATGAATTTCGGGTCAATTGCAGAGAATGCGAGCCTCAGTCATGTTGATCGCCGGTAAGCCTTGGCGGACTCTGTGGACAGCCCACGACGGGGCGGTGGAAATCCTCGATCAAACGCGGCTGCCGCATGCCGTCGAGATCGTTCGGCTGAGCACTCTCGATGACGCGGTCATTGCCATCGCCGACATGCAGGTGCGTGGTGCGCCCCTGATCGGAGCGACTGCCGCGTGGGGCTTGGCCCTGGCGCTGGATGCTGATCCTTCCGATGCCGGCCTTGCCGATGCTAAGGCACGGCTACTGGCCTCCCGACCCACCGCGGTAAACCTGGCCTGGGCCGTTGGTCGCGTGGCCGATCTGGTCGCGCCCCTGCCGGCTGGCCTGCGAGCTGCGGCGGCACGCGAAGACGCCGACCGGATCGTCGAGGAAGATGTGCTGGCCTGTCGGCGCATCGGTGAACACGGGGCCGCGTTGATTGCCGAGCTCGCAGAAAACAATCCCGGACGGCCGGTCAATATCCTCACCCATTGCAACGCCGGCTGGCTCGCGGCCATCGACTGGGGCACGGCCCTGGCTCCGATTTATGTCGCCGCTGAACGGGGCATTGACCTGCATATCTGGGTCGATGAAACCCGCCCGCGCAATCAGGGGGCGGCCCTCACCGCCTTTGAGCTGGGCCAGCAAGGCATCGTCCACACGATCATCGTCGACAATGCCGGCGGCCACCTGATGCAGCACGGCCAAGTGGACATGTGCATCGTCGGTGCGGACCGGGTGACGCGGACCGGTGATGCCGCCAACAAGATCGGCACCTATCTCAAAGCCCTCGCCGCCGCCGACAATGGTGTGCCATTCTATGTCGCGGCTCCCTCCTCGACCATAGACTGGAACCTCACCGATGGCGTGGCGCAAATTCCCATCGAGCAACGAGACGCTCGCGAAATAACACACATGACCGGAGCGACAGCCTCAGGCGAGCGCCAGGAAATCCTGATAACCGCCCCAGGCAGCCCCGCCGCCAACTTCGCTTTCGACGTCACCCCCGCCAGACTGCTCGCCGGCCTGATCACCGAACGCGGCGCCTGCCCGGCGACTGAGGCGGGAATAATGGGACTGTTTCCCGAACGGCGTTAAAAATCCCTTCTCCCCTTGCGGGAGAAGGTGCCCCGCGATTGCGGGGTGGATGAGGGGTCGCGTAGCGCGGATGGCTCTGCGATAGTGGTACATGCCTCCGGACTCCTCACTCCTGCGACGCTACGCCAGAGCCATGCGGCACGATCCGATATCCACCGAAACCATGTTGTGGGATATCCTGCGGGACCGCCGTCTGGAAGGATTGAAATTTCGACGTCAGGTCCCGGTCGGGAACTATATCGCCGACTTTCTTTGCTACGCGCATCGACTGATCGTCGAGGCCGACGGACCGACGCATGAGAACAGCGCGCACGACATAACGCGCGACACGTGGTTGAGTTCACAAGGGTTTCGCGTTTTACGGTTCAGCAACTATGTCGTCGGTGCGCGGACGCATCTTGTTGTGACGGCAATCCTGAAGGCAACCGGCAAGCTCTGATCGCGCTTCACGACCCCTCATCCACCCCGCAATCGCGGGGCACCTTCTCCCGCAAGGGGAGAAGGGATTTTTGTGTGACCCCGCAGCTTTTACGGAGAGGAACAACACATCGCTTCAGTTCTCTCCGTGGCCGCTACCGGCGCGGTTGAAGAGTTGCAGGGTGCGTAAGGACGCCAGACGGGCGCTATCGGGGTGGTAGCCGGCGCGCAGGTCGGCGGCGAAACCGTGGCCGGCGTCGTAGCGGTGGATTGGCATGTCCGGCCATTTTTCCGCCAGGGTTTCCGCCAAGGTTGAGGGGATGCTGGCGTCGGTACGGCCAAAATGCAGGATGATCGGACAGACTGGCACCTCGTCGATCAATTCACCAATGCGCCGACCATAATAGCTGGAAACCGCCGCTACGCCGCCGCAGCGGCAGGCCGCCAGCCAGGCCGCCGTGCCGCCCCAGCAAAAGCCGACAACGAACACTGGGCCCCGCAATTCGCCCACTGCCGCTTGAATATCGCCGGCAACCTGGTCCCAGGGCGTCGCCTCGGAAAGCCTGCGCCCCTCGGCGACGCCGACGGTGTCCAGTCCCGCCTCAAATGCCGGCGACAAACGGTCAAAGAACGACGGGGCGATAACCTCAAACCCCTCGCTCGCCAAGGAATCGACTTGCCGCCGAATCTGGGCGGTGAGGCCAAATATCTCCTGGATCAACACTACGCCACCGCGCCGGACATCCGGCGGCATGGCGTGATAGGCGGCAAACTCAAAGCCGTCCTGGGCGCTGACCAGGGTAATCGGTTCGCCCACGCGCCTAGCCTGCGAACAGATCCAGCGTGCGTTGGCGCGCCAACTCGGCACTGGAATTGTCGTGCCTGGCCGGGTCTTCATTGTTGAAACCGTGTCCGGCGTCTTCATAGATATAGACCGGCACGCCGGGGTTCGCGGCCCCGATCGCTGCCTTAACCTCATCGGCCGGGATCATGGTATCCAGTCGTCCCAGGTGGACAATGGTCGGGCATTTGGGGGTCAAGGTGGCATTGGCCTGAACCATCGAGCCATAATAGCTGGAAGACGCCGCCAGGCCGTCAAGTTTGCCCGCCGCCAGCCAGGCCATCGAGCCGCCATAGCAATAACCGACGATACAGACCTTGCCACGCGAACTGAGTACATCACGACAGGCGGCGATATCGGCCAGGGCCTGATCCAGGGGGGTTGCCATGGCATGGGCAATACCGGCCTTCATCCCGGCATCGTCATGCCCAGCGGTGAAGCCCGGCTCACGCCGGTCGTAGAGCGAAGGCGCAATGGCTTCATAGCCCAGTGAAGCCCAGCGATCGACATCGCGGCGCACATGCGTATCCAGGCCAAAGATTTCCTGCACCACGATGACCCCGCCCAGGCGCTCACCAGTCGGCACCGCCTGGTAGGCGGCAAAGCCAAAACCATCGGCAGCCGTGCTCTTGATCGTCGTCATTTCACCCATGAGGGATCTCCTAAAGAAAGTTGTCGCAGCATCAGACATTAAAGCGGAAGTTCATGACGTCTCCGTCACGGACAATATAGTCTTTACCTTCAGAGCGCATCTTTCCCGCTTCCCGTGCACCCACTTCGCCGCCGAGGGTCACATAGTCGTCAAAGGCTATTGTCTCGGCACGGATGAAGCCGCGCTCAAAATCGGTGTGAATGACACCGGCCGCCTGGGGTCCTGTGGCCCCGACAGGAATGGTCCAGGCACGAGACTCCTTGGGGCCGGCAGTGAAATAGGTCTGCAGGCCCAGCAGGGCATAGGCCTCACGGATAAGACGGTCGAGGCCCGGCTCATGCAGATCCAGAGTCTCAAGGAACTCTGTTCGTTCATCCGGCTCCAGGAGCGCGATCTCGCTCTCGATCTTGGCCGAAATGACGACAGCCTTAGCCTTGTCCAGCCCAGCTCGCACAGAGACCGCGGCCGACAGCGCATTGCCCACGCCGGCCGAGGCCTCATCGACATTGCACACATATATAGCGGGTTTCGAGGTCAGCAGTTGCAACATGCGCCAGGCCTTTTCGTCGTCTTCAGCTATCTGCGCTGCCCGAGCCGGTCGCCCAGCCTCAAGTTGGGCCAGGGCCAGCTTGACCAGACGCAGGGTCTCAGCACTGTCTTTATCGCCACCCTTGGCCCGTTTTTCCAGGTTGTTCACCCGCTTTTCAAGGCTTTGCAGGTCCGCCAGCATCAGCTCTGTATCGATGATGTCCAGATCCGACAGAGGATCGACCCGGCCCTCGACGTGCGTCACATCGCCGTCCTCAAAGCACCGCGCCACCAAGGCGATGGCATCACAGTCGCGGATATTGGCCAGGAACTGGTTACCCAACCCCTCGCCGGTTGCGGCACCGCGGACCAGGCCCGCCACATCGACAAAGGTAATGCGGGCGGGGATGATTTCCTTTGACCCCGCCGTCTTGGCCAGGGCATTCAGCCGCGGCTCCGGAACCGCCACTTCGCCGACATTGGGCTCAATGGTGCAAAACGGATAATTGGCCGCCTGCGCCGCCGCAGTCTGGGTGACGGCATTGAACAGGGTGGATTTGCCAACATTGGGCAGGCCGACAATCGCGACTTTCAGGGCCATGGAATCTCTTAAAGCTTCAAACGGGAGTACGGGGGGTAGCACGCCAGGGCCGATGTGGCGACGCCACAGCAACAATCACCAACGCAGCGCACAATGCGCCTTGAGTTTTCCACCGTCTGCGACTAGGTATCCTCCCCTTCGCCGCAAGGCGCTGCGCGCTCGTAGCTCAGCTGGATAGAGCACCAGACTACGAATCTGGGGGTCGGGCGTTCGAATCGCTCCGAGCGCGCCAATTTCTTTAAGGATTTCAGGAACTTATGCGGGCGGAATAAATGCGCATGGGTCATCGTCGCCAACGCGGACCCCACACGGACCCAGTTTCCTAATTGAGTCGGTTATTTTTCCCTCGATGCCCACCGAAAAAGTTTATTATGAAGCGGTCAAAGGAAGGATGACGGCATGAGATTGTTCGCGTTTAGCGTCATTGCGCTGTTTTGCTTCGTCGGGTCGTGCCCCACAGCGATTGCCGATCAAGCCGACACTACGGTCAGCAGTGAGATCGACCCGATGATCGTGTCCGGCGAGTTCCAAGGATGCGACATCGTGTTTTCGGTTCTTCACAGTGACGGCGCGAATTTTGGCGGCGCTATGGTGCTTGTCACTGGCGACATGCACATCGGCAAACCTGAAGGCGGAGCAGCAGCCGTGATGCTCAAGATCGGCGTCGGCCGTATAACAGTCGGGCCGGACGGAAAATCATCGGAGATATACGAGGGGCCGACATCCGTTGTCCTAGTGAACGGTCTTTCGACCAACAAACCAGACCTGTTCAACACGATGCCCGCGCTAACGCCGGGCTTTCGATTGCTATTTTACAAATTTGGCAGCGATACCTCCTCAGCCCTGATCAACGCGACCGCGACCGGGCGACTATCCCTAACATATGAACTCGGTGACGGGCTTCTCGGCTCAAACGTCGACCTGGACATGGCGGTTATGTCTGCCGATGCGGACGCTCCGGAACACTCAAAGCGCATCCCGGAGGCGGGCCGCCAACTCGGCGAGTGCATTTCGAAGATAATGCAGTGAACAGTCGCACGTCACAGCGGGCTGTTCACATGCATCGTCAAAATTTGAAAATATTGACGCCATTACGCATCAACACTCATTAATTTTCTGAATTCGCCCTCAAGACCGCTGATAGCGGCAATTATAGGGCCATTAAGCAATGACAAGTAGCGATCTACAAAATGATCGAGTTTTCTTTTTTTGGCATCGCTAAGCTCAATAGATGATTCATAAAAATACCTCAACAGATCATTTTCGATATCTCGAAGTTGAATTGCAAGAGAAACCGGT
>JAYTXQ010000093.1:0-11616 GCA_043742825.1 Caulobacteraceae bacterium | reverse complement strand
CATATCGTTGCACTGATTGGGGACGATGAGCGCGAAATTGGGCAGCTTGCCGCTCGCCGCGTCACGGTCCAGTTGGTTGAACCCGACGAGATGTTTTGCGCGGTCAGCCGCTATTTGCGTCGATGCAAAATTGACAAATCCAACATGTTTGGAAGCATATAGCGCGGTCTTTCTTGTCCCGTCCGAGAATGTCTCGGCATTGGCGATATAGGCCAAAGACCCCGGCGCGGGCAGGTCCTCGAGGTAAGCTTTCCAGGTCAGTCCCGCAGTGGCCAACTGGTCGCCAATATGGGGCAATCGGCTCGTATGATCGGGGTATCCCGGTTGGCTATTAGCTTCCACACACTGTCGGTCAGTCGATCCGGGCTTACAAAAAAATGGATCATCGTCGTGGATGCCCAATGTATCCCCACCCAAAAGCGCGATATAATTGGCCTCGCTAGGGTGTGTTTCGCCAAAGAATTTCCCTGCATTGCCATAGGTTTTAGCCAGGCGGGAAATGTTCGGCGCGTCCGCACCTCCCAGGATACGGCCATAATCCTTGTTCTCGTCAACGATGACGAAGATATGCTCATATCGCGGCACACCCTCTAGTCTCGTCGGTGCTGCATGGCCAGTGACGGCCAGAAGCACGGCGGCAGCGGCTGAAGTGATCGCGACGGCTATTTTCATGAACGGGCAGACTCCGAACGGTACAACGCCATCTAATATCAACACTGTAACCGTTTTGTTTATGGCAGGCGCGCAATCACTGCACCTTGGTACAAAGACTGTGGCTCATGTCGCATCAGGCTGGAGGTCAGAGCCCTGACCTGACCTGGCCAGAGCGCCAGACGATCCGCAACACCGACGTCTTGGTGTCGTATCGCCGCGATCATCCCCGCCAACTCTTGATCGGCAAGCCACAATTTCTGGATTTCGTCCGCCAAGCCCCTGGAAGAATACCGCTCACTGATATTGCCGAGACCCGTGCGCGCAGCCGCCAGCATCATGACCGCCGCAGCCGAATCCTTGTGAGCAAGCGCCACCTTTGCAACCTGAACCTCGCCGCTTACGTCGGCCAGATCACCGGCCAAGGTGACAGGCTCGTCGGATTTCGCCCCGCAGGCTTTGGGGTCGAGCGCGCGAACATAGGCCGCAATCCCTCTACCAATTGACGCAGGCGGCAGGGGCCCATCGAACTCTTGGGTGATCAGTCCGAGTGTGAAAGTTTCCAAAGCCGACGATTGCGGACTCTGGTCGATCTTCAGTCCGCTCTTGGGCCCGCCAAGGTCGGGGATCACGCGCGCCTGATTCAGATGATTGCCGCGATGCGTGGAGAATAGGAAATTCGTCACATCCGCTGTCCCGGCGGCTGCGGAAATGCCGGGGAAGGCAAAATCGCGATTGTCTCGACCGTTGCGGTGGCAACTCTCGCAACTTAGACCCGCCCTGGCCGCCTGTCCGCCCAGGAGCATCGGTGTGCGAAAGGCGGCCCTACCCAATTGGACCAGATAAGCCTGTTCAGGGTCTTGCAGCCGGATCAAGCACTCAGTGGGCCGACGGGTGAGGATGCGAACGCGGTCTGCACCCGGCGTAATCCAGCGCATTGCCGCGATAGGAACAGGGGCAGGCGACGCCGCCACCAACCCCAACCCCAATGCCCAGATCAGGCGGCCGGGTCGCCTCCGTGGTCTATCCAACGTCTCAGTTCCTCAGCCTCGACACAGCCGAATGTACATTGCGCTTCCAGCCGCGCCAGCATGGCCTTTGCTCCACTGACATCGCCGCGAATCACTTTCAGTTCCCCATAATATTCCGTCGCCCCACGATGTTCTGGCGCGATGGCCAGAGCCGCTTGGTAATAGGATTCAGCCCGATCAAGCTGCCCGAGCTTGCGCCAAGTATAGCCCTCGTAAGTCAGGACGTCAGGGTGCGGGCCAAACACACGCTCCGCCGCTCGCAAGGCGATAAGAGCTTCGTCATAACGCCGCTCATTAATCAGGCTCACCGCGCGCACATAGGCACCATCACCATCAGCCTGCGAGGCAAACAGCAAATTGCCAGCGGCCTTGATTTGGGCCGTTGGCGCAGCCAGGGCGGTTTGGATGGCATCAATCGCCGCTTTCAGCTCCCCAGCCTGCGGACAGGCATCGCCGCACTGACCGGCGCGAGCTTTCAAAGCTGTGAGTTCAGCATTGGCTTTGTCGGCTTGCTTGGATGCAATCAAAGCCAGAGCATAGTCACGGTGGGGCGCGACGGGCTCACCATCGCGCTTGATCGCCGTAGCCAAAGCTTTCGTGGCCCCTTTTGCATCGCCAGCGCGGGCGCGGGCAAGGCCAAGCATGTACCAGGCGCTCGCCACCCGTGGCGTGGCATCCGTGACGTGTTCGAATTCGCGCGCGGCGTCTTTAAACCGTCCGGCCTGAAAATCTGCCTGTCCCTTTTCGTATTCCTCGGCGGGATTATATTGCGGCTCGCTGACGCTGGGAACTTGGCCCCCGCCCCCTCCGCCACCGCCCGCCGCGATCGCCACAGCAATAGGCGCAGCAATCAGACCCAGGGTCCAAAGGCCCACGCTAAGGCCTCCCAGGCGCTTTGCTTGCATTATCTCGATCCTCTATTTTGACGGCCTAATATGCGCCAGTAGACGCCGGTTACAAGACTCTTGTTCAACGTGTCTGGAAAGCTGGCAGAACCGCCCGCGCGATATTTTTATAGCTGCGCGCGTTAAATCAAGCCCGCCATTGGTGAGGAGGGGTCCGCATAAAGTCGCCTGGGCATCCGGCCAGCCAGGAAGGCCTGACGACCGGCGATCACGGCATGCTTCATCGCTCTGGCCATGCGGATGGGGTCCCGCGCCTCGGCAATGGCTGTATTCATCAGCACTGCATCACAGCCCAGCTCCATCGCCACGGCGGCATCTGAAGCGGTGCCCACGCCAGCGTCCACCAGAACCGGAACCTTGGCCTGTTCGACGATCAGGTGAATGTTCAAACGGTTTTGAATGCCCAGACCAGAGCCGATCAGAGCGCCGAGGGGCATGATCGCTACGGCTCCGGCATCTTCCAGCTTGCGGGCATAGACGGGATCATCGCTGCAATAAACCATGACTGAAAACCCGTCAGCGACGAGCAGCTTCAAGGCCCTCATTGTCTCCTCCATGTCCGGAAACAAGGTTCTGGTGTCGGAAAGCACTTCCAGTTTGACCAGATCCCACCCCCCAGCTTCACGCGCCAGCCGCAAGGTCCTGACCGCGTCTTCACCGGTAAAACAGCCGGCGGTGTTGGGCAGAAAGGTGAAGCGATCAGGCTTTATATAATCAACGAGCATGGGCTGACTGGGGTCGGACAGATTCACCCGGCGTAGTGCCACAGTCACGATCTCCGCGCCCGCCGCCTCTGCGGCGGCAGCATTTGTGGCATAATCCTTATACTTGCCCGTACCGATGATTAGCCGCGAGTGGAAAGTTCGCCCAGCGACGCTCCAACTGTCCTCGCGCAAATCCACATCAAGGCGTTCTGGTAAATGCATCTACGACTTAAACTCCTATCCGCCGCCGATGAAATGGACGATCTCGATCCTATCACCGGCCCTAAGCTGGGTCGTGGCATAGACTGATCGCGGCACGATCTGAAGATTACGCTCAATCGCCACCTTGCGGATTTCCAGCCCCAGGCAGGCAACCAGAGCGGCAACGCTGGAGCCGTCAGCAATATCGATGGGTTCTGCGTTGACGACTAGCTTCACCCGGCAAGCTTGTGACCCCGGCGAGGGGCCGTTACAAGACCACACTTCGTAACTTCGGGTCAAAATGACAAAAACGATCTTCGTCCTGAACGGACCCAACCTTAACCTTCTGGGGGTGCGTGAGCCGGCGATCTATGGCCACCAGAGCCTGGATGACGTCAAAGCCCTATGTGAGGCAAAGGCCGCTGCGGCAGGATATACCGTCGTTTTTCGTCAGAGTAATCGGGAAGGTGAATTGATCGACTGGGTCCAGGAGGCGCGCGCGGGGGCCTGTGCCCTGATCATCAACCCCGCCGCCTATGGGCACACCTCAATCGCTTTGCTGGATGCGCTCAAAATGCTGGATATTCCGGTGATTGAGTGCCATTTATCCAACCCAGCGGCTCGGGAATCCTTCCGGCGTGAGAGCTATGTGTCTCTGGCCGCTACCGGCCTGGTCAGCGGCTTTGGCGCGATCAGCTATGAACTGGCGATCGAAGCGGCTTGTCGTTTGGTCGCCACCCGCAAACAGCAAATTTAGCCAATAAGGCAACCTTCTTCATGCCCCCTGCCAAAGTCTCGGCTGATCCCACCGACCTCGCGCTTGTTCGTGGCCTGGCTGACGTTTTGAATGACACGGGTCTTTCCGAGATTGAGCTTGAGCGGGAGGGCTTGAAAATCCGTGTCGCCAAAACACTGAGCGCGCCACAGCCGACCTTTCATGCGTCAGCAACCTTGCCAGCGGCCTTGATGGTCGCCCCCGCCGCAGCCGCTAATCCAGGCCCGGCCCCTGCTGCGGTGGAGGATGGCGAGATCGTCAAGTCGCCGATGGTTGGAACGGTCTATCTGCAAGCCCAGCCGGGCTCGCCGCCTTTTGTTAAGGCAGGTGATACGGTCAGCGAAGGCCAGACGGTCCTGCTGATCGAAGCGATGAAAACGATGAATCCGATCACCGCCCCCAGAGCTGGTAAGATCGTCCGCCTTCTGGTTGTAGACACCCAACCCGTCGAATATGGCGAGCCCCTGCTGGTCCTCGGATAAAGCGCAATGTTCGATAAAATCCTGATTGCTAACCGGGGCGAGATCGCCCTGCGGGTACACCGCGCCTGCAAGGAAATGGGCATCGCAACCGTGGCAGTCCATTCGGAGGCTGATACCGAAGCTATGCACGTGCACTTGGCCGACGAGAGTGTCTGTATCGGCCCCGCACCAGCGGCAAAAAGCTATCTGAATATTCCCGCGATCATATCAGCCTGTGAGATCACCGGTGCCCAGGCCGTGCATCCGGGTTACGGATTTCTATCAGAAAACGCGCGGTTCGCCGAAATCGTCGGGGCTCACGGCTATACCTTCATCGGTCCCAGACCTGAACACATCAGGGTCATGGGCGACAAGATTTCCGCAAAGCGTGCAGTCAAGGCGGTCGGTATCCCGGTGGTCCCAGGGTCCGACGGGGCAATTCTGACCGAAGATGAGGCGCTGGTGGTTGCCAAACAGATTGGCTTTCCAGTTCTGATCAAAGCCGCTTCCGGCGGCGGCGGACGCGGCATGAAGGTGGCGGCATCCGCCGACGAGGTCGTCGAAGCCTATTTGACCGCCCGCGGCGAAGCGAAAGCAGCATTTGGCGATGACGCGGTCTATATGGAACGGTATCTGGCCAGACCGCGTCACATCGAAATCCAGGTCGTCGCCGACAGTCTTGGCAATGTCTGTCACCTGGGCGAACGCGATTGTTCCCTACAGCGGCGCCACCAGAAGATGTTGGAGGAAGCGCCCTCTCCAGCCATAGACGCCGCGACGCGGGCTAGAATCGGCAAAGTGGTGGTCGATGCCATCAAGGCGATTGGCTATCTGGGCGTTGGGACCATTGAGTTTCTTTATGAAGAAGGAGAATTTTTCTTCATTGAGATGAACACGCGGCTGCAGGTCGAACATCCCATAACCGAAGCCATCACCGGGATCGATCTGGTGCGCGAGCAGATTCGCATCGCTGCAGGCTTGCCATTGTCGTTCACGCAGGAAGAGGTACATTTCGAGGGCCACGCGATTGAGTGCCGGATAAACGCGGAAAACCCCCGCACCTTTACGCCATCGCCCGGCCTGGTGACCGACTATCATGCCCCAGGGGGTCTGGGTGTGCGCATGGATTCGGCACTTTATGCCGGCTATTCGATACCACCCTATTATGACAGCCTGGCTGGCAAGCTGATCGTCCACGGTCGCGACCGCGCTGAGGCCGTGGCCCGCATGCGTCGCGCATTGGGGGAACTGGTGGTTGGCGGGATCGAGACCACGACAGCCTTGTTTCTTGACCTTCTGGGCGACGCCGACATCCAAAATGGCGACTATCACATCCACTGGCTCGAACAGTGGATCAAGGCTCAGGTCTGAGACCTCGCGATTGGCGAGCCAAAATGCACAGGTTTTCCGCTGATGATCTGATCGAATGCTATCGGCGAGGCATCTTCCCGATGGCCGACGCACGCGACGATCCGAGCGTGTTTCTGGTCGATCCTGTGCAGCGCGGAATTCTACCCCTTGAGAGCTTTCACATCTCGCGCCGTCTGGCCCGAACGATCCGCAGCGACAGCTTCGAGGTGCGCATCGACAGTGATTTCGCTGCCGTCATCGCCGCCTGCGCCGCACCTCAGCTGGACCGCAAGGAAACCTGGATCAATGCCCCGATCCAGGCCCTTTGCGTCGAGTTACACGTTAGGGGTCAGGCCCACAGCATCGAAACCTGGCGCAACGGATGTCTTGTCGGAGGCCTTTATGGGATCAGTCTGGGTGGGGCGTTCTTTGGCGAGAGCATGTTCAGTCGTGTGCGGGACGCTAGCAAAGTCGCCCTTGCGCATTTGATCGCGCGGCTGAAGATCGGGGGCTACGAACTGCTGGACACACAGTTTTCAACTGAGCACCTGAAAAGCTTCGGCTTGACGGAGATTCCGCGCGCCGAATACCGCAAACTTCTAGGCAGAGCCTTGAAGGCTCGGGCTGACTTCGCGGCCCTGACGGCTCAGGGCGGCAGCGCCGTGCTACAGGCAATCAACCAGGCATCATAGACCGGATGCTCCAAAGCATGCAGGCCCGGCGCATTGGCGAACATCCAGCCTTTGAACACCTGGCGGCTGACGCCGCTGCTACGGCCTGCACCGGCGACCGAATCAATGACCAGGTAAACAGCCGGCTGTGGCTGCACTGTGCCGAGACCGCGGGTCTCGCAGGTTTTGACAGTGAAAATGATCGACTTGTAGCGCACCCTTTGGCCGACCGGGGCGGCAAACCTTAAGGTCTCAGCCGTGACCTTATCGAGGACCTGCAGAATCGCCGCTGCGCTGCGGGCCGGCACGGGCGGACCGGGCGGCGGTAGGACGATCTTTGGTTTAGCTGGCGGCCGTGGGATGGCCGCGTTCAAGGCTGGTACGAAGGTTGGGGCCTGCACGTCATTGGTCAGGGGTAGGGGGATGGTAGAACGATTTTCATTCTCGGTCGGTTTCGTCACTTCGGGGCCCCCATGTGTCACGGCCTGAGCCGGCGAGGGAGCCACAATGGTGGATTGAGCCAAAGCGCACGGCGCGAAAACGCCAGGGCTAAACGCAGTGGCAATCAATGCGATGCGGGCTAAGCGCCTTAGTCGCCCGTCCACGCTTCATAGTCCCCGCTTGCCTTGGGCCGCTGCCCACCGCGTGAAATCGAACCCTTTGACCGCCAGGCCCAGATCGTTCCGGTAAGGTTCGGGCGATAGTCGATTTCCCATGTCCTGCGCTTCAACGGTTCCCGGGTCGGGGGTTCAGCAAAGGTGTGATGCATCCAGCCATGCCAGTCGGGGGGCACTTTTGACGCGTCCGCATAGCCTTTGTAGATGACAAAACGCCGATTGCGACCGTCGTTATCATAGCGCTTGTTCACGGTCTCGAAATAGCGATTGCCAAACTCGTCTTCACCGACATAGCGACTGCCCTTGGCGATCTGCATTCGCGCGCCGATCGTTGCGCCATTCCACCAAGTAAAAATCGCTCTAAGCACGTTAAGTTAAAACCCATCAACCCTGAGGCTGGCCCCTGTGGCCTGCTGAGTGCTTATAGGTTGCCCAGCAGATGGCGTCCATCGGGCTTGCTGAACCCCTTCAGTTCATCACTATTCGTGTGGGTCCGGCGAAATAGGCATCGATGGCACCGGCAACGCCCTCGACCAAGCGTGCGCGTTGTGCCGGATCGATCAGGCGGGCCTCATCCTTGGGATTGCTGATGAAGCCCATCTCCAGCAACACGGCCGGCACATCGGGGGCCAGAAGCACGAAATAGCTGGCATCGCGACGGGTGTGTGGCAGCAGATCTACCCGATCGCTGATCCTTTCGACCAGCAGGGCGGCAAACACCGACGAGCGGTTGCGGGTACTACGTTGGGTCAGGTCTAACAGGATCTGGCTGACGCGCGGATCGCGGGCCTTGCTACCAGTGCGGGTAAACCACTCCGTTGGCCCAACCACCGAATGCACCCGCGTCTCACCGTGATCAGAAATGGTATAGACGCTGGCTCCATGCGGCTGGCTGTTGTCACCCGCCGAATCTGCGTGCAGTGAAATGAACAAATCAGCCCCCGCCCTGCGCGCGATCTGCACGCGCTGTTCAAGGGGAATATAGGTGTCGTCATTGCGGGTCATGACCACCCGATATCGCCCGCTGAGTTCCAGCTTGGCGCGCAGTGTCCGGGCGGCCGCCAGGGTCACATCCTTTTCGTTGTTGTCAGCGCCGTGCGCTCCGGGGTCATGCCCGCCGTGACCGGCATCAATGACCACAACCTTGCGCGCCACCACAACCTTGCTCACCCAATGGGTCTTGGGCGCGACATGAGCGGCCTGAGCTAGGGTGCCTGAGCCTGCCAGATCGACGACATAACGCCAGACCTGCCCCCCATCCATCGGGGCAATCAGGAATCGCCGTTGCACGACGGCGGCCGGCGCGAGTTCCAGATTCAAACGCACCCCGCCGGGCACGGCGACAAGGCTCCAGGCGCGCACACGGCCATGGCTCGCACCCTCCAAGGGGTGCGTCAGGGTTGCGCCTAGCATCGAGACGATCAGCCTTGAAGGTTGGTCGTCGCTCGGAATAAGCCGTGTTGCTGGCTTTTGGTCCAGATCAATGACAACACGGGTCAAGGCATCATCCCCGCCAAACCGCACGGCAGTTACCGTAGCGTGGTCAGTAGCCAGGATCTGAGCCCGTGCTGGCAGGCAGGCGAAGGCGAGCAGAACGCAGATCACGCCCGCGCTTCCTGTCCGTCCAGCCCCAAGCCAGTTAGCAAACCTCAAAACCAAAACCTCGACGATCAAAATCAACGGCAAAGCTTATGGCCACCCGGGCGTAGACAAAGGGTTAAGATGGTCGCCCAACGCGAGCTATTAGAAGGGCATTTGTTCTCCACCTGATAGCGCTTTCATTCGCCGCCGCCTTGGCTTACAACAATGATGCGCATCCGCCGGTTTAGCCGCTTTGGTGACCTTGGCGATCCTGCGCGCCCTCTTGCGTCGGGCCAGCGCCGGTAAAAGGCGTGGCGCACCAACCCCTCCGCGCTTCTTCATTTTCGAAGCGCGACCTGAGTACAACCATGGGCAGCGCCGCCTTAGCTTCAACGTCGATCAGTTTCGCCGCCGCCTCGTGCGGCGAGCCGACGAGAGCCTGCGTGCGCGCCGGAGAAATCTATTATGTCAAAGCAGATGTTGATCGATGCCGCCCACCCGGAAGAGACCCGGGTCGTCGTGCTGGACGGAAATAGAATAGAAGAATTTGATTTCGAAAGTCGCGCCAAGAAACAGCTGCGCGGCAATATCTACCTCGCCAAAGTTACTCGCGTCGAGCCCAGCTTGCAGGCCGCCTTCGTAGAATATGGCGGCAATCGCCATGGCTTTCTGGCCTTCAACGAAATCCACCCTGACTATTTCCAGATACCGCACGCGGATCGCGAAGCCTTGATGCGCGAGGCGGACGCAGATGACGATGACGATCTGCATGCCCCCCCGACGCTGAACGAGGACGGGACGGAGAGCTTGGGCGGCGAGGATGAAGACGAGGTCGATGAAGAGGTTGCGCGTCGCCGTCGCCGCCTGATGCGCCGCTATAAAATTCAAGAAGTCATCAAGCGCCGCCAGATCATGTTGATCCAGGTGGTCAAGGAAGAGCGTGGCAATAAGGGCGCGGCCCTAACCACCTATCTCTCGCTTGCCGGCCGCTATTGCGTGCTGATGCCCAATACGGATCGCGGCGGCGGGATCAGCCGTAAAATTGCGGCAACCACCGACCGTAAACGCCTGCGCAATATCGTGCAGGACCTGGATGTGCCTACCGGCATGGGCCTGATCGTGCGCACCGCAGGCGCTAAACGCACACGGGCTGAGATCAAGCGCGACTATGAATACCTGTCGCGCGCCTGGAGCAGTATCCGCGATACGACCCTGCATTCCATCGCCCCCAGCCTGATCTATGAGGAAGAAGACCTAGTCAAACGGGCAATCCGCGACCTCTATGATAAGGATCTGGAAGCGATCTGGGTCGAAGGCCATGAAGGCTATCGCGAGGCAAAAGCCTTCATGCGCATGCTGATGCCGGCGCAGGCAAAAAAGATCCAGCTGCACACCGGGCCCGCGCCGCTGTTTGTGCAGCACAAGATCGAAACCTTGTTGTCACAGATTTATACCCCCAATGTGCCGCTCAAGTCGGGTGGCTATCTGGTGATCAACCAGACTGAAGCCCTGGTTGCAGTGGACGTTAACTCTGGGCGTGCCACGCGCGAACGCAATATCGAAGCCACGGCGCTAAAGACCAACATGGAGGCGGCCGAAGAGGCCGCCCGGCAATTCCGCCTGCGCGATCTTGCCGGTTTGCTGGTCATCGACTTCATCGACATGGATGAAGCGAAGAATAATCGCGCCGTGGAAAAGGTGCTGAAAGATGCCCTGGCCCAGGATCGAGCCCGCATTCAGATGGGGAGGATATCCTCTTTTGGCCTTATGGAAATCAGTCGCCAGCGTCGACGAGGCGGCATCCTGGAAGGTACGACCCACGTCTGTCCCCATTGCGCCGGGGCGGGGCGGGTCCGCTCGGTGGAATCCAGCGCCCTTTCAGCGCTCCGCGCGGTCGAGATGGAAGCCTTGAACGGTGGCGGCGAGGTGACGATGCGTGCGCCCCGCGATGTCGGGCTCTACATCCTTAACCAGAAACGCGAATATCTCACGCGCGTGCAACAGGCTCATGCGTTGTTCGTCAATATCGTCATCGACGATGCTCTGGCCTATGCCGACTTTGAGATCGAACGAACATCCGATGTCCCCCGTCCGATGGAGCCGATGTGGGCACCGGCCCCCAGCGATGGCCTGATCGACGACGATGACGATTTCGAGGACGAGGTCGATGAAGACGACGACGACGAAGACATCGGCGGCTCAGATGACCCCGATTTCGAAGGTGAGGCCGGTGATGTCTCTGATGACGAAGATGATGATGACGAAGAGCGGCCTCAACGCGAGCAGACCGAGCGGCCGGAAGCGCAGAGTTCCGGCGATGAACGCAGGCGTGGCCGCCGCCGCCGCCGCGGCAAACGTGGGGAAGAGTCTCAGGGCCCTCAGTCAGAAACCCCAGCGGGGGACCGAACCGTCCAGGTGGCGGCTGCCGAGGAGTCTGACAGCGATGGCGAAGGTGGGCGCTCTAGGCGTCGACGCGGGCGTCGCGGTGGCCGCCGCATGCGTGATGAGCCCAAGGGTGGCGATGTCTATGCCTGGGCCTGGCCGGCACGGCTGAGCAGCGATGATGCCTATGAATGGCGTGGCCCGATTGAGGCGGCTGTGGTGGCCGAGCCGCAACCCCAATCCATGCCAGTGGCGCTCACAGAGGTTGTCCCGGTGGCAGCGCTAGA
>JAYTXQ010000092.1:0-6302 GCA_043742825.1 Caulobacteraceae bacterium | reverse complement strand
ACCGGCGCGCATCGGACGCCGGACTATCTGAGTAAGGTGGGTATTGCCAATGTGCCTGCGCTGACCCTGAATGATGGCACCACGATCACCGAATCAGTGGCCATCTGCCGTTATCTCGAAGCCGTCTATCCCCAGCCTAACCTGTTCGGCGCAGGCCCTGAAGAAGCCGCTGTGGTCGAAATGTGGACCCGCAGAGCAGAGATGATGGTTGCCACCAACCTGATGATGGCCGTGCGTCACAGCCATCCGGCCCTGGCCGTCCTGGAAACCCAGGTCCCCGAAATCGCCGCCGCCAACCGGCAAACCGCCGAGCGCGCCCTGAAATTCTTCGACCGCCGGCTGGAAGATAGCGAATGGATCGCCGCCGACAGGGTGACCATGGCCGACGGCATCCTCTACACCGCCCTGGAATTCGTCCGCATGATCCGATTCAACGTGCCCGAAGACCTGGTCAGCGTCCTGCGCTGGCAGGAGGCCATGCGCTCCCGTCCCTCGGCCGGCGCGGGGGGGTAGGACGCCGGCTAGGTTGGCGCGTTTCGCTTGGTCCGTTTCACGATACCTGAAAAGCTGAGCAGGGGCCTTTCACCCGTGGTGATCATGCCGCGGATGAAGACCAGGGATTTGCCGGCGCGGACCACTTCGCCGCGTGCTTCGATGAACTCGCCAACACCGGCAGCGTCGATGAAGTCGCCGTGCAGGGAAGCGGTCACCGAGCCAACGCCCTCCAGAGCCGTATCGCCGATACAGAAGAGGGCATAGTCGGCGAAGGTCATCAGGCAACCCCCGTGCATGAAACCGCCGCCGTTCATGTGTTTTTGTTCAGCGCGAAAGGCGCAGAGAGTTTCGCCATTGTCATCTTTGCGGGTGTAAAACGGGCCGGTGAGCCACTCGAATGGGTCAGATCCCCACACCTTCCAGCCCGCCCATTCGCCCTCGGTGATAAGAAGCGGTGTCCAAGGGGCTTGAGAGTCGCCGCCGTCCATGTCTGTTAGGTCCTCTGACTGTAATCTACTGCCCGGCCTGATTGGGCGAAGCTGCGTGAGGATGCAATGGCTCTGGATATCGAAACCCGCGATCAGCTGATCGACACGGTCCGCCGTTTTGTCGCTGAGCGACTTCGACCGATTGAAGCGAAGGTTTCCGAGGACGACGCGATCCCCGAAGAGGTGCTGGCTGAGATGCGGGCCCTGGGGCTTTATGGCCTCTCCATCCCCGAGGCCTATGGCGGCCTGGACCTTTCCATGGAGGATGAGTGTCTGGTGGGGATAGAGCTTGGCCGCACCAGCCCGGCCTTTCGCTCTGCCTTTGGCACTAATGTCGGCATCGGCAGTCAGGGCCTGGTGATGTTTGGGACCGAGGCGCAGAAGGCCAAGTGGCTGCCCGGCATCGCCTCGGGCGAGATCGTCACCTCATTTGCCCTGACCGAGCCCGAAGCGGGCTCCGACAGCGCCGCAGTCCAGACCCGCGCGGTGCGGGACGGCGATCACTATGTGCTGAACGGCTCAAAACGCTACATCACCAATGCCCACAAGGCGGGCCTGTTTACCGTCATGGCGCGGACCGATTCGGCGATCAAAGGCGCGGGCGGGGTTTCAGCATTCCTGGTGCCGCGCGATCTGCCGGGGCTTTCAACCGGCAAGCCGGAGAAAAAAATGGGTCAGCAGGGGGCCCATATCAGCGATGTGAATTTCGATAATGTGCGTGTGCCGGCGGAAAATCGCCTCGGCCAGGAAGGGCAGGGGTTCAAGGTGGCGATGCAAGTCTTGGACCGCGGGCGGCTGCATATCTCTGCGGTCTGTGTCGGGGTGGCGGAACGTCTGATCGCCGACTGTGTGGCCTATGCGTCGGAGCGCAAACAGTTTGGCCAGCCCATCGCCAGTTTCCAACTGATCCAGGCCATGATCGCCGATTCCAAGACCGAAGCCCTGGCGGCGCGGGCCCTGACGCTGGAGAGCGCCCGCAAGCGAGACGCGGGCCAAAACGTCACCCTGGAGGCCGCAGCGGCGAAATACTATGCCTCCGAAATGGTCGGGCGGGTGGCCGACCGCGCAGTGCAGATCTTTGGCGGTGCCGGCTATACCGCCGATCACGGTATTGAGCGGCTCTACCGCGATGTGCGCATCTTTCGCATCTATGAAGGCACTAGCCAGATCCAACAGGTGGTGATTGCCCGCGAGACGATGAAACGGGGCGGGTAGGGATTGACGCTGGGACAGCATGAGATTAGCTTAGCTAATCATGATTGTGAATATGCATGCGGCCAAAACCAACCTGTCGAAGCTGATCGCTCGAGCCGAAACCGGCGAGGAGATTATTATCGCCAGTGCCGGGTCGCCGCGTGTGCGCCTGACGCCGATCAGCGTTCCAGTTGAGCAGCGGAAGAAGGGTGATTGGCTGGGGTCACTCGTCGGCCAGATCTGGGTCGCGCCCGATGCGTTCGAGCCAGACTCTCAATTAGCAGGTGTGATGGAAGGCGGTCCGGTCTTCCCGCTACAGAACTCACAGGCGTGAAGCTTCTTCTCGATACCCACATCATTCTGTGGGGACTATTCGATCCCGATCAGCTCTCAGTGGATGAAACCACGGCGTTGCGTGACCCCGGCAACCAGATATTTATCAGCACGATCAGTCTGTGGGAAATCGCCATCAAGATGCGCACCGGCCGGCTCAAGGCTCCGGACGATCTTCCGGCCATCATCTCTGCCAACCCCGATTTTGAGGTCTTGCCGATCCTTCCGGCCCATGTCTGGCGCGTTCGCCTCTTGCCGCGATTGCATGGAGATCCCTTCGACCACCTGCTCATCGCCCAAGCGGCATGCGAAGCGATGACGCTCGTCAGCCGTGATCGTTGGATGGCGGCCTACGGTGGGGCGATGCTGTGAACGCAATTATTTCTGCTGCATTGCAGCAGCTTGCCGCACTCCGGCCCTGACAATCGTCTAATCTGGAATTGTTCGGTCGGCATGGGCGCCTATCTAAGGCGGCGTAGGTTCATTGGGAAAGGCGAGTGCCAGGTGCAGTTTCGGAGGCTTGGCCGCGTCGCGTGCGCGACCTGGGTGATCGGGGCGGCTCTGCCGGTTTGCGCCGCTGCGCCGACGCCTGACGCAACCGTAGTGCAGGAATTGGTAGTTACGGCTCAGAAATTGAATGCCGCGCGCGCTTCGATCCAGCCTCAGATCGGGGCCTCGGTTTACACGATCGATTCAACGGCCATCGCCGCCATGCCAGGGGGTGACAATGCAGGTCTGAGCCAAGTCATTCTGCAATCGCCCGGCGTAGCTCAGGATTCGTTCGGTCAGTTGCATGTGCGCGGTGAGCACAACGGCCTGCAGTTTCGTCTTAACGGGGCTATTCTGCCCGAGGGCTTAAGTGTCTTTAGCCAAGCTTTGAATCCGCGCCTTGCGGACAAGGTGGCGTTGATCACCGGAGCCTTGCCGGCCCAATATGGCCTGCGCACTGCCGGCATCATCGACATCACGACCAAGAGCGGTGTTTATAAAACAGGCGGAGAGGTTGCGGCTTATGGGGGCAGTCATGGCCAGTTCGAACCCAGCTTTCAGCTCAGCGGCAGTGTCGGCGAGCTTAACGCCTTTGTCTCCGCCAGCTATCTGCGGAATAATCTGGGCATTGAATCGCCGACATCGGGATCGGCGGCGTTGCATGACCGGACACAGCAGTTCCAGGGGTTCGCTTACCTCGAAGACATTCTTGATCCCCAGACGCGGATATCGCTGATCGCCGGGACTTCGCATCAGCGTTTTCAAATTCCAAACCAATCGGGTCTGCTGCCGTCACTGCAGTTCGGGCCCGCTGCCAATCAACCTCTGGTCGTGAACGGCCGATCGAGTTTCGACAGCGCCACACTGAATGAGAGCCAGAGGGAAATCACTCATTATGCCGTCGCCAGCTGGTTGCACACGACGCAGCGACTGACAGCTCAGATTTCCGTCCACGCCCGCTATTCCAGTTTGCAGTTCAATCCCGATCATCTGGGTGACCTGTTGTTTACTGGCATCGCGCAAAATGCTTTCAAGCAGGATGTAGCCAGCGGTCTGCAGGCCGAGGGGGTCTATGATCTTGGCGCAGGACACACCCTGCGCGCCGGAGGGCTGATCCAGATCGATCGGGCGATCAGCCGCACGAGAGCCCAGGTCATCGGACTTGATGCGACCGGTGCGCAGATTTCTGATCTGCCGGTGACGATCATCGATGACGGTGCTCATACGGCAAAGACCTTCAGCGCCTATCTGCAGGATGAATGGAAGCTGCGAGATAATCTGACGGTGAACTATGGCGCGCGGTTTGATCAGTTTGATGGCGCGCGGCACGAACACCAGCTCAGTCCCAGGTTCAATCTGGTCTGGCTGCCGCTGTCATCGACGACGATCCATGCCGGATATTCCCGTTATTTTTCGCCGCCGCCGTTTGAGCTGGTGGCCGCGACATCGGTGGCCAAGTTCGCTTCGACGACGGGGGCGGCGACGTGCCCGGCCACGGTTTTGATCTGTGCCTCTCAAACTCCCTATGCCGAGCGCGCCAATTACTTTGATGTGGGGGTTTCGCAAAAGCTAATCCGGGGATTGACACTGGGCATTGATTCTTATGCTAAATTTTCCACTCACTTGATCGATGAAGGGCAGTTTGGTGCGCCGATCATCCTGACTCCGTTTAACTATCAGGACGGTCGTCAATATGGCCTGGAGCTGACGGCGGCCTTCAATCGCGGGCCCCTGAGCAGCTATGCCAATTTCGCTTATGAGCGGAACAAGGGGCGACAGATTATCTCCAGTCAGTTCAATTTTGATCCGGCCGATCTGGGCTATATCGCGACGCATTTCATCTATCTGGACCACGATCAGACTTATACAGCCTCTGCGGGCGCGTCCTACCTCTGGCGGGGTACGCGGGCGGGCGGCGATCTGACGGTGGGCAGCGGCTTGCGCTCAACCGGGCTGGACGGGGTACCCAACGGAGCACATTTGCCATCCTATGCGCAGCTCAATTTGGCCATATCCCACAGTTTTGAGACGTCAGGCGGCGGTGCGGTCGATGTGCGCCTGGACGTGATCAATGCCCTGGATCACGGCTATGAGATCCGTAATGGCAGTGGGATCGGTGTCGGTGCCCCTCAATTTGGTGCCAGGCGTGGAATTTTTGCTGGGGTGACACGCACTTTTTAGATTTGGGCATTGGACCTGGGGCCGCGCGGCAGATATTCGACATCTATGGGATGGTTCAGCGGCAGCGATCTGCTCTTAGTGGCTTTGGGGCTCGCCACGGCGGCGGCAACCCTGCTTGGCGGCAGTCTGGCCTTAAGGTTTGAGAAACAGGTTCACCTGATCCTGGGGTTCAGCGCCGGCGCTGTGATCGGTGTCGCGCTGTTCGACCTGCTGCCGGAAGCCGTTTCGCTGGGCCAGGGGGCTGCTGGTCCAACCGATGTGGTCGCCATGGTGGCGGCGGGTTTCCTCGGCTATCTGGTCCTTGATCGCAGCCTGCGTCTGGCCACAGGCGGAGAGTCCGGGCCCCGTGGGCATCTGGCGGCCGGTAGCTTGACGGTGCACAGTTTTCTTGACGGCCTGGGGATCGGTCTGGGCTTTCAGGTGTCTTCGGCGGTAGGCGTCGTCCTGGCCATGGCCGTCCTTGCGCATGACTTCGCCGATGGGATCAATACGGTGAATCTCAGTCTGGCGGGGTCTGGCCGCCCAGGGCTGGCGCGACGCTGGCTGTTGGCTAATGCCATGGCCCCAATGTTGGGGATTGGCGTCAGTCGGCTGATTGCGGTGCCGCCGGCGCAATTGGGACTTCTAATTGCGACATTCGCCGGCTTTTTTCTATACATAGGCGCTGCCGAGCTTTTGCCTGAAAGCCACCGACGCCACCCCCATCCCTGGACCACAATGTCGACGTTACTGGGAGCGGCCTTGATCCTGCTGGTCTCTCGTGCGAGCCAGGGCCAATAATTTTCTAGTTGATACCCATGCTGAACTGCAAACCCAGAGGAATACACTGATGATCATATACGGCTCACCCTTATCGCCGTTCGTGCGGAAAACGTTGGCCGTAGTGACGGAAAAGGGCCTGACGGCCGAACTGAAACCAGTATTTCCTGGATCTAAAGACGCTGAATTTCGCCAAGCCAGCCCGTTTGGAAAAATCCCGGGGTTTACCGACGGCGATTTCGCCATTTCCGATTCCACAGCCATCATCACCTATCTTGAAGCAAAATATCCAGACCCGGCTTTGCTGCCTGCCGATCCGGCGGACCGGGCGCGGGCGATCTGGTTCGAGGAGTTTTCCGACAC
>JAYTXQ010000091.1:0-6901 GCA_043742825.1 Caulobacteraceae bacterium | reverse complement strand
TCCCCATGAGCCACAAACGACTCAAGGCCGGGTGGGACCACCAAGAACTTCTCAACCTCATGACTCATATGCGATAGCCCTGCCCATAAAGGGGAGGGAGGACTCTCAGCGGTCACGCCGCCTTGGTGGTCAGGGAAACAAAGACGTCCTCAAGGTCCGGCTCTTCGGTGCGCAGGTCTTTGATCGGGACGCCGCTGGCCCGCACCCTGGCGATGACCTCTTCGACGCTGGCCTGGGCGGTTTTGAAGATGACGGCCAGGTCGCCATTGGCCCGCAGGCGGGGCTCAAACGGGGCCAGGTCCGGGACCGCGGTCAGGGCCGTGCCGGGGGTGATCACCACGGTGCGGGTATCCAGGCGCAGCAACAGCTGGCTGGTGGGCTCACAGGCGATCAACTGGCCGTGGTTGACGATGGCGATGGTGTCGCACAGGGCCTCGGCTTCTTCGAGGTAGTGGGTGGTCAGAACGATGGTGACCCCGCTTTGGTTGAGGGCCTCGACATAGGCCCAAAGCTGGCGACGCAGCTCGACGTCCACCCCGGCGGTGGGTTCATCCAGAACCAGGACCGGGGGATTGTGCACCATGGCCTTGGCCACCATCAGGCGCCGTTTCATGCCGCCGGAAAGCTGGCGCACATAGGCCCCGGCCTTGTCCGAAAGCCCTAATGCGCCCAGCAATTCCATTGTCCGTCGCTCGTTCCGCGGCACGCCATAGAGCCCGGCCTGAACCTCCAGGGATTCGCGCGGGGTGAAAAACGGGTCGGCGGCGATTTCCTGGGGCACCACGCCGATGGCCGCCCTGGCGTCGCGCGCCCGCGAATCGATGTCGCGTCCCCAGATACGCACCGTGCCACTGCTCTTTTTGGTCATCCCCGACAGGATATTGATAAAGGTCGATTTTCCAGCCCCATTGGGACCCAGCAGGCCAAAAATTGATCCGCGCGGGATCACCAGATCGATGCCCTTCAATGCCTGCATCGCCGGCCCGGTCTTGCTGGCCGGATAGGTTTTGGTCAGGCCGTGGGCTTCGATGGCAAAATCGGGCAGAGGATCGGTTCGAGACATGGGGCCTGCGATCTGGTGAGTTGACGGCGGGGCCGCTGGTCCATACCTAAGACGGTGCCGACCTAAACGAAAGACACAAGTCAAAGTGATTTCCGACATCGACGCCCCAGAGACCGTTAGTGTCTCGCACCATCGCATCGCCTGCGACGGCGATGGCGGCGCTTTGGGTCATCCCCGCGTCTGGCTGGAAATCGGCGAAGCCGCCTTTGTCGAATGCCCCTATTGCGACCGTCGCTTCGTGCTCAGCGGTCAGGCCGACGCCGCTCATTAGAGACTGCCTGCGCTGCGCGGCTTGCTGAACCTGAGGCCGGTGACGATGACCAGTGCGACGATCAGCAGGCCGGCTGACATCCACAGAACCCCGCGCACTTCGGTAGAAGTCACCAGCAGGGACGCCAGATAGGGGCCTGCAGAGCCCCCCAGGACCTGGGCCGCACCGGTCTGCATAGCTGCGCGTCGGCTGGGGTCGGCATCGATGGTAAAGGGGGTCAGGAATGGCCCCAGCAGCACGGCGAAAAAACCGGAGGCTGCGGTGGCGGCAACGAACACCCAGGCTGAGGGCAAGCTGGCATAGATATACCAGACGATCAGGAAGGCGGTGCTGGTGGCCAGGAAGACAGCGAAATACCTCACCCGCCCGGCAATGATCATCGCCAGAGTGCCGCCCAGAGTCTGGGCCGCCAGGGCAACCCAGTTCGCGGTTCTGGCAACACCCGAGGAGAGCCCCGCCTGGTGGGCCAGAGGTTGCAGATAGATGGCGACCGCCCCACTGGCCGAAACAAAGATGACGGTGGCGATCAGCGCCACCCAACCGCGAGCCGGCGGCGCGCCGCTCTCGCCCGGCGGCTTGGCCAAGGGGGCGTAGGTGTCGGGCATAAAGATCGCGGTGGCACCCCCGATAAGGGTGACGCCAGCCAAAACAATGAATCCCCCTGTCGCTCCGAACCGGGGCAAGACCAGTGTTGCGAAGGTCAGTGAGAGCAAAAGCTGAGTCAGGCATTGGGCGGTAAAATACACTCCCGACCAGCGCTCTGGCGTGATCGTGCGAATGATCATGCCAACGGTGATCCATAGAAGGATGCCTTCCGCCACCCCAGCGGCTCCGCGCAGCGCCATCACTGTGCCGGCAGAAGCGTAGGCTGTGGCCAGGTCCAGAAAAGCCAGGACGATCACTGTTGCCAGGGCGATAAGCTTCAGCCGCGCCGGGCGCAGGAAGGCACCTGCCAGACCCGTTGCGGCCCCCATGCCCAGCAGCTCGATCATGGCGGTCTGGCCAATTCCGGCCGCTGTCAGGCGGTGAGCGTCGGCCAGGGCCCCCAACAAAACCGGCAGGACCCCGATGACGATCAGGGCGTTGGTCCCCACCGCAATCGCTGCAGCGGCCTGTACGCCAGTCAGGGGCCCGCCGACGGCATCGTGAACCAGGTGATCCGTCACTTCGAGCAGCGGGTCATGTTATTGATTTCACCGTCATAATTTTCTCCCTCCCCTTTATGAGGAGGGTGGCTCGGCGTGAAACGACGAGACCGGTGGGGAGTGTTGGGGCGACACCGAGCCTGGTGGTGATGCAGGCCCCACCCGTCTTCTCGCGTTGCTCGAATCCACCCTCTCCATAAAGGGGAGGGAAGAATAGGCACTGATTTCAATGGTTTGGCTGCCCACTACAACGCGGCCAGAACTGCGTCGCCCATTTGGGCGGTAGAAAGCGTTCCGCCCAGGTCGCGCGTGCGGGCGCCGCGATCCAGGGCCAGGGCCACTGCGGTATCCAGGGCATCGCTCAGGTCGATGCGGTTCAGGCTCCAGCGCAGGGCCATGCCGAACGACAGGATCGCAGCCAGGGGGTTGGCGACGCCCTTGCCGGCGATATCGGGGGCCGAGCCGTGGATAGGCTCATACAGGCCGGGCGCGCCGGATATGCCAATGGCGGCTGATGGCAACATACCCAGCGACCCGGTCAACTGCGCCGCCGCGTCCGAGAGGATGTCGCCGAACAGATTGTCGGTGACCAGGACATCGAATTGTCTGGGGTTCTTGACCAGTTGCATGGCGGCATTGTCGGCCAGCATGTGCTCAAGGGTAACGTCGGCATAGTCACGGGCATGCAGGTCGGTGACCACTTCACGCCATAACAAGCCGCTTTCCATGACGTTGGACTTTTCAGCTGAGGTCACCTTGTTACGCCGCCCGCGTGCCAGTTCAAAGGCGACCCTGCACACCCGCTCGATCTCGCTGGTGGTATAGACCTGAGTATCGACACCGCGGCGCTGACCATCGGCCAGGGTCTCGATGCCGCGCGGCTGGCCAAAATAGACCCCGCCAGTCAGTTCCCGCACGATCATGATGTCGAGGCCCTCGATCACCTCGCGCTTCAGGCTCGAGGCGTCAGCCAGGGCGGGGAAACACAGGGCCGGACGCAGATTGGCAAACACCTGCATGCCCGTGCGCAGGCCGAGCAGGCCTGCCTCGGGGCGCAGATGCCGCGGCGCGCTCGCCCATTGCGGCCCACCCACAGCGCCCATCAGCACTGCATCGGAAGCCTTGGCCAGGCTGAGGGTCTCATCACTGAGTGGGGTGCCCAGCTGGTCATAGCTAATGCCGCCAAAGGGGCGCTGGGCCAGGGTCAGGTCCGGCCACATCTGTTCGACGACCCGGCGCACCTGAGCGATGACTTCGGGGCCAATGCCATCACCGGGCAGCAGCAGCAGTGTGGGCATGTCTAGCTCTTCAAAGCGCGGTAAGATTGGCAATTTCGTAGAGAACTAGGGCTCGATCCGACACCCCTGCCACTGCTCCGGCTGCGCGCCAGGTAACCATGTGGGCGCTGCGGGCATGGGCGTCCAGAGCGGCGCGGTCGCGCCAGACTTCGTAGATGCGCAGCAGGCCCGCTTCGACCACATCCATGGCAAAACTATAGATCTCGCAGCCATCCTCGGCCCGCGTGGCGGCGATCATTGCCTGCATATGCGGTTTCAGGGCCTCAACATTTTCAGGCTGTATTCGCACAGTGCCTGCGATTGCCAAACTCATGCCGTCACCTCCAGCCAGGGCAGACGCAGGGCCTGCCGGGCTTCAAATTGATCAATTGCCGCAGTCGCTTGCAGGGTCTCGCCGATGCCGTCAAGGCCGCGCAGCATCTTGTCCTTGCGCCCAGGATCGATTTCGAAATGGAACTTTGCCCCTGACGGTGAAACCACACACTGACTTTCCAGGTCGATGCTAAAGACGTGATTGCCGCCCAGGGCCTCGCCCATCAGAGCGCGAACCTGATCGGCGGGCAAGGCGATCGGCAACAGGCCGTTCTGAAAACAATTGCCATAGAAAATATCGGCAAAGCTTGGCGCGATGACACAGCGAATACCAAAGTCCAGCAAGGCCCAGGGCGCGTGCTCGCGGCTGGAGCCACAGCCAAAATTGTCACCCGCTATCAGCACCCCGGCTCCGCCGTATCTGGGGTCGTTGAGCACAAAGCCGGGCTTTTCCACACCATCATTGTCAAAGCGCATGTCATAAAACAGCCCCCGCGCCAGGCCCGCGCGATCAACAATCTTGAGAAACTGTTTGGGGATGATCTGGTCAGTATCGACATTGGCCACATCCAGCGGCGCGGCCTTGGCGGTCAGTTCGGTAAAGGGTGTCATGGCGCTAAACTTTCAGAATATCCAGGCCGGCATAGGCATCGAAGGCGGAGTCGCGTGTCGCCACGGTGAGCTGTGAGTGTAGGGCCTGGGCGATGATAAGCCGATCAAAGGGATCACGGTGATGAAGCGGCAGGTGCCGCAAACGCGCGGTGACGGAAAGGTCGAGCGGTAGGAAATCGATATCCGACCTCTGCAGCAAAACCCGAAATGCATTTTCGAAGTCGGTCTCGAACGGCGGGGGCAAGGTAAGCTTACCTAGGGAGGCCTTCATCGCGATCTCTATGGCGCTGACGGCGCTGACAAACAGCGGTGCCTGAAACAACAGGTCGCAGGTCCCAGGACGCATCACGCTTCGATCAAAGCTGATCCAGATCAGGGCATTTGTGTCGAGCAGATAGGCTCTCACAACTCGCCGGCGGGCTTGTCATCGCCATAGAACATGGCCTCAATTTCAGGGTCGGACTTATCGAAATCATCGGGCAGTTTCCAACCATAATGTTCCCAAATCCCGAACTGGCGTGCCCTGCGGGGGGCGGTGCCAGGTTCGATCGCCACCAGCCGGGCCCGCGCCTTGCCGTTCTTGGCAATAATGATCTCTTCGCCAGACGCCGCTTCTTCAACCAGGGCCGACAGGCTGGTCTTGGCCTCATAAAGATTGACCTGTTTCATGCCCCTTCTTTGCACCCATTGACCAACTTGGTCAAGGCGCTCAATAGTGTTTGCCGTGGTGTCGCGGAATGTAAAATGGTCGGCTGCAATTCTCATGAGCGGATGGCTTGCGTTTCTCGCGTGGGGCCATGCTGCACCGGCCGATACGAATACTGCTGCGTATCGAAACGAGAGTCCCACTGCGTTCCTGCACCGGGTTTTCGTTCGATACATTCAGATCGATAGCTGGCCGAAGGACTATCGTCCTACCCAGGAATTTGCCGAGGGCCGGTTCGCCTACCTGATTGACAGGGATAACGAACTCTTCGGCCTGCAGGGCGATGAAGGATTGCTCGACGCAGACCCGATCTGCAATTGCCAGGACTGGGACAGCGCAATGCCGCAGGTTTCCGGCCACTATCTGCCTTCAGGCCGATACCTGGCGAGGCTCTCCGTTACGCCCCCGGACTATCACCACGCGTGGTCCCTGGTTTTGGTCCACTCGGCACCGGGCTGGAAAGTCTTCGACCGACTGAATTACGGTGTCTATCCAAGTGTTCGACGCGCGCTCGAAGGTGAGATCAAGGCGTGCGAGCGTGCGCGAAAGCTTCACCCTAAAGCTGAAGAACCGTGTTGAAATCGACGTAATACCGAGTCTCATAAAGATTGACCCGTCCGATATCGATTGGCCCGTAGCGCCGGCGCCCTCGCTGGCATCTTTCAAGCCCGACCGCTGCAGGTTGAAATCGGGCGAGAGCTGGCGAGGGCGCCGGCGGTACGGGGTGTAATTGAAAGATAGGAAGCACTGTCAAGGTGGGCCGGTACAATACCAACTTGCCGAGATTCTTGCGATGAAGATTCACCGCGCGGCCCGCCTAGCCCTTGCCTGTTCGCCCGCTATCGCCTCGCGGGTTTCTGTGAACAGGCGCAGGGCGATGGGGACGGTCTGGATCGCTTGCCAATAGGCGGCAAGGCGGGGGTGTTTGCCGAGGGGGCTGGGGGCGGCGAAGAGGTTTGGGGCCCACTCAAAAGCCAGAACCAGTTGCGGAACAATCGCCCCATCGGCGTGGCTCAGTTTTTCACCTACCGCGTAGCCCTGGGTGCCGATATGCAGTTCCAGATATCCCAACGCTGTTTCCACGCCCTGCAACGCCGACGTGATCCGTCCCTCATCCCAGTGACGACGCGATGTGCCCGACGCGTTGAACAGGGGTACCATGGCCATGACCAGGTAAAAGTCACAGATCCTCGCCAGCAAGCGAGCCTGGGCCCGGCCCCAGGCATCGACTGGGCGCAATGATGGTTCTGGAAACGTGTCCTCCAGGTATTCGCAGATGACTTCGGATTCCGGCAGGGTGCGGCCATCGCCCAGGACCAGGCACGGCACGCGGCCGATTGGGTTGATCAACAGATAGTCGCCCTTCGACTCCGCCGAGGAATGGAACCCGGGCGGTTCGATGATCTCAACCTCAAGCCCCTTGGCATAGATCAGCAGCCGCACGCGCGTGGGAAAGGGCGAGGTAAAGGTTTGAAAGAGCTTCATATCGGTTGG
>JAYTXQ010000090.1:0-11483 GCA_043742825.1 Caulobacteraceae bacterium | reverse complement strand
GGTTTGGCGGCGGGTTTGGCCGTCTTGGTGGCGACCCAGGCGTTATAATCAGCCTGTGACACAACCTTCACTTCGATGGGCATGAAAGAGTGGTTGATGCCGCAAAGCTGAGAACACTGACCATAGAAAGTGCCGAGCTTCGTCGCCTTAAACCATGTCTGGTTCAAACGTCCGGGGATGGCATCCACCTTGATGCCAAAAGCTGGGACGGAAAACGAGTGGATGACATCTTCGCCCCAGACCTGGATGCGAACCACCTTATTCACCGGCACAACCATAGGTGCATCGGAGGCGAGGATATAGGGCACATGTGCCGCCTTGGCCTCGGCTGCGGACAGGGACACCGAGGTATAGGGTGCGATCTTCAGGTCGGGATATTCATAATCCCAGTTCCACTGCCGACCGGTAACCTTCACTGTCACGTCGGGCTTGCCGGGCAGGGTATTGGCTTCGAACAATAACTTGAACGAGAAAATGGCGATGAACATCAGGATCAGGACCGGACCCACCGTCCACATAATCTCGATAGGCGTATTGTGGCTCCACCGGGCCGGCGTCGGGTTGGCCCTTTTGTTGAAGCGCACAACCACAATCACCAACAGCACAAAAACAAACAGAGAAATGCCAGTGATGATCGGCATCAGGATCCAGTTATGGAACCATATCTGATGGACGCGGAACTCCGAAGCCGCGCCTTGTAAACCTATGGCTCCGCTGGTTGGCTGGCCAAAAACCTCTTCTGCCACACCACGTGTCGCGGCGAAAAGGAAAAAACTTAGGGCAGCAATCGCCGCGCCGAGCCGATGTATCTCCGATAACCTAGACTTCATTTCCCTCTCGGCCTGTTTGGTCGGGACGCGACGCTAACGGACAACACCGAGCGCGCGTAGCATCAGTAAATTGAACTTCCGCGAAAGGCGAGACAGGAAAAACTCCTGGAAATTGCCCTTCGCAGCCTTCGAGCGGGTCCTTACGCCCATCATGCCCGGTTGCCAAGACATGTGCGGTTGGTCGAGAGGTAATCACGTGAATTTGCAATTCAATAAGCTTATCCACGGATGGACGCAGATATTTTAGCGCTGATCGATCGCGAAGCGACTAATCTATCAAACACAAAGCTCGTCTTGCGCTTTTGGCGCGTTCAGCGAGGGTCCAATCTGCGTCCATCTGCGACATCTGCGGATAAAAAATCTCGAATCATTAATCCACCCGATTACCCCGGCGCGAGCAGGTGCCAGCGTCAAAGATTTCCGACCTCAATAAGGTCATGAGACGTTTGCCGGTTTCGCTCTTAGCCGGGAGCGACTATCTGTAGTCTCCCCACACCGGTTTTTTAGAGACACGCATGAACGCTCCGCTATTGGCCTCCTCGATCCTTGAGGCCTCACAGGTCGATCCTAAAGCTGCCGCAGCGGTGTTGGCCCAAGCCCTGCACGGGGCAGACGATGGCGAGATATTCGCTGAACGCTCTCACAGCGAAGCGTTTGTCTTTGACGATGGCCGCTTAAAGTCAGCGTCTTATGATTCCACCGAAGGCTTCGGCCTGCGTGTCGTCGCCGGGGAAACGGCAGGCTATGCTCATTCCAGCGAGATATCCCTTGCGGCCATCGGCCGGGCCGGGAGCTCGGCTGCACTGGCTAAACGTGGCTACAGTGGTACCGCCGCCGAAGGCCCCCGGGCAACGAATGAGCGTCTCTATGGTGACGACGACCCTCTAGCCTCGCCAGGTTTTTCGGAAAAAGTCGCCCTGCTGCAAGAGATCGACGCTTTTGCTCGGGAACGTGATCCGCGCGTTGCCCAAGTGATGGCCTCGCTGGCAGGCGAGCGGCGGGTGGTCGAAGTGCTGCGGGCGGACGGCAGCCTGCTGCGCGACGTGCGCCCCCTCTGCCGGCTGAATGTGCAGATTACCGTGGAAAAGGATGGTCGGCGGGAGACCGGATCCTCCGGAGCCGGCGGGCGGGCCGGGTTCGAGGCCTGGATCACCCCGGAAAGCTGGCGCGAGCAGGTCGAGGAGGCCTTACGCCAGGCTCTGGTCAATCTGGAGGCTATTGATTGCCCGGCCGGCGAAATGGATGTCGTGCTGGGAGCGGGTTGGAACGGGGTATTGCTGCACGAGGCCGTTGGCCACGGTCTGGAAGGTGATTTCAATCGCAAGGGCACCTCAACCTTTTCGGGGCGAATCGGTGAGCGGGTTGCCGCGCCTGGCGTCACCGTTTTCGATGACGGGGCCATCGCTGGGCGTCGCGGGTCTCTAACCATCGATGATGAGGGAACACCCACTTCTCGCACAGTGCTGATCGATGACGGCATCCTGGTGGGCTATATGCATGATCGTCAGAGCGCCCGCCTCATGGGCATGGCCACCACCGGCAATGGCCGTCGCCAGTCCTATGCACATCTGCCCATGCCCAGGATGACCAATACCGCAATGATGGCCGGCAAGGATAAGCGCGAAGACATGATCGCCTCGACCAAACGCGGCCTGTATTGCGCCAATTTTGGCGGTGGCCAAGTGGATATCACCAACGGCAAGTTCGTCTTCCAGTGCACCGAGGCCTATCTGATTGAGAACGGCAAGGTCACTGCCCCGGTCAAGGGGGCAACCCTGATCGGTGACGGCCCCTCGGCCCTGACTCGCGTGACCATGGTCGGCGATGACTTCGCCTTCGATCCGGGCATCGGCGTCTGCGGCAAGAACGGTCAGGGCGTGCCGGTGGGCGTGGGCCAGCCATCCCTGAAACTGACCGGACTGACAGTCGGGGGCACGGGGGTCTGAGGGCCACGTATCAACAAACAAGGCTTACCGGGAATTAACTGGAAAAGCGGCGACTGGCCTGCGAGCTAGGGCCGACAGAGCTTGATGCGTTTGCACGGAACAGATGCGAACGATGAATCAAGCTCTAACCTTTTGTTTCTAGATCAGGATTCAGATTTTAGACGGTTCCGTCCAAAATCATCCTGACCTAGCGCGTTGGGATCAGCAATGAGTTTGGCGATGGCCATGGCTGCGGTTGCGGCTGCGACAGCCCTTGTTGCATCTGTAGTCTCAGAGGGCGTGACCAGCTATCCGGCGGCGAGCTTTGCCAATGTGCAGCCGACAACGGCCCTGGACATGGTCAACCACCTACCGGGTTTCAGATTTGATGCCGGCGATCAGGTTCGCGGTTTTGGCGGCGCGGCCGGCAATGTTTTGATTGACGGGGCTCGCCCCGCGTCCAAAGACGATGCCCTCGATTCCATACTGAGGCGGATACCGGCGTCATCGGTACTGCGTGTCGAAGTTATCCGGGGCGGCGCGCCGGGAATCGACATGCATGGCAAGACTGTGATCGCCAATGTCATTCGCCGCAAGGATCAGGGCGGCAACTTGTCAGTCACGACGCTGATCAGTCATGCCTATGATGGTCGCTTGGCAGGGCAGTTTTTACTGAGTGGCGAAAAACGCCTTGGACCCTTCGCCTTTGAAGGCTCGCTCGCGGCGATGAAGTTCATTGACGACGGCGGTGGTGTTGGCCCGTGGACAAGGGTGTTGGGGACCGGCGCTCAGGTGGTCAATGCCCAGGAAGCCGCGCCCGGTGCCGATCGGGTATTCAAGGCAACGGGCGCGGCGGAGACGCCGGTTCTGGGTGGCAAATTAAAGCTCAACGGCTCGCTGGTTATCGATGCCTACACATCCAATACACTCGACAGTCTGATCCCGCCGCCTGGGACAGAGCTGGATCGCTTCAATCAGCGCAAGGATACCGCCGAACTGGGCCTGCGCTATGAGCACACCCTGGGTGCGAAGCTGGGCCTTGAGGTCTACGCTCTGCAACAACTTAGCCGATCTGCCCTAAATGACGACTTCACCGGCTCGCCTGCGGCGGCAGCCCAGACCGGGGATTCCCTGTCGGCCCTGTTCGATCTGCACAAGCGAACATCTGAGAGCATCGGTCGGGCGACGCTTCGCTATCAGCCGAGTGCAAAGTTGTCGCTCGAAGTGGGCGGTGAAGGTGACTACAACTGGCTGCGGGCGCGCACAGGCTATGTTCAGGATGGGCTTGTGGTCGCTCTGCCCGCCGCTAACGTGCGCGTGACTGAAAAACGCGGAGAGGTTTTTGCCACCGCGACCTGGAGACCCCAGGCCAAACTGACGGTGGAACTGGGTCTCAAAGGCGAGGTTTCGAAGATCGCTTCCGCCGGTGATGTGGTCAGTGCCCACAGTTTCGTCTTCCCTAAGCCCCGCGTTCTAATCTCATGGTCGCCAACGGCGGTCGATCAGTTACGTCTGCATGTCGAGCGCGAGGTCGGTCAGCTTAACTTTGATGACTTTACGGCTCAGAGCGCAGGACTCAACACTGGCACGATTCAGACTGGAAATCCCCGCCTCAACCCCGGTCAGGACTGGTTGTACGAAGCGGCGTGGGAGCGTCGTTTCTGGACTTCAGGTGACCTGACCGTGACCCTGCGCCACTCCGTCTTGACCGATGTTGTTGATAGGCGCCCGGACCCGACCGGGGCCTTTGACGCGCCCGGGAACATCGGCCCGGGGACGACAAATTCGGTTCTCATCTCGCTGACGCTGCCGATGGACAAGCTTGGATTCAAACGCGCCTTGTTGACCGGTGAGGGTACATTTCGTCGCTCTCAAGTCACCGATCCGACAACAGGTAGCCAAAGAGGCATTTCAGGCCAGCACCCAAGAGACTGGGAACTGCATTTCACCCGTAGCGAGCCCAAATGGAAGGCCACGTGGGGGGCTGATGCGTATGGCATGTGGAAGCAGACTTTCTATCGATTCAATGAAGTCGATACCGATAAGCTGAAGACGAACGTCTCCATTTTTGCTGAGTATAAGCCCCGAGAACATCTGACCTTTCGTGCTGAGGTGCAGAACCTGGGCGCGCGCGGAATCGAGCATTCGCGTGAGGTTTTTAAAGGTGCGCGTAGCACTGCTCCCTTAGATTTCACCGATGTGCGTCACCTCGGCAGCGGCCGTTTTGTGCGTTTCAAGGTGGTCAAGACGTTCGGTTAGGTTTCGTTGAAGAATTATTCAATCGTTTGACGTCTCGCTGTTGGAAGCGGTGAAAAGTGAAACGCCAAGAAGCCAAGGCGCTACGGCTACTCGTCTAAAGGCATAATCATCCAAGCGTTTCGAATGGGATGCGGCTTCGCCGCTGTTTCCTGAGCACCTTGGCTTCTTGGCTCCTTGGCGTTTCATTCTGCTTCGCCAGATGAAGCACCTATTCATTGACGCGCCCCCAGTGCCCCTGCGACGCATTGTCCACGTCATGGCTCCAGTGCTTGATGAAGGGTGCCAGGGCCAAAAACCCTATGCCGATAGCCAGGCCGGCAAAGCCGATGATCTGGAACACGTGCAGCGAGGTGTGGAAAGCGATCTTGGCATCAAGCACCTTGCCACCGGCTGTGGACGTGCCGGCAAGCTGGGCGATGGTCGCACCGATGTATTGGGCTGAGGATATGGCCAGAAACCAAAGCGAAAGCAGCGTCGAAATCAAAACCGGCGGTGCCAGCTTGGTAATCTCCGACAGGCCCACCGGGCTGAGGCACAACTCCCCGGTCGTGTGCAAAAGATAAGTGAAAACCAGAACCAGTAACGGCACCCGGAACTGTGCATCCGCAAAACTCTGACTCCAGACCAGGACCAGAAAGCCCAATCCGACCTGGGCCAGGCCAAGGCCAAACTTGCTGACTGGATCGAGATCCCGTCCCCGACGCCCCAGGGCGCTCCACAGCGCAGCGAACAGCGGCGCGAGGATCAGGATGAAACCGGCATTGAACGATTGGGCCTGAGCCGCACCAAACCCCATATCAACCCACCATGTTCCCGACCGCGGGTGGACGGCCGACAGCATGGCCCGCGTGCCCATGAATACCTCATGTCCGAATAAGTGGATTCGTATTGGTGAGTGGATCAGGGCGAGGTCGGTGTTGCGATCGGCGAAAAGGTTCAGCGAGGTCGCGGCCTGTTCAAACAGGGTGAAAAACACCACAGCTCCGGCCATCAGGACAAAGGCCAGGAGCAAGCGTTCGCGTTCGATCTTCGAACATCTGGTGACCATGAAGGCTGCGACGTAGGCAAGGGCCAGCACCGAGGCGATAGCTAATGCGGTCCCCACGAACCCGTTGCGTTGTACCAATAGCCAGACCAGACCCACGCCCAATACCGCACCGATATAGATGATCCATTCCAGGTTGAGTGGCCCTAGGATCGGTTTCGTCAAAGCTGCTGGATTGGGGGGCTCGCCGCGCCCTGCGAGCGTCTTTCGACCAAGCATGAAGGTGGCATATCCGGCCAGCATGCCAACCCCGGCCAAGCCAAAGCCGTAGCTCCAACCGAAGTTTTCTCCCAGATAGCCGCAGAGGATTGCAGCCCAGAAAGCCCCCAGATTGACCCCGTAATAAAACAGCGTGAAGCCGGGGTCGCGGCGCGGGTCGCCCTGACCATAGAGCTGGCCGACGATGGCGGAGATGTTGGATTTTAAAAATCCCACCCCCATGATGATCAGCGATAGGGCCAAGAATAATACCCGGACAAAGGTCGGGTCTCGGGTCGATGTTGTCAGAGTGAACGTGCCTTTGGGTAGACTGGCCGGAAGGGTGGCATCGGCTTTGAGGCCCTGGATATGGAAGGCCCCATTTTCGTCCTGGCTGAAGTCATGGCCAGTTCCGGACACCTGAAGTCTGACGCTTCGTGTCGCCACCCGTCCGCTGACCTGAAATTCATAGTGTTTACCCTGGTAGTTCAGGATTTGACGGGCCGGTGCCCCTTCGATGGCCATGGTCATGTGCCCCGCCACCAGGAGAAGGGCCCCAAGGGCTACCGCCTTGCGCGCACCCAGATATCGATCCGCCAATACCCCGCCGATCAGGGGCAGCAGATAGACCAGTGTCGCGTATGAGCCGTAGGTCCTGGTGGCGAAATCATCGTCAAACAGGAAATGCTGCGTCAGGTAAAAGACTAGCAGGCCGCGCATGCCATAATAGGAAAATCGCTCCCACATTTCGGCGAAAAACAGGACAAACAGGCCACGGGGGTGCGCACGCAGTAGTTGCACCATGACCGGGATACCAGTCGTCAGGGTAATGATGATGCCGACAATGACGACAATGCTATTCATACCGGCTCCACGAGAAATGCGACGAGGAAAGAAACACGCCGCAGGACTGGTCACAAGTCAGAAGAAAAATGGACCAACGCAGGCTGTCACAGCGACCCAGGGATAGTCTTTTCCCGCGGAAGTCCATTTGCTGGGTGCGCGCGTGAACTCCGAGCTCATTAAGACGATCCACAGATGACGCAGATTGACAAAGATATGCTTGCGTTGAACGACTGCGAAGCGGTCCAAACAGCCAAACAGTAGGTGGTCTAGCGCCTTCGGCGGGTTCGTAGATGTGCCCATCTGCGTCATCTGCGGATAAAATTCTTGAATCGTTAGCGAACCCCATTGCCCTGCGCCCTCGCGCTCACGCATGGACGTTATCGGTCTGGCTCGGTAAAAGCCTGATATGGCTATCGGAGTATTTGATTCCGGGATTGGCGGACTGAGCGTGCACCACGCCCTAGTTAGAGCTCTGCCGACGGCGGATTTCGTCTATCTGGCTGACCAGGCCAATACCCCCTATGGCCTGCGTGGCGGCGAAGACATCGTCAATTTGACGCGCGCCGGGTGTGAGCGCCTGTTCGAGGCTGGCTGCACTCTGGTGGTGCTGGCCTGTAATACGGCGGCCTCAGTGGCCCTGCGGCGGCTGCAACAAACCTGGCTTCCTGGATATCGGCGAGACTTGGGACGGCCGTTGAATGTCCTGGGAATCATCGTTCCGACCATCGAGGCGGCTACGGGCCTGCCGTGGGAACATGAAGCGGAGCAGCGAGGCGACAAGATCGAACACCTGGATGTGCTTGGGATTTTTTCCACGCCGGCAACGGTGGCCAGCCGCGTCTACGAAATTGAGATCGACAAACGACGCCAAGATGTCGCGGTATTTTCCGAGCCCTGCCCCGGTCTGGCACGTGACATTGAAACGGGGGCGACACGCGCCGAATTGATCGAAGTTGTCGCCGGACACGTTCGGGCCTTGAGCCAGCGTATCGGCCGGGCACCTGACCGGGCGATCCTGGGCTGCACGCATTATGAGATCATCGCCGATCTGTTCTGCGAGGCGCTGCCGCCGGGCACGCCCTTGATCCATCAACCGGGTGCCACAGCCGAAGCTATTGTTCGCTATCTGGCCAAACATCCTGAATATGATCCAGGGTGCGGCGGACGGCGCCAGTTTCTGACGACGGGTAAACCTGGAATTCAGAACGGCCTTGTGCAAAGCTTTTGGGGAGACGCGGTGAGGTTCGACGCCGCATAGGGCGAAAAGGATAAGGATTTTCATGCGCATCTTGCCTCTCGTGTCCGCCTTTGTCCTCCTCTTCGCTGTTGATCGCACCCGTGCGGAAGTGGCCGAACAGTTGCGTCGGCTGAAGGGGTTCGTTGAGACGGAGGAGGCGAAATAGTCAGTCATGCTGCCCACCCTGCGCCAACTTCACTATCTTAAACTCCTCGCGGAGCATGCATCGTTCAGCAGGGCCGCAGAGGCGGCGCATGTGGCGCAGCCGACGTTATCGGCGGGTATTCAGGAACTCGAACGCATCCTTGCTGCGCCACTGGTTGACCGCAACCGCTCGGGTGTGATCTTGACCGCTGCCGGGGCCGAGGCGGTGGTTCGAGCCGGTGAAATCCTGGCACAGGCCGAGGACCTGGTTCAGGCCAGCCGCGCTGCCGGCCAGCCTTTGTCAGGGCGGTTTCGCCTTGGCGTCATCCCGACTATCGCGCCGTTTCTATTGCCTCGTGCCCTGCCGATATTACGTCAGACCTATCCCAAACTGCGGCTTTTCCTCCGCGAGGATATCAGCCACCGACTGATAGGCGATCTGAAGGCGGGTGTCTTGGACGGCGCATTGATCGCTCTGCCCTACGATATGGCCGGATTGGAGTGGGTACATGTCGGTGACGACGAGTTGTTCGCCGCCCTGCCGGACAACCACCCTCTATGCGACGGGGGCGAGGTCGATCCGGCGGATATGGACTGCGAGGATCTGATCCTGCTCGAGGACGGCCATTGCCTGCGCGACCATGCTCTGGCCGCCTGCGGCATTAGCCCTAAACGCAGCAACCGGGAGGAAGGCTTCGCTGCCACCTCTCTGGCAACCCTGATGCAGATGGTGGGCTCAGGTCTCGGGGTGTCGTTTCTACCTGGGATGGCCGTAGATGCTGGCCTGGCGACCGCCGCGCGGGTGAGTGTGCGACCCTTGCGCACGATGCAGTCCAAGCGGGAAATCGTCGTCGCCTGGCGCGCAGGTTCCACCCGCGCTGTTGAGGGCAAGTTACTGGCGAGCGTGTTTGCCGGTCTCACATCGGGCTAACGGGTTTGGCCCCAAAAATAATGCGTCACTTCAATCGAAAAGCTGGCGCGCCAGGTAGGTGAATTCCAACGCGATACGCTCGGCGCGTTCCTGTTGATTGGCGGAGGCGGCGTGACCGCCGTTAGTGTTTTCGAAATATAGGAACGGCAGGCCCATTTCCTGCATTCTGGCCGCCATCTTGCGGGCATGCACCGGCGTAACCCGATCATCCTTGGTTGAGGTGACAAAGAACGGCGTCGGATAGGCCACGTGCGGCTTTAGGTTCTGATAGGGGGAAATGCCGGCCAGAAACTTTGCCTCCTCCGGCACCGATACGCTGCCATATTCCCCCACCCAGGAGGCGCCGGCACCGATCTGTTCGAAACGCAACATGTCGAGCAGTGGAACCTGGATAACCACCGCATGCCAGAGCTCCGGGTGTTGAGTCATCTCCACCCCCATCAGTAGGCCGCCGTTTGATCCTCCTTCAATACCGAGCCGGCGTGGTGAGGTGATCCTGCGCGCGATCAGATCGCGGCCAACGGCGGCAAAGTCGTCGAAGATGATCTGGCGATGGGTTTTCAGACCCGCTTCATGCCAAGCGGGGCCGAACTCGCCACCGCCGCGGATATTGGCCAGGACATAGACACCACCGCGCTCCAACCACAGCTTACCTATGGCACCGGAATAGGCCGGCAGCATAGAGGCCTGAAATCCGCCGTAGGCATAGAGCAAGGTCGGATTGGCACCATCCAATTTCATGTCCGCTTTGTGGACGACAAAATACGGAACACTGGTGCCGTCACTCGAGACCGCCTGAAACTGCTCTACCCGTAGGCCGTCAGCGATAAACCGGGCAGCCAGGGCCTTGACGTCTTTTGCACCGCTGCGTGCCGCGTCGGCTTCGAAGAGATGTGTCGGCTGCAAGAAACCTTCGACGGTATAGTACACTGCATTGTCGGCATCTGCTGCCGAGATCAGGTTGACCGAGGCGTTCGCTGCAACCGGGAGGTTGTCTCGCTGCCACTTGGCATCGCCAAGGGGGAAAAACGAGGCGAGTCCGCCACGGACATTATCATATATCTCGGCGACAACCCGGTCAGCGGTGACGGCGACTGCCTCGATGCTCTGGCGTGGCCCAGGTTGATAAATCAGTTGCACTTGACCTGTGTGAATTTGATCAGGGTCGGCGGCGAGCAATGAGCCAGCCGTAAAGGTCCGCGCGCCCGACACCCAGTCCTCGTCGGTTTTGAAAATGATTTTCCCCCGCAAAAGACCCAGGATCTTAACTTTTTGCGGGAGAGGCAATCTCACCACGCCCGCCCCGGTCATCCGGTAGGTCTCGGTATGGAAAAAATCTGTGGCGCGCTGAATCAGCGCCAGCTTGTTGCCGTGCCCGTCGGAAAGCATCACCGGATCGACGGAAACATCGGCGTGTTGGCCGCGAAAGATTTCCGTGGCCTGTGCCAGAGTTTGACCCGACTTCAGGGTCTTAACCACGAAACCATAGCCACTGGCGGTGAGCGTTCCCTCACCCCAGTCGCGGGTCAGGATCAATGTATCGGCATCGAGCCAATCGACGGCCTGCTTGCTGCGGCTCAAGTCAAATCCACCCGGCACAAACGCTTTGGCCTTCAGATCAAACTGGCGCACGCGGGTTGCGTCCTCACCCCCGTCTGATAGCGAGACCAGACAAAAACGATGCTCGGGCGGCAGGCAGGTCGCCCCGTGCCAGACCCAGTTAGCCTTCTCGAGCTTTGACAGGGCGTCAAGGTCGATGACATCTTCCCAGGTGGGCGTGGTGGAGGCAAAGCTCTCACGGCTGGTTCTGCGCCATAGTCCGCGCACGTGGGTGCCGTCCTGCCAGAAATTATATACCATCGGCCCGATCAGTTCGGGTGTTGGAATCCGATCCGGTGCCTCGACAATTTTCAGAGCTTCGGCATGCAACTGGCCGTAGCGCGTGTCCGCCTTTAATATACCTAAGGACCGGGTGTTTTGCTTTTCAACCCAATCCAAAGCCTGAGGGCTCTCCATGGCTTCCAACCACAGGTAGGGATCGGCAGCGGGCGCGGGTTGGCTCATGGCA
>JAYTXQ010000089.1:0-3642 GCA_043742825.1 Caulobacteraceae bacterium | reverse complement strand
CCTGCTCTCATCCGAGCACGGCAAAGTCATCGCCGATTCGAAAGGTGATATCCAGCGCGGGCTTGAGGTGATCGAATTTGCCTGTGGCATCCCGCACATGCTCAAGGGCGAATATACCCACGGCGCGGGGCCCGGCATCGACGTCTATTCCATGCGCCAGCCCTTGGGCGTCTGCGCTGGCATCACCCCGTTCAACTTCCCGGGCATGATTCCTATGTGGATGTTCGGTATCTCTGTGGCGGTGGGCAACAGCTTCATCATCAAGCCCTCGGAGAAAGATCCCAGCCTGCCGGTGCGCCTGGCGGAACTGTTCATGGAAGCGGGGGCGCCTGCTGGCGTGCTCAATGTGGTGCACGGCGACAAGGTAGCCGTCGATGCCATCCTGACCCATCCCGATATCAAGGCGATCAGCTTCGTCGGCTCCTCGGATATCGCCCACTATGTTTATTCCACCGGCACAGCCCACGGCAAACGGGTGCAGGCGATGGGCGGGGCCAAGAACCACGGGGTGGTCCTGCCCGACGCCGACCTGGACCAGACTGTGAAAGACCTGATTGGCGCCGCCTATGGCTCGGCTGGCGAGCGCTGCATGGCCCTGCCGGTGGTGGTGCCCGTCGGGGCCAAGACGGCCGAGGCATTGCGGGAAAAGGTCCTGGCCGAGATTGATACACTGCGCGTGGGGATATCAAGCGACCCGGCGGCGCAATATGGACCCGTGGTCTCCGCCGCGCACAAACAAAAGATTGCCGACTATATCCAGATCGGTGTCGATGAAGGGGCCGAACTGGTCGTTGATGGTCGCGGCTTTGCCCTTCAGGGCTATGAAAAGGGCTTCTTCATCGGCCCGACCCTGTTCGATCACGTCAAACCCGCCATGAAGACCTATCAGGAAGAAATCTTTGGCCCGGTGCTGCAGATCGTCCGCGCTGAGACCTTCGAAGAGGCCCTGGCTCTACCGTCGAACCACCAATACGGTAACGGCGTCGCCATCTTCACCCGCAATGGCCGGGCAGCGCGGGAATTTGCTGCACGGGTCAATGTCGGCATGGTTGGGATCAATGTGCCGATTCCGGTTCCGGTGGCCTATCACACCTTCGGCGGCTGGAAACGCTCGGCCTTCGGCGACACCAACCAGCATGGCATGGAAGGGGTGAAATTCTACACCAAGGTCAAAACCATCACCGCCCGTTGGCCCGACGACGGGGTCCAGGAAGACTCGGCGTTTGTCATTCCGACGATGAAATAGGGTTGGCGGTGTTGGGCGACATTCAGAGTCCTCCCTCCCCCTTGTGGGGAGGGACAGACGGCAAAGCCGTCAGGGTGGGGCCCGGCGTTCGACCGGCGACACCGGGAGGGATGCACCAAACTCCACCCGTCTTCTCGCTTTGCTCGAATCCACCCTCCCCATAAAGGGGCGGGAGAAAACAAGACATGGACTTCACCCTCTCCGACGATCAGACCGCCATTCAGGATATGGCTCAAGCCTTCGCCGCTGCGGAAATGGCTCCGCATTCGGCGCGTTGGGACGAGGATAAACACTTTCCAGTCGATGTCCTACGTCAGGCCGCTTCCCTGGGCTTTGCCGGCATTTATGTCGGCGAGGATGTCGGCGGATCGGCCCTGGGGCGACTGGACGCTACGCTGATATTCGAAGCGCTATCCTACGGCGATGTCAGCAGCGCCGCGTTCCTGTCGATCCACAACATGGCCTCATGGATGCTCGACCGGTTCGGTTCTGACGCCCTTCGGCAAAAATACCTGCCGCGCCTGACCACTATGGATCTGATAGCCTCCTACTGCCTGACCGAGCCAGGAGCGGGATCGGACGCCGCCGCCTTGACCACCTCGGCTAGGCGCGAGGGCGAGAGCTATGTCCTCAACGGGGCCAAGGCCTTCATCTCTGGAGCTGGAACCTCGGATATTTATGTGGTCATGGCGCGCTCTGGTGGTCCGGGCGCGGGCGGTGTTTCGACCTTTGTGGTGGAAAAGGACACACCCGGGCTTTCGTTCGGGGCGCAGGAACGCAAGATGGGCTGGGCCAATCAGCCCACAGCCATGGTTCATTTCGATAACGTCGTCATCCCGGCGGAAAACCGCGTCGGAGACGACGGCCAAGGGTTCAAAATCGCCATGATGGGCCTGGACGGCGGGCGCCTGAATATCTCTGCCTGTGCCCTGGGTGGCGCCAGTCTGGCCCTGGATACGGCCACGGCCTATCTGGAAACTCGCAAGCAATTTGGTCGAAGCTTAAGCCAGTTTCAGGCCTTGCAGTTCAAGATCGCTGACATGGCCACCGATCTGGAAGCCGCCCGCCTGATGGTCCGCAGAGCCGCCGCCGCTCTGGATGCCAAGGCCCCCGATGCCACCAAACTGTGTGCCATGGCAAAGCGTTTCGCCACCGATGCCGCTTTTGACATCGCCAACCAAGCCTTGCAGCTCCATGGCGGCTATGGCTACCTGAAGGACTACCCCCTGGAACGCATCGTCCGCGATCTTCGTGTGCACCAGATTCTGGAAGGAACCAACGAGATCATGCGCGTGATCATCGCCAGGGAGATGTTCAAATCATGAGTGAAGCCGAGGTCCTTGTCCGCGTCGAAGGCAAGGTGGGCCGCTTAAGTCTGAACCGCCCAGGGGCTCTGGGCGCCTTGACCGGGGGCATGGTCGCCCTGATCACCGACGCGCTTTTGGTATGGCGGGATGACCCGGCCGTGAGCTTCATCCTGATCGATCACGCGGGTGAACGCGGGTTTTGTGCCGGCGGCGATATCCGCTTTCTGGCCCAAAGTGCCGCCGTCGGGGGCGAAGCGGCCTGTGATTTCTTTTATCACGAGTACCAATTGAACCACCTTTTGTTCGTCTATCCTAAGCCGGTGATGACGGTCATGGACGGGATCACCATGGGCGGCGGCGTTGGCTTGGCCATGCCCTCGCGCTATCGGATCGCCACAGAGCGCACCACATTTGCCATGCCCGAAAGCGGCATCGGGCTTTTCCCGGACGTGGGCGGAGGCTGGTTCCTGCCGCGGTTGCACGGGGCCACAGGCCTGTGGCTTGCGTTAACAGGCGCGCGCCTGAAAGCCGCCGGTTGCGAGATCCTCGGCATCGCCACCGATGTGGTGCCTTCTGGAAACCTAGCCGAGCTGAAAGCGGCGATTATCGTTGATCCGGAAGCGGTGGAGACGCATCTCACGCAATATCAGAGCGATCCAGGCCGGTCGGCGATGATCGAACATCATGACCAGATCGACCGCCTGTTTGGCCACGACAGCGTCGAAGCGATCGTTGAGGCCCTGACGTCGGAGGGTTCCGAATGGGCACTGGCTCAGCGGGCGGCCATGGCGACCAAATCACCCCTGACCATGAAGACGTCCCTACGCCAACTACGCGCCGGTGCCGCCTTTACCGATTTCGCAGACAATATGGCCATGGAAATGCGTATCGCCAGCCGCATCGTCCGCTCTGCTGATTTCGCTGAGGGCGTCCGGGCGGTCATTATCGATAAAGACAATGCCCCACTTTGGAATCCCGCTACACTTGCCGGCGTAACGGATGCCATGCTCGACGCTGTTTTCGCTCCCCTGCCCGCCGAAGAAGAATGGACGCCCCTATGACCTACGAAACCCTGTTGGTTGAACAGCG
>JAYTXQ010000088.1:0-25933 GCA_043742825.1 Caulobacteraceae bacterium | reverse complement strand
GAGTTCATAGGTATCGAGATGGTCCGCCAGCTCGCCCAGATAGTCGCGTAGCGGTGCCGCCGCGAGGTTCATGGTGAACCAGATCCAGCCGCCCCAGGTTTCCACTCTGACAGCCTGCAAATCCAGATCGCCCTTGGGTATGCCGCCATCGAACTGGCGATAGAGCTGGCGATGCATGACACGGCGCAGACCGCCGTCCGTATTCCATTCCCAGCCGTGAAACGGGCACTTGAAAAGCTTAGCCTCACCGCGTTCTGCTTGGCATAGGATATTGCCGCGGTGCTGACAGACGTTGAAAAAGCCGCGAATGACACCGTCATCGCCGCGCACGAAGAGGATGGATTCCTTGCCGAAATCCAGCGTATGAAATGATCCCGGCTGCTCAATTTCGCTCTCCCGAAGCCCCAGGATCCAGACCTTGGTCCACATGCGGTCCCACTCACGTTGCATAAACGCTGGCGAATAGAACCGCTCTCCATCGATCCGTTCCAGACCGATGTTGGGGATCGGCTTACGGGGCAAAAACGGCGCAGCCTGATACTCGCCAGGCATGCCGCGCGCGGCCAGAAACTCGGCCTCGATTTTGGCCATGGTCGGTCCCTCCAAGGGTGTTTTAAGGAACTATGACCGCAAGCGACGGGGCTGCCAAGGGGCGTTGTGGCGGCGCAAGCTGGCATTACGGATCTGTGCGCGTGGCGGCGAATCATCGCCGTTCCTGCCGCGACTTGTAAAGACCTGCCGTTACTTCCCGCAGGAGTGAAGGTCACGGAAGTAGGCTTACACGTGCGAAACGCCTGTTTTGCGCGCGTCATTGCCTTCCCCTGAGTGGCCCCAAGCTTTAGGTGTGCCGATCCGCCGCGCGCTCTCCAAGAGGACCCCATGCCCATTGATAACCGAATTACCCGCCTGCTTGGCATCGAATATCCCATTGTCCAGGCCCCGATGGGCTGGATTGCGCGCGCACAGTTGGCCTCGGCGGTGTCGAATGCTGGGGGGCTGGGGATAATCGAGACATCTTCCGGACGCCTGGATGAGGTGCGCGAGGAAGTGAAAAAGATGCGGTCGCTGACCGACAAGCCGTTCGGGGTCAATATCGCTCAGGCTTTTGTCCGTGATCCCGATATCGTCTCCTTTGTCGTCGATCAGGGGGTGAAGTTCGTTACTACCTCGGCCGGCGACCCGAACCGCTATTGCTCGGCCCTTAAGGCGGCAGGCCTGACCGTGTTTCACGTCGTCCCCTCCCTGCACACCGCTCTTCGCGCCATTGATGCCGGCGTCGATGGTCTTGTGGTCGAAGGCGGTGAGGGCGGCGGCTTTAAGAACCCCAAGGAAGTCGCCAGCATGGTGCTCTTGCCGCTGATCTGCTCGAAGGTGAATGTGCCGGTGATTGCAGCCGGGGGGTTTGTCGATGGTCGCACCATGGCCGCCGCCTTTGCTCTGGGGGCCGAAGCGATCCAGATGGGCACCCGCATGGTTTCCGCCGCTGAAAGCCCGGTCCACGCCAACTGGAAACAGGCGATCCTGGACGCCGCCGAAACCGACACTGTGTTTCTCAACCGCTTTGGCCCCGGTCCTGCTTTGCGCGCCCTTCGCACAGAAAAGACCACCCTGTTTGAAAAAACTCCGCCGGAAAACATCATGGGTGAATTTGGCCGCGCGCTGGATCTGTATTTTGGCGGCGACATGGAGGCGTCGGTCGCCCTCAGCGGTCAGGTCGCCGGACGTATCGACGAGATTAAGCCGGTGGCCCAGATCATCGCCGAAACCATGGCCGAGTTTGACCAGACGATTGCCGACCTAGCCGCGCGCTATGGCCGGCGCTGAAATGTGGTGACCATGTCGGGTGCGCCGGCAAGCTTTAGGTTTTCCAGCATCTTACCGATGGCTCCCCGGTGCGAGGCGCTGTGTGTGATCACATGCGCTAGCATCGCGCCCTTGCTCATGCGTCCGGCGTCACCGTCGGCCACGAAGTTAAAATCTACCACCGTGTCCAGTTCGGCCGGGGTCGCCCGCTGCACATAGTCGACGTACCAGGCGTCGGTGGCCTCAGTTGTTTCGGTCAATTGATCCAGTTGGGGAAAAGCACCGGCGATTACCGAAACAAAACCGTGCACCTCGCCGCTCAGGCGGGCCTTGAAGATCTGGTCCACGATCAAGGTGTGGTCAAAGGTAAATATCATAACTCCGTACTGCCGCATGTCCACATCCGCAGGCACGGCGCGCAGGGCCTTGATGAGGCCGCGGTTGCACCAGGCCTTATGTTCAAAGAGCGAGACGAGGACAGCGTTTGATATGGGATGATCGGGTTTGTGCGGTGTGGGATGAGCTTAACGCAGGACAGACATTTAATATCAGTTATTGTGTTCATTGAAACGGGCGCTTGCAGCCATGAACCTCGGCGAGGTCTCGGCCTAGGCGGACGACGGTATGCTGTATCGCTCTGAAGGAGACCATTCATGCTCAACAAACTCGACGACTTTCCGATCCATCAGACGCCTGAGCCGATCGCTCACCCGGCGACGAGTGATCGCAATGTTTATGACCGGACATGGTTCAACGGCTATGCCGACGACGGGTCATATTATTTCGGCATCGGCATGGCGGTCTATCCGCACCGGGGCATCATGGATTGCGCCTTCAGCGTCACGCGCCCTGACTCGCGGCAGCATTGTTTCTTCGGCTCACGCCGCGCGCCAGCTGAACGCACGGACATGACCGTCGGGCCCTTTCGCATGGAAGTGGTCGATCCCATGCGGCGCACACGGGTGATCCTTGATGACAATGAAAGCGGGATCAGCTGCGACCTGACCTTTTCGGCCCGCACCGCGCCGATTGAGGAGGCGCGACAGGTCCTGTGGGACGGCGCGCGCCGGGCCATGGACGCCACAAGGTTCGATATCTTTGGCCGCTGGGATGGCGTCATCCGCGACCCTGACGGTGAGATCAAGGTTGACGGCCAGCTGTGCCGGGGAACCAAAGACCGGTCATGGGGCGTGCGCAATGTCGGTGAGCCGGCCACGGGCGGGGCACCGGTAGTCCCCAAAGGCATCTCCTTCGTCTGGGCCCCCTTGTTCTGGGACGATCACATCAGCCACGCCATATTCTTCGACGGTGAAAAGGGCGAGGCGCTGTGCCGCGAGGGCCTGACCGCGCCACTATTCGATGGCCCTGACTCGGTGCCCAGCTACAACGCCCTGGACACACGCATGGCCACGGCCCGCCACCGTATTGTTTACTATCCGGGGACGCGCCTGGCGAAATCGGCGCAGATCGATCTGGTTGATCATGACGGCGGGACGCGGACCATTTCTATGGAGCCGATTTTGAAGTTCCACATGAAAGGCCTGGGCTATTTCCACCCGACCTGGGGGCAGGGCATGTGGAAGGGCGAACTGGCTATCGGCGGCGAATCCTTTGACCCGCGCCAGCTCGATCCCCTGTCGCCCGAGAACATCCACGTTCAACAGGTGGTGCGCACCAGCGACGGCACCCGGCGCGGTATTGGCGTGCTCGAACAGGTCTGCATCGGCCCCTATGCCCCGGCGGGGTTTGAGGCATTTTTTGACGGGGCGAAGGGGTAGTTAGCAGAAAAGACTCTACCCCGACGGCGGGCGGGGTTTGTTGGTCATGTGCCAGTCCTGGCGTTTTGCCCATTGGGCGAAGGTTTCCATTTCAATGGGGATGCGCTCTAGCACCGGACCCATGTCCACCCGGAAGGGCTTCAGCGGCGTGGTGTTATTGAAGTCGTAAAAGGCACCGATGCTGGCTGCCAGCGGGATTTTCTGTTCCTCAGTCAGCTCATCGCCAAAGGCGTTGGCCAGATGCCGACCGAACTGGGTCGGAGTGCTGGGATCGTACCTGATCTCCCGGCCGACCGCGTCGCTTAACTGTCTGGCCACCACCTTTGGCTTCAGGATTTCTGGCCCGCCAATATTCAGCCAGGCACCTTCGAGGTCGGGCCGGTCGATGGCCGCAATCATGAATTTGGCTACATCATCCAGGCTGATCCAGCTGCACTCCAATTCTGGATGGTGTGGATAGACATAACGACCGTCGTTGACGATGAACGGAAAGGCCCAGTTGGTCAGCAGATTGTCCATGAAGAGGACCGATCCGAACACGGTCGCCGGCACCCCGGTGCGCCAAAGCGCGTTGATGCCGGCGGTGTTGCCGGCATAGGAATAGGCGTCCCCCGCCTTATCCGGGATCCAGCTGGAGGTATTCCACACCACGCGCTTGAGGCCCGCCTTTTTGCCGGCTTCGCCGATAATGGTCACCGCCTCTACAAGCCCGAGTGGCGCGCGCAGCGGTTGAGTGAAAAAGGCCGCGTCCATGCCTTCCATCGCCGCCAGCACCGTCGCCGGGTCGGTGATATCAGCGCCGCGCACCTCGACCTCGCCGAAATCCTCGCCGTAGAACGGGTCGGCCCGCCGAGAAATTGCTCGAACCTCATGCCCGGCCTTTTTTAATTGACGCACCTGCGCCAGACCCTGCCGGCCACTCGCGCCAAATACCGCAACTTGCGCCATATTTAATCCGTTTCTGTCTGGTGTGTGTGGCTAAACCTGTAGACTCTGCCTCAGGCGGGAACCCAGCCGGCGTGGAAGCCGAACGGCACCCGATACGGGATGATCAGTCGGGCCACGGGGGGGCTGTCGAACGCTTTTGCATCAAGGATCAGACACTCGCTACGCATCTGCACTTCGTCGTGGACGAACAGGATCACATAGCCGTCGTCTTCGTCTACGGCGCCATCGCGTTTGGCGAACACCCCTTCGCCGCCCCAGCGCCCTTGGCCTAGGGTGTGAACAGTGATTTCCCCAGTTTTCCCGTCGTGTTTCAGCGCCGCGTCAAACAGGGCGTCGTGGTCCGGATCGAACCGCGCAGCATAGGTGAAGCGGTGCTTTCGACCGATAAGATCTTCGTTTATCCGGGTGAAATCGCAATAGTGTAACCTGTCGAGGTGGCGCTCGCTGGCCCTGCCGGTCTTCATGTTCAGCCGCCACTCATAGAGTTGGCCCAGCTGGTCACGCATATCTGTTTGGGTGCCCGCATTTTCGGTCGCCCGCGAAATGTCTGAACGAAGGGAGCGACTGGCCTGGACTACGATCTCATCCCCCTCTTCCCAGGCATTAGAAACGTGGAAGACCATGGATAGATCGACGTCGAACCATTTGACGTCTGCATCGACGCCATAGCGGGGAATCACCCCAAGTCTTGAGCCGTTTTCTGGCTCCCAGTCTAGCATCAGGCCGCCGTTCATGGCGCGCTGGAAATCAAAGGTTATCGGCATGTCCAGAAACACGGTGTAGCGCTCGGTGATGGCGCAATCATGCATCATCACTCCCTTTGGCAGGGTGATGGGTGTCGTGTGAACGATCTCACCAGCGGGGTTGATCACGCTATAGGTCAGAAACGGCGGGAAGGGGGCGTAGCCGAAGGTCATCATCTCGCCGGTGATGGCGTCCACTTTGGGGTGGGCAGTGAAGGGATGTTTAAGCTTGCCAGCAAAGGTTTCCTCTCCCGCTGTGTCCAGGCCCGGTAGGGTCATCTTATGCGGCGGAGCGGCCTCCATCAAAGCGTAGAGGGTGTTGTTGTGATAAACCATGGCGGTGTTGGCCGTGTTCTTCATCGGCCCTTCTTCTGGCATAGGAATACCCTTGGCGAAGTCGGCCATGCCGGCCATGCCCTTCCAGATCCAGGTCCCTTTGGCCCGCTCTTTTCGCAAACCTTCTGTGTCGACAAAGCGGTTGCGGTATGTGGCCTTGCCGTCCTCGAACTGGACGGCGTGGATCATGCCGTCGCCGTCGAAGATGTGATAACTAGCCGGGTCTGCCACATAGACCGGATTGGGGCCTATGCGCAGGAAGTGACCGTTGAGGTCCCTGGGGATTTCACCGATGACCTCGGTGATGACGGCAACGTTTTCTTCCATCACCGGCGCGTAATTGCCGCTCAGAAACGGATTGGTTGCCTGTTCGATCTTGGTGTGAGCGTTCATGGGACCTCCCTGGGGTCTGACGTGCACGACATCTTGCGTCTTTATCGCGCTGGCGTTGCAGCAGCGCAAGAGGGTTCCCGGTAAAACTGACACGTGTTGTGTTTTTATACCATCGGGGTCGAAGCTAGGGCGTTGCCGCTGAGCGACGGCGTAGCGCCAGAGCTGCGAACACCACGCTAACGGTCGCAGCGCTCAGCAGCAGAGTGCCGCGCTGTTCGGGCATTAGGGCCAAGAGACCTAGCACGCCCAGGATCGCGACAACAACGCCATAGCTAAGGGCAGGGAACAGCCACATTTTCAAGGGTGTGGCCGTGCCAGCGGCGTCGCGGGCACGACGGGCACGGATCTGAGCAAAGGCGATGATCAGATAGACAAACAGAATGATATCGCCCGACGTGCTGGCGAGCAAGGTGAAGACATCATCACGCACAAAAATCTGTGCCAGCGCTGCCGCGAGTCCAGCGATAAAGCCTACGAGAATCCCGAATACGGGCGCGCGATTTTTCGCGGTGCGCCCCAGGAAGGCCGGGGCGTCACCTGCTTTGGCCAGCTCAAACAACATCCGCGAGGTGATGTAGAGCCCAGAGTTGAGGCACGAGAGGACCGCCGTGATGATGATCACGCTCATTACAGCAGCAGAGCCGGGGATGCCGATCACGTCCAGCACCGCCTTGAACGGCGAGAGCCCGACGACGAAGGAATCCCACGGCTTGATCGCCACGATGACGAGGATGGAAGCGACATAGAATACCAGAATGCGCAGTGCGACAGTTCGCGCGGCTCTGGCTACGTTGGCAGCGGGGTCGGCCGATTCGGCTGCGGCGATGGTTGCCACCTCGCTGCCCATCATGGAAAATATGACGACAGGCAGAGCCGCAATCAGACCGCCCAATCCCAGTGGTAAAAGCCCTCCATGCCCGTTCAGTATCTGAACGCTATGGCCAACGCCGGGCCCGAATACAAAAATGAAGGCGATGCCCAGCGCGATGAAAGCCCCGATTGCGGAAACCTTGAGCAGGGCAAACCAGAACTCCAGCTCGCCATAGGCGCGCACCGACAACAGGTTAGAGGTGGTCATCAGCGCGGCGAGGCCAAAGCCGATCGCCCAGACCGGACCCGGCACACCGATCTCGTGCAAAAGCTTGGCTCCGGCAACGGTTTCGGCCCCCACGGTGAACACCCAGAAATACCAGTAGAGCCAGCGGGTCACAAACCCAGCCCACGGTCCCAAAGCCAGGGCGGCGTATTCGGCGAATGAGCCCTTCCCAGGATCGGCCACGGCCATCTCGCCCAGCATGCGCATGATCAGAAACACCAGCAGACCGCAGGCGGCGTAGGTGAGGAACACCCCTGGTCCGCCTTTATGGATCGCCCCGCTGGCCCCGACGAACACACCCGCTCCGATGATGCCGCCGAAGGAGATCATTGTGACGTGCCGCGTCTGTAGTGTCGTGGCCAGCCCAGAAGCAGATGGACGTACGGCAAGCTCGGACATAGGGTCCCCTCCTGAAATTTATGCCACTCTCGTTTGGCCTAATATGCCGCCCGCAGCGTGACCTAGACGAATGGATTCACCACTGTCAGTGGACCAAACTTGCGGCCATGTTGCAGGTCTTCAGTCATAAGCTGTTCGCAACCTGAATTTGAGGCCACCGCAACGATCATGGCGTCGCTGATCGAGAGCCCATGCTCGCGGGTTATGACCAGCGCAGCATCGTGATCTGCGAGTGTTATTGGTAAGGGCGGGTCGAGTAGCGTTCGGATATCCGCCAGGACCTGCAAGGTCTCTGGCCAGTCGCGCAGTAGCTTTCGGCGCAGGACATTGGTCAGCTCATTCAGAACTTGCACACTGATCACGCCACCCTCGGCGATCAGGTTGATCGCCCGGTCTTTGCGCGCATCAGTGGTTTGAGCATAGACCAGAATATTGGTGTCTAAAAACCGCTTCACCGAGCGTTGGCCTCGTCGCGATCAAAACTGTAATCAGCGGGCATTTGAAAATTACGCACCCGCATTCGTGCCAGAGCTGCGTCTTTATGCACCGTTTTTGTCACCTCCAACCGTCGATCATCAGCGCTAGTGAGCGAAATTTCGTCACCAGGCTTAAGGTTCAGCTTATCGACTAATGATTTGGGCAGGCGTACCGCTAAGCTGTTACCCCATTTGGCGACCTGCATTGCGTGACCTCGCTAATTGTATATCTTGCTGTAGATATACATCTGCATATTGCGCTTGTCGAGACACATCTCCAAAGCTTCAGGCCGCGAAACCCTGCATCACGGCAGCCAGATGGCGGACGCGTTCGGGGCCGCCGAGGAGTTGCCGGTCAAGGCCGACGCGTTTGAACCAGTAATGCAGGCCCAGAAGGTCAGTGATGCCCATGCCGCCGTGCACCTCGGTGGCTGTGCGGGCGATGAAGCGGCTGACTTCTGAAAGGTGGGCCTTGGCGTGGGCGGCGACGAGTGAGGCGTCGGCGGGGACCTTGTCCTGAGCATGCCCGGCATACCAGACCAGAGCGCGGCAGGGCTCAAGCTGAGCGGCCATCTCGGCGCACATGTGCTTGACCGCCTGATATGAGCCGATGATGCGGCCAAACTGTTTGCGTTCCAGGGAATAGGCCACGGCTTTTTCTAGCAGAGTCTGAGACGCGCCCAGCATATCGGCGGCCAGGATTGTCCAGGCGGCGTCACGCAGGCGCTTTAGTGTGTCGGCGGCATCTCCGCTGATGAGCCCCTCAGCGGGGGTGTCGGCGAAGTTCATCTCTGCCAATGACCGCGTCAGATCGATACTGATCAGGGCCAGATTGGTCAGGCCGGGTGCACCGGCCTCGACCAGATGCAAATCGCCACTGGTGTCGGCGACGATGAATATATCTGCCTGGGCGGCATCGATGACAAACAAGGCTTTGCCTGAGAGCTTGCCGTCGTGAGCTCTGACGCCGGCCCCATCGCGCGCTCCAGCTATGGTTTCGCTGATCGCCACCCCGGCCAGAACCTCGCCGGCCGCAAGCTGGGGCAACCAATGCGATTGTTGATGCGCCGATCCAGAGCGCATCAAGGCGATGGGGGCCAGGACACCGCTGCCGAGGAACGGTGTCGGTGCGACCGCGCGGCCAAGCGCCTCGGCGATGAGGGCGGCATCCAGCATACCAAGTCCTGAACCACCATGGGCGTCATCAATGAGCGCGCCGGCAACACCCAGATCGACCAAGCTGGCCCAGACATCACGGGCAACGCCCTGATCTTTTTCGGCAAATTCGCGGACGCGGGACAGGGGTGCCAGCCGGGTCAAGGCTCCGGTGAGGCTGTCCTGGAACATCTTCTGATCTGAACTCAGGCCAAATTCCATGGCTTCAACCCCCCACGGTCTTAGGTTCACGCGGCATGCCCAGCCCTCGCTCGGCAATGATGTTCTTTTGAATCTGGGCTGTGCCGCCGCCGATGATCAGGCCCAGGTCGAACATGTACCGATGTTGCCAGATTCCTTGGTCGCGCAGGTGTGGGCTATTGCCATGCAGCACCCCCAATTCGCCAAGGGCGTCGATGGCCAAAGCGGCGAGTTGGTGATTGAGCTCGCAGCCTTGCAGTTTGACGATCAACGCCGCCAAACCAGGGACCTCCCCGGCCAACTGAGCCGATAGCAGCCGCAGGCCATTATATTTCATCGCCAGAACCTGAGCCTGAAGCTGCATCAGGCGGTCTCGCAACAACGGGTTTTCGATCAGGCGGTTACCACCCACAGTCTCCGTACGCATTATGTCGATGATCGCCGCCAGCCGGCTCTCGGCGGCATTGGGATCGCCCAGCATGCCGCGCTCGTGTTTCAAGGTGGTATTGGCGACACGCCAGCCTTCGCCCCGGCCACCGACAATCTGGCCCCTGGGCACGCGTACGTCGGTGAAAAAGACCTCGTTGAACTCGGCCTGACCGGTCATGGTCTTCAAAGGACGCACCTCAATGCCCGGTGTCTTCATTGAGAAGATCAGATAGCTGATCCCGGCATGTTTGGGCGCGTCCGGTTCAGTGCGTACAAGACAAAAGATCATGTCAGCCTGGGCCGCAGTCGAGGTCCAGATTTTTTGCCCGTTGACCAGAAAGTCATCGCCATCCTCAACCGCGCGGGTGGATAGCGAGGCCAGATCGGAGCCAGAGCCTGGCTCAGAATAACCCTGGCACCAGATCACCTCGCCGCTAAGGGTTGGGCCGATCCATTGCTGTCGTTGCGCCTCGGTGCCTGCCTCCAGCAAGGTGGGGATCAGCATAGAAATTCCCTGGCTGGCCATGGGTCCAGGCGCACGAGCGCGGGTGAATTCCTCGGCCAGAATGCGAGAAATCAAAATATCGGGCTCGGCTCCATAGCCTCCATACTGGCGCGGGATCGTGCGCCCGGCATAGCCTTTATCGATCAGCAGGCGCTGCCAAGAGAGCGCTTGGGCCCGCGTGGCTCCAACGAGCAGCGGAAAATCGCTCTGATGCGTACTCAAGAACGTGCGCAACTGGTCACGATAAGCTTCGTATTCGGCGGAATAGGCGAGGTCCATTTTTTGGACCCTATGGCACCTTTACGAAAGTGCCAAGCCAGGGTTTGCGGCCCCCAAAGCGATTGGGCAAGTTGCAGCCGAGCCAAGGCTTTCCGCAGATGACACAGATAACTAGGACTACACCTCTCTTCAGACCACATCTGGTTTCATCTGCGTCATCTGCGGACAAAGATTCTTGAAACACTAACTCACTCGATTGCCCTTGGGCTTTCGAGATCAGCCTCGCGCCGGGCCAGAAAGGCGCGGACGGCGTCGTCGCGTTCCAGTCCCATGGCAATGCGGTAGGCGTGGCGCGTCTGTAGTATTGCTCCGTTCGTCGCCAGAAGCTCGGCCTTGGCGGCCCAGTAGGGCTGGTACTGCGTCAACTGGGGATCGTCGTCGATTTGCGGCAGGGCTGCCAAGCCCGCAGCTGGTCCATATAAAGCGGCGACGGCGAGAGCCCGATTGATCGCTACCACAGGCGAGCCCGCCGCCGCAGCCAGTGCATCGTAAAGTTGCACAATCTGGGCTCGGTTATTGATGCCGCTGCGGCGATGGTGAGCGTGGGCGGACTGAAGTGCCGCTTCGAGTTGAAAGCGATCAATCTGGCCCAGTGTCGATGCCCGCAGCAACAGGGCCTCGGCCTCGGCGATCAGGTCGTCGTCCCACAAGTTCACGTCCTGATCAGCAAGCGGAACGAAGGTTCCATCAGGTGCGCGACGGGCACCTTGCCGGGCATGAGCGTGCAGGATCAGGGCGAGGAGGCCGAGGGCTTCGGCATGGTCAGGTGCCAGTTGCGCCACGAGCCGAGCGAGAAACAAAGCTTCGGACGTAAGGTCTCGCCGTTGTGCGTCACTGCCGCCCGGATCGCTCCAGCCCTCAGTGAAGGCGGCGTATACGGCGTCCAGAACTGCGGCCATCCGGTCTGGAAGCGCGGACTGGTCAGGGATAGAAAAGCCAATGTCAGACTGGCGGATCCTGGCCTTTGCACGGCCCAGCCGCTTGCCCATAGCAGAGGGTGAGGTCAGAAAGGCCCCGGCAATGCGTGACGCGTCCAGACCCAGGACGGTCTGCAGCATCAACGGCGCACGGATCGTGGACTCAATTGCCGGATGCGCACACGCCAGCATCAGGGCCAGACGATGATCGGGAATGTCGGTCAGAGGTGCGATCGCAAGCTCGTCGTTCAACAGGGAAATTTGAGCCGAAGCCGTCTGGTGATTTCGGCCGCGTCGTGACTGGTCGATCTGTCGGCGGCGGGCCACAGCCAGCAGCTAGGCTTCGGGATTAGTCGGACAGCCGCTGCCTGGCCAGGCGACCAGGGCGGCAGCGAAGGCCTCTGAGAGGGCATCCTCTGCCGCTGCCACGTCGCCGGATCGTGCGGCCAGATAGGCGATGAGCTTACCGTAGCTGCGACGTGCCACGTTGGCCGCCGCATCAGCAACCTCGATCTCGCCCTGACCGATGGACACGCTTAGGCGTTGGCCCAGATCTGGCGCACCTCGACCGCGCCGTGGCTGGCTGCGGGACAGCGCGCGGCCCAGGCCAAGGCCGCATCGAGATCAGCGACCTCAAGCAGAAAGAAACCCCCAAACTGTTCCTTGGCCTCTGCATAGGGGCCATCGACGACCTGAGTCTTGCCGTCGACGACGCGCACCGTTGCGCTGACACTCGTCGGAGCCAGCCGGTCTGCCGACTTAAGCACGCCCGCCGCCGTCAAAGCCGTGTTGTAGGCCATGTAGGCGGCCATGCCCTGTTGCATCTGATCCGGTGTCATTGTGGCCCAGATGTCTTCTACCGTGCGAGCCATGAGAAGATATTGCATTGTCGTCTCTCCGAAGGTGGCGCGGGATGCGCCTGTACCAATGACGCCTGACAGATCGCGGTTTGGACAAACGCCCCGCGAATTCGTTACATGGCACTGGCAAGTTGCAAGTTTACGCCCAGGCCGCCCCGTTTGGAAAAGCAAATCGGGCGCGACTGTCGGGAAGGATCTGGGTGCTGAAACCGGGTGCCATGGGCAACCGATATCGGCCAGACTGAATAGTGATCGGGTGGACAAAATGCTCATGCAGGTGACCCGCATGTTCGAGCATTCGGCCATCAAGGCTACCGCTGACACACAAGGCGTCGATGATTGAGATGTGTTGGCCGACCTCGCACAGGCCCACGCCGCCGGCATGTGGACAAACCGGGATGCCGAATTTCGCCGCCAGCAGAAGAACAGTGATGGCTTCTGACAGGCCGCCAAGGCGGCAAGCGTCTACCTGCACCACGTCCAAAGCCCTCGCCTGCAGGAATTGTTTGAACATGACCCGGTTGTGCGCGTGCTCGCCTGAGGCGACACGGATAGGGCGAACAGCACGGCTGATGGCGGCGTGGCCTAAAATATCGTCGGGACTGGTGGGTTCTTCGATCCAATAGGGGTTGAAGGCGGATAGCGCATTGACCCAGCGCCCGGCCTCCTCGACATCCCAGACCTGATTGGCATCAATCATCAGATGCCGATCACCGATTTCCTCACGGACGATAGCGCAGCGACGCAGATCATCGGCCAGGTCGCGTCCGACCTTGATCTTGATCGCCTGCCAGCCCTCCGCTACGGCGGCGCGACAGAGGGTGCGGATTTGATCGTCCGGATAGCCGAGCCAACCGGCAGATGTGGTGTAGGCAGGATAGCCTTCAGCCGAAAGCCTGGCCAAAATCGCTGCTTTCACTGTCTGGGCCGCCTTGAGAATATCGAGGGCTTCATCCGGCGTCAGGGCGTCGGTGATGTGGCGAAAATCGACCAGCCGGACGATGTCAGCCGGCGACATATTCGCGACCAGGGCCCAAACAGGTTTGCCCTCCCGCTTTGCCCAAAGATCCCAGACCGCATTGATGACTGCCGCCAGCGCGAGGTGAACGACGCCTTTTTCGGGGCCTAGCCACCGCATCTGACTTTCGCCGGCGAGGCTTCGCCAGAATTTGCCCATATCGGCGAAAATGTCATCAACCTCGCGGCCCACAATAAGGGGGGCCAGGGCTGAAATGGCTTCGACACAGAGCTGATTGCCGCGGCCGATGGTGAATGTAAACCCGTGGCCTTCGCTCCCATCGGACACTCTTATAATCGCATAGGCGGCGCTGTAGTCGGGGTCAGGGTTCATAGCATCAGAGCCATGCAGTTCCCGCGATGTAGGAAAGCGGATATCCAGGGCGTCCAGGGCGGTGATGATCGCGGGCATAGACAGGATAAAAGGCGAGATAGGCGGTGTTGACAAGGCCGTCGTGCGACACGGCGCTGAGATCATCGACGCTCACCATCCCGATCGGCGTTTGGCGCAGTGCCGAATTTTTGGGTTTTAGAGAGGTTTGACGGCGATGGACGGACGGTTAAACGGGAAAACGGCACTGGTGACGGCGGCTGGGGCTGGGATTGGCAGGGCCACTGCCCTGGCCTTTGCACATGAGGGCGCGCGGGTCGTAGCTACCGACATTGACCCAGTGGCTCTGGCTAGTCTGGCGGCTGAAGCCACCGTAGAAACTGCGCGGCTCGATGTCAGGGACGCGGCAGCGATCAAATCGCTTGTGGCGACTCGTGAATCCTTTGACATCCTGTTCAACGCGGCGGGTTTCGTTCACCACGGCACGATCATGGAATGTGACGAAGCCGCCTGGGGCCTTTCCTTCGAGTTAAATGTAACCTCGATGTATCGGATGATCGCTGCGGTGCTGCCGGGGATGTTGAGCGCGGGCGGCGGCTCGATCATTAACATGGCCTCAGTGGTTTCCAGCCAAAAAGGAGCGCCCAACCGCTTTGTCTATGGCTCGACCAAAGGGGCAGTGATCGGCCTGACCAAGGCCGTCGCGGTCGATTTCGTTGCCCAGGGCATCCGCTGCAACGCCATAGCGCCGGGTACGGTCGATACCCCGTCTTTAGCCGGTCGTATGGCCGCAGCAGCCGATCCGGTCGCAGCGCGAGCAGCTTTTATCGCCCGCCAGCCGCTGGGCCGGTTGGGCACGGCGCAAGAGGTTGCGGCCCTGGCGGTCTATCTGGCCAGCGACGAGGCAGCCTTTACCACCGGCGCGGTGCATGTGATCGACGGCGGGTGGAGTGCTTAGGCGCGCGGTCCTGAGCCCAATTCGCGGCGCAAAATCTTTGATCGAACGTTTCCGTCCAAATGCAGCGGACCACTCAAGCGTTTTTCGTTCAAGTTTGGGTAAAACACCACTAAATTGGCTTCATCCCGGCCGGAGGGAAGCGAAGCGAACCAGAGAGCTGGGTTGACGCAATTTATGAATAGGATGCGTCAAGGCAAATGGAAATCTTGCTCCCGTCAGTGGGTAATTCTTGGGCGCAGGTGATAGAGGCCCGGCTTGAAGTCGTCAAAAATCAACGCGGTCTGAGGATGATTGACTGGCTCTTCGCTCTCATCGGGTAAAAGATTCTGTTCCGAAACATAAGCGACGTAGGTCGATTGCGCGTTCTCGGCCAGCAGGTGGTAGAAGGGCTGGTCCTTGTGCGGGCGGATCTCGGACGGGATGGACTGCCAATAGGATTCGGTATTGGCGAAGACGGGATCGACGTCAAAAATCACGCCCCGGAAAGGAAACACCCGGTGCTTGACCACCTGACCGATAGCGAATTTGGCGATTTTGTCGTTCATGTCGATGAATATAGGTCCGGCCCCTGAATAGAATCTCAACTTACAGGCTTGTCTCGCATGGGGAAAGGGCCCCGGTGTCGGTGGTGTCACCGTGTTTGTAGGTGGCTTTGTTTGTGGCTCGCAGTTTGCTATGACCAAAAGCGAAACGGGGCGGCTGGCTAGTAGCTGGTCGCGGCCTGAAATTTTTGATTGGATCTGCCGATGGGCGAGGTGCCCTTACCCCTCGTTGATCGTGTGCTGGATCGGGCGCGCTCAGCAGGCGAGGGGCCGGTTTACGCCGCGCTCGACCTGGGAACCAATAATTGCCGGCTGCTGATCGCAAAGCCATCCGAGCGCGGCTTCACCATCGTCGATGCCTTTTCGCGCATCGTTCGTCTGGGCGAAGGGCTATCGGAAAGTGGTGAACTGAGCCCTGCCGCTATGGAGCGCGCCCTTGGAGCCCTGGAGGTCTGCGCCGAGCGAATTCGCAAACGTCGGGTGCTCAAGGTTCGGGCTGTGGCTACTCAGGCCTGTCGCCTGGCCCGCAACGGCCCAGGTTTCGTTGCCGAAGCCGCCCGGCGAACGGGCTTGCAATTGGCCATCATAGCGCCGCGTGAAGAGGCGCAACTGGCCGTGGCCGGGTGTTTGAACTTGCTGGATACGCGAGCGAAAGCGGCATTGGTCCTGGATGTCGGTGGGGGCTCAACGGAGCTATCATGGATCGACTTGGCATCTGAGGGCCTTGACGTCGAGCCGCGCCGATTGGCGCATTGGCGCCTGCCGATCAAATCATGGGTCTCTGTTCCCATCGGGGTCGTGACCCTGGCGGAGCGCTTTCCCGAAGCCGGGGCGGGTGAGGGCTGGTATCGAGCCATGGTCGATCACGTGAAGACGGAAATCGCAGCTTTCACCGGGGCGCAGGGTTTTGTCGATGTGTTTTCCACAGGTCAGGGGCATCTGATCGGCACCTCCGGGGCTATAACTAGCTTGGCGGCCCTCCACCTGGGGTTGTCGCGTTATGATCGGGCGCGCGTAGACGGCCTATGGATGACAAGGGCCGATTGCGATGCCGTGACGCAAAACCTGACCAGGCTGACCCAGCCCCAACGGGCTGCCCTTGGCCCGATAGGCCCCGATCGTGCAGACCTCGTTCTGGCCGGCGCGGCCATTCTTCAGGCGGTCCAGGAGGTCTGGCCATGCGAGCGGGTTCGTGTTGCCGACCGAGGGCTACGTGAGGGGCTTCTGTTATCTCTAATGTCGCTTGAACAGCGGCGTCGGCCACGCCGCCGTCGTGGCTCGCGCTCACCTGGTCGCAGATGAGAGAACCTCCGCGCAAACGCATGGTCCGCCCGCCGTCGGGGGGAACCGATGCTGGACGCGTCAGCGCCAAGCGGCTGAAGACCGCAAAGGAGCGAACGCCGTCATCCCAGGCCTGGCTGGAACGCCAGATCAATGATCCCTTTGTTACTGAAGCCAAAGCCAAGGGGTATCGATCACGAGCGGCATTCAAGTTGTCGGAAATTGATGACAGGTTTCATATCATCAACCGAGGCGCGCGAGTTATTGACCTGGGTTGCGCGCCAGGGGGCTGGCTTCAGATTGCCTTGGCACGAGGCGCGACAGCTGTGGTGGGCGTTGACCTGTTGCCGGTCGAGCCCGTGACCGGTGCGCAAATTCTTCAAGCAGATTTTACCGACCCGGATTGCGGTCAGCGCTTGATAAGCTTTCTAGGCGGTGCGCCGGATGTGATCCTTAGTGACATGGCTCCCAATACCACTGGTCACCGGCAGACGGACCATTTGCGCATCGTCGGTCTTGTAGAAGCGGCGGTCGAGTTCGCCATCCAGGTATTGCGACCAGGAGGCACTTTTGTCTCAAAAGCGTTTCAGGGCGGAGAAACCAAAGGGCTGCTTGATGTGCTGAAGCGCAATTTCAGCGACGTTCGCCATGTTAAGCCCAGGGCCAGCCGGGTGGAAAGCTCTGAACTCTATCTATTGGCGCGGGGTTTTAAGGGGCGGGGCGGGGCCGCTTAGAAAGATACGGACCGCCCAACGGGCTGTCACATTTCACCCTGCAACGTGCGGGACATCCAGTACCACGATGCGCCAGTCAATATTTTCGGCAACCATCATTGTGGTGATTTTCGACGCCAGATCTGTAATCGTCGACAGGGTGGCGTCTTGACCTCGCAAGGCGGAGATTTTTCCGGTCAGGGTTTGCAGGCCGTCGGCCATGGCCCGTGATCGGCGCTGAATGCGGGCGAATTCGGCCTGATTGTTGATCGCCGCCATCGCCGCCCCGAAAGCGGGGAAGACTGCCGAGGTCAGGACTAACCAGCGGCCCAGCCAGATCGGCTCCTGTGGTCCAAACATCGGGGTCAACCAGTGCACGATTACCCCGGCGATGGTGAGGCCGAAGAGGATAAGGGTCAGTTTGTGCAGACGACGATGGATTTTTTCATCCCGTTCACTGCTGCCATAGTGAAATCCGATCTGGCCGCTGCCTGGAGCGTTGTGGCCAGGGGCCATGCCTAGTAGCGCCAACAGGTGCTCGACCTGGGCTTGTACATAGCGCTCGTCGACGGCGGTATCTGGCACGCCAACCGCACGGGCAAGAGCGCGCGTTTGCCAGTACATCCAGCTCTGGGTCGGGTCGCCGTAATTGGCTAGATGGGCGGGTGTACGGGGCAGGGGCCGGCCTCCGCCAAGGGGGATGAGGACGCGCAGTTCGCGTACCATTTCGGCCAGGACCCGATATTCCATCCATTTCTGGTGCCATCGACGGCGTCTGCCAATTACGGGCAAAACAACCATGGCCAGTAAAACAAAGGTTTCTACGCTGGCATCAATCCAGGTCAGGGTCCGCCGCGGGCCCCAGCCGCAGGCCATTGGCAAGAGGGCCAGAAATACCGTGGTCGCGGCCAACAGTGAGGTCCAGACAAAGGCGCTGCGATGGGCATCGGCATAGCGGTCGGCCAGTTTGTCGGACCAGGCATAATGAGATCGGAGAGTCCCGTTCAGCCAACTAAAGACCGCTTCGGGGTCTCCGCGTGCCGCGTCTGCGGATCGTAGCGGCCAGTCATAGTCAATCTGTTGGATGTAATCGGTGACCCGCAGAGCCGGCATGCGCGGGAAGCCATGGTCCATCAGATTGCGGAACATCTTCCAGGCAATGGCCAGATTGAAGGCTGGCCGGGTTTCGCCCAGATAGTGCCGCAGGTGGGAGCGATCATCCTGATCCCCCAGTGGGAGCGCCAGTTCATCAGCGACCAGTGCCTCAAGCGCGGTATTCATTTCCAGCGTATCGGCGGGGCCTGCGCGTGCGGCTGACGCCGGGGGGCAGGCATCGTCGCTGTCGAGGCGTTCCAGGTCTTCGCGTGACTGCACCAATTGCCAACCATAAGGAGCGCGGGCGTCGATCCAGAGCGCTGGTACATCGAACTCAACCGCCTGACGCAGTGTGTCGAGCGTTCCGCCCAGGCCATTGGCTGCACCGCCATCCCAGACTACGACCAACAGGTCGGACTGATTGAGGACCACTCTTCCCGCAGCGTGATAAGCCTCCGAACGGCGACTGGCCGCACCGTCCATCTCGAAACGCGTCAAACGGCCCTCTGTTTGGGCGCGATCCAGGAGGCGATGAAAGCCACTCAAAGCATCCTCAGCCATGGCGAAGGGCGGACAAAAATCAGCTTCGAAATGCGCTTGAGCAAACGGCATGACGCTGCAAAGCTCAAATCCCTGAGCCAGTGCCTCTCGTGCAAACAGCCGATCTGCACCCTCAGCCAGTGGTGAGACCGCTCGCAGAATCGGCGGGCCAGGCGCGTAAAAGGCTCCGTCCGGCGTATCTGCAAAGCGGTGCACACCCCGCGCCACCGCCGCCAGGACCTGTGCCAGGCGAGCGCTGATAGCGTCCAGACCAGCGCTGTCCTTAGGCAGACGATCTGGACGATGGCCGACCACGCCGACCCGGAACGCCAACGGCGCACGCGGCGGGGACATGGCATCGGGAACGGGCAGATTAGCCATCTGGGGACTCGAGGCAGGTTTTTCGATTGGTGCTGATGGTAACAGGGGGCGGCTTACCCTGGGAAGGGCTATGTTGTCGGCGTTTGTAGCTAGCCAAATGCGAAACCGCTTTTCAGAGGCGGGTCTCGCCGCTATACGCATCGCGCAAAATGGAGAGTCTCATGGAGATTCGCGAAGGACTGACCTTCGACGATGTTTTGCTCGAACCTGGCCCATCCGACGTGATGCCGACCCAGGTCAATACAGCCACCCGCCTGACCCGGCAGATTGGACTGAATATCCCGATCGTGTCGGCGGCGATGGATACGGTGACGGAAAGTCGCCTAGCCATAGCCCTTGCTCAATCCGGCGGTATGGGCATCCTGCACCGCAATCTGACGGTTGAGGAACAGGCCGATCAGGTGCGTGAGGTCAAGCGCTACGAAAGTGGTATGGTGATCAATCCGCTGACGATCAACCCCGAGACGCGCTTAAAAGATATCCGCGCTATCAAGGCTCGGCGCCATATTTCAGGGTTTCCTGTGGTTGAGCCCGATACCGGCCGACTGGTCGGCATTCTGACCAATCGCGACATGCGCTTTGAGCGCTCTGACGAAACACCCGCATCGGCTTTGATGACCCGTGAGGGCCTGGTGACTGTGCGCGAGGGCGTCAGCCAAAGCGAGGCGCGTGATCTGTTGCGGCGCCACAAGATCGAACGACTGATCGTGGTCGACGAGGATTATCGTGCGGTTGGCCTGATCACCGTCAAGGACATGGAAAAAGCCGAGGCGCACCCCAATGCGGCAAAGGACGCCCAGGGCCGCCTTCTCGTCGGTGCGGCGTCGACCGTAGGCGACGCTGGGTTTGAGCGGTCATTGGCCCTGATCGATGCCGGGGTCGATGTGGTGGTGATCGACACTGCCCACGGCCATTCAAGCCAGGTCAGTGACGCGGTGCGGCGTCTGTCGCGCGAGAGCAACCGCGTGCAGATTATCGCGGGCAATGTCGCCACTTATGACGGCGCTCGGGCGCTGATCGCTGCGGGAGCCGATGCGATAAAGGTGGGTATCGGGCCGGGCTCGATCTGCACCACCCGGGTGGTCGCTGGTGTGGGCGTGCCGCAATTTACCGCCATCGCTGAAGCGGCGCGGGCCGCGCGCGATAGCGGCGTGCCGGTAATCGCTGACGGCGGAATTCGGTTTTCTGGTGACGTGGCCAAGGCCATAGCCGTGGGTGCGTCGGCGGTGATGATGGGCTCAATGTTCGCTGGCTCCGATGAGGCGCCGGGTGAAGTGTTTCTATATCAGGGGCGTAGTTACAAATCCTATCGCGGTATGGGCTCACTAGGTGCCATGGCGCGGGGCTCGGCAGACCGTTACTTCCAAAAAGAAGTTGAGGACGCCATGAAGCTAGTCCCTGAAGGCATCGAGGGCCAGACGCCCTACAAAGGGCCGATTCAACCAGTTATCCACCAACTGGTCGGCGGCCTGCGCGCGGCCATGGGCTATGTAGGTGCTCCCGATATCGCCAGTTTCCAGGAGCGCGCGCGCTTTGTCCGCATTACCGGTGCGGGCCATCGCGAGAGCCATGTGCACGATGTGATGATCACTCGCGAAGCCCCCAACTATCCCAGCGGACTTTAGGGGATGCGAGATGGTGGCCGCATCGCAGCGGCGGTCGGCGTGCTTGATGATATCGAAACCCGGCACAAACCGGCACGGATGGCCCTGAAGGCCTGGGGCGAGTCGGCCCGCTATGCCGGGGCAAAGGACCGTGCGTTTGTGTCTGGCCTGGTCCTGGATGTCCTGCGCCGTCGCCGCTCGCTCGCCTGGCGCATGGGCGAGGAGACGCAACGCGCGCGGGTTCTGGCGGCGCTGGTGTTTGACTGGGGCTGGGCCCCTGAACGCGTCGCCTTAGCTGCGGCGGAAGATCATGGACCTGGCGTCTTAACCGACCCGGAAATGGCGCGCCTGGTCCTGCCGGTGGAGATTGACCAGGCACCCGATGCGGTGCGAGGCGATTATCCAGATTGGCTCGATCCCTATCTGCAAAGGGTATTTGGCCAGACACGCGCTGATCAGGGCGCAGCCCTGGCGGCGCGGGCACCAACTGACATACGGGTCAACAGCCTGAAGACAGACGCAGCACACGTGCTCAAGGCCCTCGAGCCTTTTCACGCCCAGCCTGCGGGGATCTTGGAAACCGCTTTGCGCGTGGCAGCTCCAGCCGCCAGTGAACGCGCCGGCGCGGTGGAAGTGGCACCGGCATTTGAGAAGGGCTGGTTTGAGGTCCAGGATCTGGGCTCGCAGATTGCGGCAGCTGCGGCTGGTGATATCGCTGGCAAACAGGTGCTGGATTACTGTGCGGGTGGCGGTGGCAAGACCCTGGCCCTGGCGGCGATGATGGGCAATTCCGGACAGCTCTATGCTTATGACGCCGACGCCAGACGGCTGACCGACACCATCCGCCGGGCCAAACGGGCGGGGGTGCGCAATCTGCAGGTCCGCTCGCCGATCGAGGTCGAGCCGTTAAAGGGTCTGGAAGGCAAGATGGACCTGGTCTTTGTCGATGCCCCGTGCACCGGCAGCGGCACCTGGAGACGCCATCCGGACGCGAAATGGCGCCTGTCCGCCGAACAACTGACCCGCAGGATGTCAGAACAGGATGCGGTCCTCTCCGGAGCGGCTCCATTTGTGAAGGCCGGTGGCCGTTTGATCTATGTTACCTGCTCCCTGTTGGGGGAGGAAAACGAGGACAGGGTGGCGGCGTTCCTGGCCGCGACACCAGATTTCACCCTGGCCGAAGATTTTCGTCGCATGACGCCGCTGACGGACGGCACGGATGGTTTTTTTGTCGCCGTGTTAAGACTGATCACCTTGTAGAGGGCTTCAGCTAAATTGAAATGCGTAGACTGCGGCTGGGCGCGCCCCGTTAGCCGCCACTTTCTCGCACCGGGACGGAGGGAGGCGCAAGGCCAGGCTCAATCTCCAGTTGTCAGAACGGGACGAAATCTGTTTCAATTGCCACCTTGGGGTCAACGGCCCACAGAATCAAAGGGAGACGTACGTGGGACAATTGCAAGGCAAGTCCGCCGTGGTGCTGGGCGCAGCCGGGCCGGGTAACATGGGCCAAGTCATTGCACGGCGCTTTGCCGCCGAAGGGGCCAAGGTTTTGGTGGCTGGGCGGCACCTTGAGCCCCTCCAGGCCTTGGCCGATGAGATCGGCGGTCACGCCGCGGTCTGCGATATCACGCAACGTGACCAAGTCTTCGCTTTGGCTGAAACGGCCAAGACTAAGCTAGGCGGGGTGCAGATCGCCGTCAACGCCACCGGTTGGGGCCTCCTCAAGCCGTTCCTCGACAATACGCAAGATGAACTGCGGGCCATGACCGATTTACAGTTCATCGGTCCGTTCTTTTTCCTCCAGTCGATGATTGGTGCGATGGAGAACGGGGGTTCGATCATTCAGATCAGCTCCGCCACAGCAACAATAATGCTGAATGACCATGCCGCCTATATGGGCACCAAGGCGGGAACCGATCACGTTGTGCGCTGCGCGGCCAATGAGTTTGGTGCGCAAGGCATCCGGGTCAACTCCATCTCGCCAGGCCTGACGGACACGCCCATGACGGCCGGAGCCAAGCAAACCCCAGGCCTGTTCGAAGCCTTCGTCGAGTGCTATCCCATGGGCCGCATCGGCACCTCGGACGACATCGCCGACGCTGCGGTATGGCTCTCAAGTGACGGTTGTTTCGTCACCGGCCAAAATCTCCAGGTCAACGGCGGCTTGACCCTGAGGCGCAACCCCACAGGGGCTGAAATGGGCGCTGCGGTGGCGGCGGCCATGACCAAAGGCTGAGTAGAACGGCGGCGAGCCGCCGGCTATTCCATCGTGAAGCCGAGTTTCAAGGCTACCTGATAGTTGTGAACCTTACCGTCCTTGATTTCGCCACGCGTCTGAATAACTTCGAACCACCCCAGATGTCGCAGCGTCTTACCAGCCCTGTCGACAGCTGAACTGATGGCGTCCTCAATGCTGACGCTCGACGAACCTACAATTTCGACGATTTTATAGATATGATCCGACATGCTGGTCTCCCTGTTATGAGGCACCCCCGCGACCGTTCCATCATGCGCTGATACGTTCGGTGACGCCACAGTAAACGCGACCTCCTATCCCTTCCTCACATATTCATAATCCACGGCATTACCGTTGATCCCCCGGTCTGGCGGCGCGATCCAGCTGGCCATTTGTCCTGGGGCGGTGACCGGTTGCATCAGGCTGTGGACGAAGGCGCGGTCGGGTTCGGTGGGGAGCCAGGCGTCCTTGTTGGCTTCGAAGGTTTCGCGGCCGATGATTTTGCAGTCCAGGTCGGTGGCGATGCCGGCCCACACGCCAATGGTGCGGTGGAAGCGGGTGCTGGGCAGGCGATATCGGAAGGAAAAACCGGCCTGATCGATGGTGTCGTTCCAACGGTCCATGAAGATCTGGCACTCGTCGGCATAGGCACCGCGGATCACCGCGTTCATGGCATTACGTAAAGGGATATCGTCCTGAGACACCCCGCCCTTGCCGTCCGGCGAGGTCAGATGGAAGCTCTGGTTCAGTGCGAGATGGTCCTCATAGCTCGCCTCATTGGGCCGCCCCTTGATTCCGCCAGCGAAATAGCTCGCTGCGTTGGAAGAGGATTCAGAACCGAAGAGGTCCAGGGCGGAAGAATACCAGAAGTTGATGTATTTCTGGATGGTCGCCAGGTCGATGGCACCGGCCGCGCGGATAACTGCGGGATCGTCCGAACGGGTTTGCTGCATTACTTCGAGCGTGCGTCTGGTTACGCGGGCAATGCCTGTGTGGCCAATGAACATGTGGTGGGCTTCTTCGGTCAGCATGAACTGGCAGGTGCGGGCGAGGGGATCGAACCCCGACTCGGCCAAGCTCATCAACTGATATTTACCGTCGCGGTCGGTGAAAAAGGTGAACATGAAAAAGCTCAGCCAATCGCTGATCGGCTCATTGAATGTGCCAAGGATGCGCGGCTTATCTTCATCACCGGAGTGGCGGCAGAGGAGTTCTTCAGCCTCTTCTCGCCCGTCACGGCCGAAATAGGCGTGCAGCAGATAAACCATAGCCCACAGGTGCCGGCCTTCCTCGACATTAACCTGGAAAAGGCCACGCAGGTCGTAAAGCGACGGGGCAGTTAGGCTGAGCAGGCGCTGCTGTTCCACCGAGGCTGGTTCGGTATCGCCCTGGGTAACGATCAGGCGGCGCAGCGTCGAGCGGTGTTCGCCTGGCACTTGTTGCCAGACGGGTTTGCCCATTTCATCGCCAAAACCGATCACCCGGTCCGCCTGACGCTCGGCGAGGAAAATACCCCAGCGATATTCCGGCATTTTCACATGGCCGAACGAAGCCCAGCCTTTGCGATCCACCGATACGGCAGTGCGCAGATAGATGTTGTCGGCCTGGTATTCTGAGGGGCCCATTTCCTGCCACCAGTTCAAGAACCGGGGCTGCCAGTGTTCGAGCGCTCGCTGCAGACTGCGATCGGAGGCAAGATCGACGTTGTTGGGGATACGCTCCTGATAGTCGATGGCCATGATTACACGCGCTCCCAGTTGAATTTGGCTTTGGTGCCCGACCCGAACAGTTTCAGTGCCCCCGCTTCGCCTGTGGCATTAGGGCGGTTGAATACCCAGTTCTGCCAGGCTGATAGGCGGGCGAAGATCTTGGTTTCCAAGGTCTCGGCACCAGCGAACCTGAGGCTGGCTTCCAGGCCGGTCAAGGCGTCAGGCGACAGGCTTGCGCGCTCTTCGCAGGCCAGGCGAATCTCATCGTCCCAATCCAGCTCGTCCGGGGCCTGGGTGATCAGTCCCACCTCCAGGGCTTTGGCACCACTTAGCGCCTGGCCGCGCAAATCTATGAATTTATCAGTCTCGCCGTGGAAACGGCTCTCGAGCCGGCCCCGGCCATTGACCATGGGCAGACGGCCAAAATTTAACCCGTCCAGCACCAGGCTCGGAGCGTCCTCGTCAGCATCCAATGGGCTCAGCATATAACTGCGATCTGCGGCCAGGGCCAATTCCAGGAGCAGGCCGGCGAAGCAGGACCCGGCATCGATGACAGCGTAAAAGCTACGGGAAGTGACATCCAGGCGCGCCAGGGTGCGGCGCAGATAGCCGAGCGTCTCGCGGGCCAGCCAGTGATCTTGGTTCTCGAGCAATACCGCGTCGGCGGCCAAAACTGCGGCCGGATCGCCTCTGGTCTTGAACACCACCAGACCCAATTCGGCTTCATTAGTGCGCAGCATCAGGATGGCGTCATCCAACTGCCGCGCCAGAGCCAGGGGCCACCAGGCATCGCCGGCGGCAATAACCTCGACCATGGTTTTGGGCTGATCGCCAGTGGGCGCGCGCACGGTCACCGTCGCTATCCGACCAGGCCGGTCGAAATCCACCTGCACATAATCATAGCTCAGGGAGTCGTCGGTGATCGTCCGGCGCAGCGGCCTCATTGAGATTCCGGGCCCTGCGTCGGCGCGAGCCGATTCCCTCGCCACGGCCAAAGCACGATCACGAACCTTGCCGGGAAAGGCGTTGGGTGAGGCGGTATGGTCAACCAGTCCCCATTGCTTGGCGCGTTCGGCACGCACCCCGTCAGAGCTGGTGCAGAACATGTCGGCCAGATCGCGGCGCACCTTCCGCTTATCGACGAGGCGGGTCAGGCCACCGGTTCCGGGCAGGACGCCCAGCAGGGGAACTTCGGGCAGGCTGACTGC
>JAYTXQ010000087.1:0-27532 GCA_043742825.1 Caulobacteraceae bacterium | reverse complement strand
CCAGGCTGTCGGGGCATCGACATCCCGCGCCAGAGCATCGATTGGGGTCGGTGTGGGGCCAAGGCAAGCGGCTACCGCGTCACGCACCGAATCGATCTGCGTTTCGGAAACCGAGAAATCCTCCGCGTCCGACGCGACCTCTGGCTCAGCCATGCCGCGATAGGCTTCGAGGACCCGGCGCACGTCATCCGCATCCTCGACCAGTGTCGCCCCCTGGCGCAACAGATCATTGCTGCCCCGTGCCCTTGGGTCCAGCGGAGAGCCGGGCACAGCAAAGACTTCACGCCCCTGCTCGGCAGCCAGGCGGGCGGTAATCAGCGATCCTGACCTGACTTCGGCTTCCACGACGACTACACCCAGGCTCATTCCCGAAATGATGCGGTTACGACGGGGAAAATCCGCCGCCCGAGCCCCATAGCCGATCGGCCGCTCGGAAATGATGCACCCCGCCGCCGCAATCTGTTGATAGAGCTGCAAATGTTCAGGCGGATAGACATCGTCGATGCCGCCAGCAAGTATCGCGGCCGTTGCGAATGGCAGGGCACCTTCGTGGGCTGCCGCATCGATGCCGCGCGCCATACCCGAGACGACCAGATATCCCGCCTCGCCCAGGTCCGCGGCCAGACTTCTGGCAAACCGGCGTCCAGCCGTCGAGGCGGCGCGTGCGCCTACGATAGCGATGCTGGGCTTTGTCAGATGTGTGGTGTGCCCGAGCACCCAGATGAGGGGGGGCGGTGGGTCCAGCACAGACAATCGTCTTGGGAAAAGCGGCTCTTGACAGCAGATAAGTTGGGCACCCAACGCTTCGCCGGCGAGAAGCTCCGCCTCAGCCTCTTCTGCTGACATGATTTTCAGAGCCTGGGCCCGTCCCCCACGATGGGCAAGGTTTGGCAATGCCTTCAGGGCCTCATGCGCCGATCTGAATCTGTCAATCAGCCGGAAAAAACTGATCGGACCAATGGTCTCCGAACGCGTTAGCCTTAACCAGTCCACACGTTCCATGTTCGACAGCAGGTTCAAGACTTCGCCCTCGAGCTTGGGTCCCCGATCCTCGGCTCTATGCCGTTCAGCAGGCGGCGAATGTTCTGGTGATGACGAATAAAGATCATCACGGCCATTATTACTGCGAGGTACAGTCGCTCAAGCGTCGCCTGATGTAGCAGCAGAAACAGCGCTGGGGCCACGGCTGTGGCGGTCAGTGACGCCAGAGAAGATATTCGGAACAATAGGACCATACCGATCCAGATCGCTCCGGCGACCACGCCCACAGGCCAGGCAATGGCCAGGAGAACGCCGAAACCGGTCGCAATCGCCTTTCCGCCACGAAAGCCCAGCCAGACAGGGAAAATATGACCAAGGAACGCGGCACCACCCGCTACGACGGCGGCGGTCGGTGAGACCAGAGCGCCAGCAACGAGCGCGGCCAACGCGCCTTTGCCGGCATCGCCTATGAGTGTGATCGCCGCCAGGTCTCGCCGGCCTGTGCGCAGGACATTGGTCGCGCCGATACTGCCAGAGCCGATGTTGCGAACGTCCCCTGCGCCACCCAGCCGTGTGGCAATCACACCAAAGGGGATCGACCCCAAAAGATAACCGCCGACCAGACTGGCCAGTAGCGCAAGGTCAAGGTGAGGGGCCCAACTCATAATGAGTCGAACACTACGCGCCCATCGACAAGGGTCATGAGAACCTGGCCTTGCAAACGGCGCCCGTCAAAGGCGGAATTCTTGGATTTGGACGTCAGATCGGCTGCATCGATCAGGCGTGGCGCGTAAATATCACACAACACCAAGTCAGCCGGGGTCCCCACCGTCAGGCACCCTGCATTCAGACCAATGGCTTTTGCCGGCGCATGGGTTACGGCATCGATCAGCCGTAGCAGCGGCGCGCGGCCTTCGTGGAACAGGGTCAAGAGCGCCGGGAGCAGGGTTTCCAGTCCGATTGAACCAGAGGCTGCCTCTTCATACGGAAGGCGCTTATCTTCGGCCGGAGCCGGATCGTGGGCGGAGACGACAATATCAATCAATCCCGTGGCCACCGCCTCGATCAAGGCGAGGCGATCGTCTTCGCTGCGCAGGGGCGGAATGAGTTTACAGAAAGTTCGATAGTCGCCGATGTCGAGTTCATTGAACGTTAGGTGATTGATTGAGGCGGTGGCCAGAATTGGTAACCCGCGCGCCTTGGCCCGCGCCAGGCTTGGCAGCGCTCCGGCAGCGCTTAATTGATCGACAAGCAAGCGCGCGCTAGTCAGTTCCACCAAAGCGATATCGCGCTCAAGCATGATGGTTTCTGCCGCTGCGGGAGATGCGGGCAATCCCATGCGACCGGAAAATTCGCTCTCCGTTGCCGAAGCCCCTTCGGTCAGCCACGGGTCCGCCGGCCGGTGAGCCACCAGGACCCCAAGGCTGCCAGCATAGGCGAGCAGCCGGCGCATCACCCTGGAATTGACAATCGGGCGATCCACATCGGTGATGTAGACACACCCAGCTTCCCGCATCAATCCGATCTCGGCCATACCCAGGCCCTGCAGGCCCTTGGTCGCCGCGCCGGCGGGGTAGACATGCACCAGTTCGATGTCTCTGGCCCGCCGCAGGATGAAATCGACCACTGCCGGATCATCGATCACCGGATCGGTGTCGGGCTGGACCACAATGGAGGTCACCCCGCCAGCGGCAGCTGCGCGAGCAGCGGATTTGAGCGTTTCTTTGGGTTCTGCCCCAGGTTCTCCGGTCTTGACCCTAAGATCGATCAGGCCGGGGCAGAGCATGGCCCCCTCCGCATCGACCATGCGTATATCGGCTGATAGGCCGTCAAGGCCTGGGGTGTGCGACACCTGGGCGATCCGGCCATTGGCGGCGAGAAGGGCACCTGGGCCATCATACCCCGACGCCGGATCAACGATCCGGGCATTGATGAAGGCGATGGGCGGAGCCGTCACCGGTTGTCCAGCCGCTCGGCGAGCGAGGCCAGAATCGACATGCGTGCTGCCACGCCCATCTCCACTTGATCCTGGATGAGGCTGACTGAGAGGTCATCGGCGACGTCCGAATCAATCTCCACCCCGCGATTCATCGGCCCAGGGTGCATGACGCGCACACCGGGCGCGGCATAGGCCAGCTTCTCCCGGTCCAGACCCCAGAGGCGGAAATATTCCCGCATCGAAGGCACCAGAGCCCCTTGCATGCGCTCAAGTTGCAAACGCAGCATCATCACCACATCGGCCCCGGCGATACCGGATTTCAGATCGTGACACACCTCGACACCCCAGCGGGCAACGTCCGTTGGCATCAGAGTCGGCGGGCCCACCACGCGCACGTGCGCTCCCATCATGGTCAGGAGCCCGACATTCGAACGCGCAACCCGGCTGTGCAGCACGTCGCCGCAGATGGCGACGGTCAGGCCACCAAGTCGACCAAAGGCCCGGCGCATGGACAGGGCATCCAGCAGGGCTTGCGAAGGGTGTTCGTGCTGGCCATCACCCGCATTGATCACGCTGCAGGAGACTTTTTGCGACAGCAGGGAGGCAGCGCCTGACGCGCCATGACGTACCACCAGGATATCAGGTTGCATGGCGTTCAGTGTGACGGCCGTATCCATCAGGGTCTCACCCTTAACGATGGAGGAGGCGCGCGGGCTCATATTGACGACGTCCGCCCCCAGGCGTTTGCCAGCCAGTTCGAACGAGCTTTGCGTGCGGGTCGAGGCCTCAAAAAAGAGGTTGATCAAGGTGCGGCCCTTCAGCAGATCGACCTTCTTGGTCTTTTGCCGATTTAGGGCGACGAACCCCTCAGCCAGATCCAGTAGATCTGAAACCTGCACCGGGTCGAGATCAGTCACAGATAGGAAGTGCCGCCTCGGAAAGGGGAAGGTCCGGGAGCGGACCTCGTCGATACCAGGGGCGATAGGGTTCATTAAAGCGCTGTTCTAGGCATGCTCGAGGCTGTGCGCAACCGGTCCAGTGCGCCTTGCAGGATCCAAGCCGCCGCCATCTTGTCCACCAGATCGGCGCGACGCGCCCTGCTCACGTCAGCTTCGCCGATCAGAACCCGGTTTACTGCGGCACTGGAAAGGCGTTCGTCCCAGAAGGCGATGGGCCAGTCGCGCAGTCGCAAAAGATTGCGCCCGAACGCCCGCACCGATTGACACCTCGGCCCTTCGGTTCCGTCCATATTCATCGGCAACCCGATCACGATCCCCATCGCCGTGCGCTCAAGCATTAGGGCGAACAGCGCCCCGGCATCGTTGGTGAATTTGCCCCGCCGAATCAGGGCCAGCGGAGAGGCAATGCTCCATCCCAGGTCACTGACCGCGACGCCGATGGTCTTTTCGCCCAAGTCTAGGCCGACCAGGGCTTTGCCAGGCAAAGAGTGGGTAGCAGGCAAATCCAGGATATCGACGATGGGCATAGCTGAGGCCATCGTCTGGTCAGAGGGGCTTGTCAAACCGGGGCTGTCACGGTTAACCGACAGGCCCAGCTACAAGGCCCTGGCGGAAGGAGTGCTTATGTCCATCAATGTCGAGACCGTGCGCAAGGTGGCTAAACTGGCGCACATCGCCGAGCCGGAGGCGCGACTTGCACCTTTAGCCCAGGAGCTTTCTGCAATTATGCAGTGGATAGAACAGCTTAATGAGGTCGATATAGACGGGGTCGAGCCAATGACCTCGGCGGTCTCCCGGCAAATGGCGATGCGTGAGGATGTGGTGACAGAGGGGGGCGATGCTCGGCGCGTGCTGGCGAATGCACCCCGCACCCAGGATGGTTTCTTTGTTGTCCCCAAGGTGGTGGAATGAGCAGTCTTACCCGTCTGACCTTGAAGCAAGCGGTCGAAGGGCTGGCCGCGCGGCAATTTTCAGCAGTGGAAATCACGCGGGCTCATATTGCGGCCATTGAAGCGGCGCGGGCACTGAACGCCTTTACCCTCGAGACACCGGACAAGGCGCTTGAGATGGCTGCGGTATCTGATGCTCGTCTGGCTCAGGGAAACGGCGGACCTCTGGAAGGCGCGCCCATCGGCATTAAAGACCTTTTCTGCACCGAAGGGGTGGCCAGCACGGCAGGTTCGAAAATCCTGGCTGGTTTCAAACCCACCTACGAATCCACTGTCACCGCAAATCTTTGGCGCGATGGCGCGGTGATGCTGGGCAAATTGAACATGGATGAGTTCGCCATGGGCTCGTCCAACGAAACGAGTGCCTACGGGCCGGTAGTCAATCCCTGGCGTTCGCGGTTATCCAACAAAGCCCTGACCCCGGGCGGTTCATCCGGCGGCTCTGCAGCTGCTGTCGCGTCGGATCTTGTGCTCGCCGCGACCGCCACCGATACCGGAGGTTCGATCCGCCAGCCGGCAGCCTTTACCGGCACGGTCGGTATGAAACCCACCTATGGGCGGTGTTCACGTTGGGGCATCGTGGCCTTTGCCTCGTCTCTGGATCAGGCGGGGCCGCTGACAAAAACAGTGGCTGACGCGGCCCTGATGTTGCGCTCAATGAGTGGGCATGACCCCAAAGATTCTACGAGTATTTCTGCAGAAGTGCCAGATTTTCCAAGCTTTGTCGGAAAATCAATCAAGGGCCTGAAGATCGGTATTCCCAGCGAATACCGGGTCGACAATATGCCGCAAGAGATTGAGGCGCTCTGGGCTCAGGGTATAGCTTGGCTAAAGGATGCAGGGTGCGAGATCATCGATGTGTCACTGCCACATACGCGTTATGCCCTGCCTGCCTATTATATCATCGCGCCCGCCGAGGCCTCGTCCAATCTCGCGCGCTATGACGGCATGCGCTATGGCTTGCGTGTCGAGGCGCCGACCCTGAATGAGGTCTATGAGGCCAGCCGGGCGCAAGGGTTTGGCGAGGAGGTCAAGCGCCGGATTCTGATCGGTACCTATGTCCTATCGGCCGGCTACTACGATGCCTACTATCTGCGTGCCCTGAAGGTGCGGCGTCGGATTGCCGATGATTTTGATCAGGCTTTTGAAAAAGTCGATGCTCTACTCACCCCGACTGCACCGTCTGCTGCATTCGGTCTGGGGGAAAATTCAGCCGATCCCGTGGCCATGTATTTGAATGATATATTTACTGTGACGGTGAATCTCGCAGGCTTGCCCGCGATCAGCCTGCCAGGTGGGCTGGATGCTCAAGGCCTGCCGTTGGGCCTGCAACTCATTGGTCGGGCTCTCGCTGAGCCGACACTGTTTTCGTTAGCCGGGGCCATGGAAAAAGCGGCCGATTTTCACAGCCGGGCGGAATACTGGTGGTGAGCTCCGGCAGCTAAGGCCGCGGCCCTCCCCGGTGAAGGAGAGAGACACGGCTTAGCCTAATCTGGAGTCTATTTAACTGACGCTTCGTCGAGGTCTTTTTGCAGCGCCGCCAGCTTGGCATCGTCCAGCTTGCCTTCAGAGAAGGGAACGATGGCGCGCAGGGTCATGCCTTTGGCCATTTCCATACGCGGGTCGGCGACCAGATCGGGCATATCCTTGGTCAGGACGGCCTTGCCAACCGGGCTGGCCAACAGGTCACCAATGGTGGTGTCCTCAACCGAAAGCTTGGCAGGCATAGCGGTGGTTGCGGACGCTGCGGCACAACCGGCGGTGGCTGCCGTGCCGAGGCTGAGCGCAACAGTCAGGCCAGTGAGGCCAATAAGCAGAGATTTCATCAGGTTCGCCTTGTGTGAGGGGTGAAAGAGCCCAATGCGATGAACTATCACCGTTTGTCCAGAGCCTATACGACGGTGTATGAGGCCTCTCATGAATGACATAAAATCTCGACTGATTGAAGGTTCAACCGGGCCATGGGAAATCGTGCTTGGCCTTGAGGTGCACGCGCAGGTCGCCTCGCAGTCTAAATTGTTCAGTGGCGCAGCCGTAGGATTCGGCGCGGGGCCCAATCAGCAGGTCAGTCTGGTGGACGCGGCCATGCCGGGAATGCTGCCGGTCATCAATCGCCGCTGCGTCGAACAGGCGGTGCGTACCGGCCTGGGGCTCAAAGCCAAAATCAACCTGTGGTCGCGCTTTGATCGTAAAAATTATTTCTATCCTGACCTGCCGCAGGGCTATCAGATTAGCCAGTACAAGGATCCCATCGTTGGTGAGGGGGTTATCGATGTCGAACGCGACGATGGATCGGTCTTTACCGTCCGTATTGAACGGCTGCACCTGGAACAGGATGCCGGTAAATCCATCCACGACCTGGATCCCCGTGCCACCTACGTCGATCTGAACCGGGCTGGCACGGCCTTGATGGAGATCGTCTCTTATCCCGATATGCACTCTGCCGAAGAGGCGGCGGCCTATGTGAAAAAAATGCGTACGATCTTGCGCTATCTGGGCACGTGCGACGGGGATATGGAAAAGGGCAACCTGCGCGCCGACGTCAATGTGTCGGTGCGCAGGCCGGGCGCCGAACTGGGGACCCGTTGCGAGATCAAAAACGTCAACTCCTATCGCTATATTCAACAGGCGATTGAGTATGAGGCGCGGCGGCAGATCGAGATCATCGAAGATGGCGGCACGATCCGCCAGGAAACCCGCCTGTTCGATCCGATTAAGGGCGAGACGCGGTCAATGCGCTCCAAGGCAGATGCGCATGACTATCGATATTTCCCCGACCCTGACCTGCTGCCGCTGATTCTGGATCCGGCCTGGGTAAAGGCCATCGAAGAGTCTCTGCCCGAATTGCCCGATGCCAAGCGCGCCCGGCTAGTGAGTCAGTATGGTCTGAGTGCTTATGACGCTGGCGTCTTGGTCATAGATGCGTCCCGTGCCGACTATTTCGAGAAGGCTGCCGCGGGGCGCGATGCTAAGCTGGTGGCCAACCTGACCACGAACGAACTCCTGGCCAGGCTTGCAAAAGATGGCCTGGATATCGAAGCCAGTCCGATCTCGCCGGAGCACCTGTCGCAGTTGGTAGAACTGATCGAGGATGACGTGATCTCGTCAAAGATCGCCCGCCAGGTTTTCGAGCTGATGTGGGCGGGCGAGGGGGCACCCGCCGGCATCGTCGAACGTCACGGTCTGGTTCAGGTGTCTGATACCGGCGAACTTGGCGCGGTGATCGACAAGCTGATTGCCGAAAATCCCGACCAGGCCGCCGCAGTGCGAGAAAAACCTCAGGCCGTGGGCTGGTTCGTTGGTCAGGTGATGAAGGCCACGCAAGGCAAGGCCAATCCTGCGGTAATCAATCAGATGCTGCGGACCAAACTTGGAGCGACTTAGTCCTCGATTGTCGGAGTCAAAAAACCGAGGAAACGCCCATGCCGATGAGCCTTGAAACCTATTCGGCGCTTGGACTTCATCTGCAGCCCGAGCTTGAAATGAACGGTCGTGGGTCGGCCGATTTTCGCCGATCGCTCGATCACCCGGATGATGCGATCTATGAACCTTGTATGGAGTCCAAGCCACATTCGGCAGTAAACGCCGGCGTGACCACTGCGCTAAGAGCGTGGAACGAGAGCCTGATCTATCCAGGTACGAGGCGCGACATTTGGGTATATCGGCCCGCCAACCTGGAACCGATGCGGCCTGTAAATCTGATCGTTTTCAATGACGGCGGCGCTTATCTGTCCAAGGGCGGGCCTGTGCGCGCCGCACAGGTGCTCGACACTTTGCACGCCAGTAGCGAGATCGCACCAACGGTCGCTGTTTTCATCAATCCCGGAAGCTTGCGTAGCGACAATGAGCCGGATTGGGAGCAGCGTCGCCGGGAATATGACCCCCTGACTCCGGACTATGGCCGGTTCCTGCGCAATGAAGTCTTACCTTTTGTCGAGCAATCCCAGTCGGTGAGGTTCACCGATGATCCAAAAGGGCGCACCGTCTGCGGGATTTCCAGCGGGGGGATATGCGCCTTTTCCGTTGCTTGGTTCTATCCAGAACTATTCAGCCGTGTGCTCAGCCATTGTGGATCATTCGTCAACATTGACGGTGGGCATAATTATCCGTTTCTGGTCCGCAGCACGCCAAGAAAGCCTATCCGGGTCTTGCTGCAGAGCGGAGCCAATGACGGGCGCAATGTCTATGGCGACTGGCCTCTGGCCAACCAGGCCATGGCAAATGCCCTCGAGTTCGCTGGTTATGACTGCCGATTCGAATTCGGCGTGGGTGGCCATACCCTGCGCCACGCTGGCGCGATTTTCGCCGAGTCTTTGCGATGGCTGTGGAGACCGGATTGAAAATCTAAGGCTGTGATTGCCACATGTGCCCAGACAGGTTATCGACGCGCGGTCTTGCAGGGTGATGTGGCCGAGTGGCTGAAGGCGGCGGTTTGCTAAACCGTTGTACGGCTTAACACCGTACCGAGGGTTCGAATCCCTCCGTCACCGCCAAGGCCCCTTGTCGTCAATATAAATCCTGCAAGCCCTGCATTCGTTTGCGAAACTTGCGTGCAATTGCGGTGCAGTCTTTCCTCGCCAAGTGATCAACGTGTTTACAGCTCGGACATTTCTGACCATGGGTGTCCGCACCTGGGGATTTGCGACGTTCAAGTCGGAGTCGATATCGTCGATATGCTAATACGTGTAGGGGCTGAACAGCCTATTTTCCAGTTCTCCCGCGAACAAACCAACACCAAACTCCCCGTCAGAGTGCTGCTTTTGCTAGGTTCTCTGGATGGCGGCGGCGCGGAACGCGTCGCGGTCAATCTCCTTAATTGGTGCGATCCGGACTTGGTCGATCTGCGTCTGGGATTGCTTGATCGTTCAGGGCCATTTTTGGCCGATGTCGCGCCGCATCGCGTCGTCGGTACCCCTGGGCGTAGCCATTGGCGCTCGCCGCTGCAGATTGCAGCGATGATCCGCACCGTGCAGCCCGATGTCGTCATGACCTTCGGCATGGGGTTGAACCTTCTCACTTGGTTGGCCACGCGCACTCTGGGCAAAAATCGACCCCATTGGATCTGCCGAGAGGACAGCAACACCGACGCCGAAGTCGCGGCCTTGCCGATTGGTGCCATGGGCAAAGCCATTGTGCGCGCCACGGTGCGCGCCGTTTATCGATCCGCTGACTGCCTGCTCACCGTATCGCAGGATATGGCGCGACAGCTTCATAAGCGGTTTCAGATTGATCCGCAGCGCCTTCGCGTCGTGCACAATCCTGTTGATCTCGATCAGATCCAACTTCACGCCTTCCTTGAGCCGCAAGGATTGCCAAAGCGAAACTTCATTATCGGTGCCGGCCGTCTGGTCCGACAAAAGGGTTTTGATCTGCTGATCGATGCCTTTGCCAAATGCCCGCAGGCATCTGATCTGGATCTGGTCATCCTCGGTTATGGACCGCTAGAGATGCAACTGCGGGCTCAGGCCGCCCGACTTGGGGTTGCGGACCGGGTCTTTTTTCCCGGTTTTCAAGCCAACCCCTGGGCCTGGTTTTCCCGTGCCAGTCTTTTTGTTCTCTCGTCACGGTGGGAGGGGTTTGGCAATGTGATAACCGAAGCCATGGCCTGCGGTGTGCCGGTACTTGTGGCCGATTGTGATTTTGGCCCCCGCGAGCAGGTCACCCATGCGCGCAATGGCTGGATCGCGCCGGCCCATGATGCCGATGCTCTGTGCCATGCCATGGGAACTTTGCTGGCCAGTCCTGAATTGATGACGCGCCTGGCATTTCGAGGCCGCGCCCGCGCCAATGACTTTGATCTCTATGGCATCGCTGCGGCCTATACAGAACTCTTTGTCGAGCGAGCGGCCCAGTCAGAAGTTATCGTAGAACCCAAGCATGCCGTCCCGCGCGAGGCCCTTAGCCTTGTGCCGGCCTGAAACTATTGAGGCGGGGAAGGGGCATGACTCGTTTCGATATCTGTCATGCGGATGGCCTTTTTTTTTAACACGGGAACCCATCGCGGGTTATAGCGTTCGAACTTGACGCTAAGACTTCCCCACTAGACAAATTGGCCGGGAGACCGCCGCCGTGCCCCCACCTGATGACATAAGCGCCGACGGGACCCTCGCCTACAACCACGCCCCGGTCCTGCGGCAGTCCCGGGGCGATCTGGGGAATCGTTACATCGCGGTGCGCTCACACAGCACCCAGATTGCTGCACCTCTGTCGATCGAGGATCAGCAGGTTCAATCCATGCCGGACGCTAGCCCGACAAAATGGCATCTGGCGCACACCACTTGGTTTTTTGAAACCTTCATCCTGGCTCCACATCGGGAAGGTTATAAGGACTTCGATCCAAGGTTCGGATATCTATTCAATTCCTATTACGAGACTCTCGGCGCGCGCCATCCCAGACCCGTGCGAGGTCTGCTGACCCGGCCGTCGTTGGACGAAGTGCGACGATATCGAGAGCACGTGGACGCCGCCATGGTGGCAATACTCGAAGGGGAGCTACCAAAAACCCTGAATGATCTGGTCGACCTGGGTTTGGCCCATGAGGAGCAACACCAGGAACTGATGCTGATGGATATTCTGCATCTGTTTTCCAGTTCCGCCCTGGCGCCGGTCTACTCGCGCGGCGCGCCCAGGGCTCTTGACTGCACCGCCGCCGCAGAAATGCTGGTTCTGACCGGCGGTATTGTCGATATCGGGGTTGACGGTCGAGACTTCGCTTTTGACAACGAATCTCCGCGTCACCAGACCCTGCTGCAGCCCTATCGCTTGAGTAATCGTCTAGTCACCAACGGCGAGTGGTTGGATTTCATCGCTGCGGGTGGCTATCGGTGCGCGGACTATTGGCATGCGGATGGGTGGACGCAGGCGAAGTCTGAGGGATGGGAGGCACCGGGCTATTGGCTGAACGAGCAGGGTGGTTGGCGGGTGATGACCCTCGCTGGGATAATGCCGCTCGATCCCCAGATGCCTGTGACCCACGTGAGCTATTACGAAGCCGCCGCATTTGCCGCCTGGCGCGGGATGCGCCTGCCCACCGAGGCAGAATGGGAGCACGCAGCCCGAACGCGGGCAGGGGAGCTACATCAGCTGAATGACAGCGTCTGGCAATGGACCGCGAGCGCCTATGCGCCTTATCCCGGCTTTGCCCCCGCTGCAGGCGCTGTGGGCGAGTATAATGGCAAGTTCATGGTCGGGCAGATGGTCCTGAGGGGAGGGGCCTGCGTCACATCTGTTGGCCATACCCGTCCGAGCTACCGCAACTTCTTCTATCCGCATCAACGCTGGATGTTCAGCGGAGTGCGCCTGGCGCAGGACATGCCGAACCTATCAGCGGCTGAGGAATTTTTGCTCGATGTGATCACGGGCCTCAGCGCGGCGCGCAAAAGCCTGCCACCGAAATGGTTTTATGACGCCGCGGGATCTGAATTATTTGAAGCCATCTGCGCTCAGCCCGAATACTATCCTACACGCCAGGAAGACGCGCTGCTGGCCAGAATCGCGCCGGAAATCTCAGCCCTGATCCCCGCGGGTGCAACATTGGTTGAGCTTGGCAGCGGGGCCAGTGTGAAAACGCGTCGCCTGTTAGACGCAACCCCCGCCATTGCGCGCTACGTCCCGGTTGACATCAGTCCCACTGCTTTGGCCGCCGCAGCTCAGGCAATCGCCAAGGACTATCCCGACGTGAGCGTGGAAGCTGTCGTCGCTGATTTTACCCAGCCAGGTGACTGGACTGTAACGCTTGATGCGGCGGCCAAGGTCGGCTTTTTCCCCGGCTCCACGATCGGCAATTTCGCCCCAGATGAAGCCGTCAGCTTACTAAGGCACCTTTCGCACCTCCTGGGTCCCGCCAGCTTGCTGATCATCGGCGTGGATTTGGTTAAGGATGAAGCGACGCTGGTTGAAGCCTATAATGATAAAGCCGGAGTCACCGCACGATTCAATCTCAACCTGTTGGCGCGGATAAATCGCGAGCTGGACGGGAGTTTAGACCTCACCAATTTCGCCCATCTGGCCGTCTGGAACCGCCCTGAGGGCCGCATCGAGATGCACCTTGAAGTCTTGCGCAGTCACCAAGCTCGTATTGCCGGCCAGGAGATCGCTTTTGTTGCCGGAGAGACGATCCACACCGAGAATTCCTACAAGACCAGCGTCGAAGGCTTCCTGGCGCTCGCATCCCGAGCCGGATGGAAGCCGGTGCGACATTGGCTGTCGGATGCGCCTACGTTTGCGGTCTTTGCGCTGAGGGCGACGTGAGCCGGAGCTAGTTGGACTTGGCAATCACTCCGCCAAAGCCAGATCCGAAACGAACGGGTTGCTGCGGCGTTCGGCACCAAAGGTCGAAACCTGATTGTGGCCCGGAACAAAGGTTACATCATTGCCCAGAGGCCAGAGCTTGGTGGTGATCGAGGCAATGAGATCGGCATAATTACCCCGCGGAAAATCGGTTCTGCCGATAGACCCCGCGAACAGCACGTCACCGACCTGGGCAAATCGACCTTCGCGGTGGAAGAACACGACGTGGCCAGGAGTGTGCCCAGGGCAATGATAGACCTCAAACTGGGTCTCTCCCAAGGTGACGATGTCGCCGTCGGCCAGCCAGCGATCCGGGACAAAGGCCTTGGCTTCCGGCATGCCCATTTGGCCCCACTGGCCCCGATATCATCGATCCAGAAGCTATCGTCCGGGTGGGGGCCTTCAATCGGCACATTAGTCGCTGCTTTCAGCGCCGCAGTGCCGCCCGCATGGTCCAGATGCCCGTGAGTAATCCAGATTTTCTCAAGCGTCAGCCCCTTGTCGGCAATGACCTTCAGCAGACGCGGAACCTCGCCACCAGGATCAATGATCGCCGCCCGCAGTGTCCGCGTGCACCAAACAATGGTGCAGTTTTGCTGCAACGGTGTCACCGGCACGACCACGGCGCGGATGGGGGGTTCGATCTCGCTCACGGAAGTAAATATCCTTCTCTTGCGCCGAAACTATCGGGTTTTTAACGCACAATCGATGCAGCCGAAGTTTGCACCGACGGCGGCTTTGTGCACAACGGCAAACTTGCGTCGTGCGCACCCAATTTCCCCCAATCCCGAGCCCCAGCCCATGTCCGAAACACCCCCCGACCTCACCCGCGCCGCGGCCATAGCCGCCAAGGTCGAAGCCTTCGTCCGCCACGTCGTGGCTCCCTATGAGGGCGACCCGCGCTGCGGTGCCCATGGCCCTGATGAATCTCTGGTGACGGAGTTGCGGGCCAAGGCCCGTGCGGCCGGGGTCATGACCCCGCATATTCTTCAGGACGGATCGCATTTGAGCCAGCGTGAAACTGCGATGGTGCTGAAGCCTTCGGGCCTGTCGCCTCTGGGTCCGGTAGCCGTCAACACCGGCGCGCCAGACGAGGGAAATATGTACCTGATCGGCAAGGTGGGTTCGCCGGAGATGAAGGCGCGGTTTCTGGCCCCCTTGGTGTCCGGCCAAGCGCGGTCTGCGTTTTTTATGACCGAACCGGCCTCGGAAGGCGGCGCGGGCTCTGACCCGTCCATGATGCAGACCACCGCCCGGCTCGACGGCAATCACTGGGTGATCAACGGCCGAAAGGCCTTTATCACCGGCGCCCAGGGCGCAAAAGTTGGGATTGTCATGGCCAAGTCTGACCAGGGGGCGTGCCTGTTTCTGGTGGACCTTCCCGACCCGGCAATCCGGATCGAACGGATTCTGAACACCATCGACAATTCCATGCCTGGCGGCCATGCCGTGGTGGCTATCGAAGACCTGCGTGTGTCGGCCGATCAAATGCTGGGCCAGGCAGGTGATGGTTTCAAATTCGCCCAGATCCGGCTCTCGCCAGCGCGGCTGTCGCATTGCATGCGCTGGCATGGCGCGGCCACGCGGGCGAACGAAATCGCCGTTGCCTATGCGGTGAAGCGCCAGGCCTTCGGCAAACCCCTGATCGACCATGAAGGCGTCGGTTTCCAACTCGCCGACAACCTGATTGACCTGAAACAGGCAGAGCTGATGATCGACTGGTGCGCCGATGTGCTCGACACCGGTGCCCTGGGCACGGTGGAAAGCTCCATGGCCAAGGTCGCCGTTTCCGAAGCCCTCTACCGCGTCGCCGACCGCTGTGTTCAGGTCATGGGCGGCACAGGCGTCAGCGGCGACACCATAGTCGAACAGGTCTTCCGCGAAATCCGCGCCTTCCGCATCTACGACGGTCCCACCGAGGTGCACAAATGGAGCCTGGCCAAGAAGATCAAGCGGGATGCTCTGGGGGCGGGGGGCGCGTAAACCCTAAGCTTCTGGCGACAGCGCGGGGAAGCCCAACCCTTGAGTCATGGCTGGACGATCAAAGGAAGTGAAGCGTGACGACAAAAACCTATAAGAGCTAGGCAATGGCAGCTATCCATGCGGTGATAAAAGCGGCGTACCAGTCAGGCACCATCACCAATCAGACGATGCGCGAATTCGACGAGGCGTGCCTGACCCCGGCGATGGGTTTGGAGCCCTACGAAATCCGCTTGATACGCGAGTCGCAACAGGTCTCTCAGCCCGTCTTCGCGCGCTATCTGAAAGTCTCGAAAAACCTGGTGTCGGATTGGGAGCGCAGTGCCAAAAAGCCAGGTGGTCCGGCTTTAAGGCTGTTATCGATTGTGAGCCGCAAGGGGCTGGAGGCGATTGTTTGATGTCGATCAACGCCCGATCATAAGACCGCTGACACGATGAAAATTCCCGCGAAAACTCGTCCAGCGACTAAACGCATCTGCAGCGATCAAATTGCTGTGCCAATTTAGCGAGAAGGTTGACGCAATTGGGATTGCGAGAGACATAAGGTTCGGTCACGGTGAAGATCAACTGAGGGCCGTTTCCGGAATGGTTCCAGTTCGCGGTGACGAAGGCGCTAGACATCCATGTGGTGCGATTGCACGAGCCGGATTAGTAATAGCTGCCGAAAAAGACAGTATCTCAACCCCATTGCGATGTAAACGTGCCAATGACTGACCCGGACAAGAACGCAGAAGAAAAAATCATTAGGGGCTCTGGGATCACTATGTCACTTGGGTTGGCGAACGTACTATCTTTTTGGGGAAATTGGGTTCTTTTAGCTGCTTTGATTATTGGCGCGCTTGCAACCGGTGTTCTAATTGTCTCTGGAATTGTTAAGGATAGGGCCTTTGAGGAATACAAGCTAGGCGTTGCTGTTAAGGTGGCGGATGCCGAAACGGTCGGCGTCAAAGCCGGCGAGCGAGCTGGTCACGCGCAGGCCGCAGTAGACAGCGCGAAAGTCGAGATCGCAAAGGCAAACGCCAAAGAAGCCGAAGCTCGTTTGGAGACGGAACGAATTAAAGAGAATTTGGCACCACGCCGCTTATCCGAAGGGCAACGGTCAATATTGAAAGATGAGTTTCGGAAAATGAAAAGAAAAATCTTCATCGTCGGCCGAGATGAGGATGAGCCAAGACAACTTACGGACCAGTATGTTGCACTGCTTCGTGAATCCAAAATGCTGGAGACATATGTTTTAACCAATTCTTCTTCAGATAGGTGGACGGGGATTCGATTGTATCTCGGCCCCGACGTGTCGGCGAACCGGTTTGACGCCGACCCACTGGTTGTAGCATTTAGAAAGGCGGGGATAACGACGACGGGCGTCTCCTCGGGAACCCAATCGGGCGTCGTCACAAACTCGCAGTTGCAACGGTTACAGCCCACCGTATATGTCGGCTTCAAACCGTTGGATTGAGAGAAGCTGGTGCAAACTAACTGGGCTTTGACTTCACCCGTTTTAGGTGGCCCTGATCCGCTTGGGCGCTTGTGGCGTCTGCTCCATAATACCGGACATTACCGCGAATTATCTTTGCACCCGCGCTGGCAGTTGCCAAAGAGCGCTTGGCCCCGATACGGTGGGGTCGGATGGAGCCGGCCCGGAAATGTTGGCAGCGCAATTGGCCGTCGTGTCTCTGTTGGGGCCGGCGAATCTTGATCTGCAGCGCTTGCCGGAGATCAAGCGCGAACCTCAGACGACCTTTGTTGATCGCTCAGGCGCGGTGCTTGGCGTGCGCGGCGGGCGCTATGGGCCGCCGGTGGATATGGCGCGTTTGCCGGCCTATGTGCCCGCCGCCTTTGTCGCCATCGAGGACCGACGGTTTTATGAACACGTCGGCTTTGATCCCTTGGGCATGGCCCGGGCGATTGTCAGTGATCTGGGTCACGGATCGGCCCGCGAGGGTGCCTCGACGATCACCCAGCAGCTTGCAAAAAACCTCTTCTTGAACGGGGATAAGACCGTTGAGCGCAAGGCCACGGAACTGGTTCTGGCCGTGCAACTGGAGCGGGCCTACACGAAGCGCCAGATCCTGGGGCTGTATCTCAGCCGGGTGTATTTCGGTTCAGGTGCCTATGGGATCGAAGCGGCGGCAAACCGATATTTCAATATATCCGCGCCCCACCTAAATGTGAAACAGGCCGCGATGTTGGCGGCGGTGATGAAATCGCCCACCGCCTATGACCCGGCTCTGCAACCCCTTGCCAATCGCAAACGGGCGGATTTGGTTCTGCAGGCCATGGTCGATACCGGGGCGCTCTCCGCAACAGAGGCCGCTAAGGCCGCGGCGCAAAATCCGAAGGTCTGGAGAAACGCGCCCACGGCCCCGGCCCAGTATTTTGTCGATTGGGTTGATGCCCAGACCCGGCAAAAACTAGGAAAGCCGAACCAGGACCTGGTGGTGGAGACCACGCTGGACCTTGATCTTGAGGCCTCAGCTGCCGGCCTGACGCGCAAGGTGACGCAAAAATTCCAAGCGCAAAAGGTCAATCAGGCGGCCCTGGTGGCCCTTGATGGCAATGGCCGCGTTCGGGCGATGATCGGGGGAACCGATTATGGGACCAGTTCGTTCAACCGCGCCATTAATGCCCATAGGCAGGCTGGGTCCTCATGGAAACCGTTCGTCTATCTCACGGCCCTGGAATCTGGCCGCACCCCACAAACCCTGGTGGTGGATGAGCCGGTGACCATCGGCACGTGGTCGCCGCACAACTATGAAGAGGGACATCTGGGTCAGATCACCCTTGAGACCGCCCTGGCCCAGTCGATCAACACTGTCGCCGCCAGACTGGCCGACGAGGTCGGGCGCGATAGAGTGGCCGCTGTGGCGCATCGAGCGGGAATCACCTCGGCGATCAATACCGACCCGGCCATGGCTCTAGGCACCACACTGGTGACGCCGATTGAGATGGCTTCGGCCTATGACAGTTTCGCCAACGGCGGTTACCGAGTGCCGGCCTATGGGATCGAGCGAATTCGTAGCGTCACAGGTGCAGTGCTGTATAAACGCACGCCAACGCCGCCCTCACTGCCGCAGATTGCCAATCCGGCCTTAGGCGAACTGGACCAGATGCTACGCACGGTTCTGGTTTCAGGCACCGGCGTTCACGCCCAGATTGCGGGTTACGATCTTGCCGGCAAGACCGGAACCACGTCTGACTATAAAGATGCCTGGTTCTGTGGTTTCTCTGGGGGCTTCACCACCGTTGTCTGGCTAGGGCGCGACGATGCGACACCGATGCGCAGAATCACCGGCGGCAGTGCGCCGGCCGAACTGTGGCGGGGCTTCATGAGCGTCGCCCTCAAACGCCAGCCTCCCCAGCCGATTCCGGCCGGTGTGGCTCCTGAACCCCCACCTGTGGAAACAATTTCAGCAACGACGAATTCAGCAATTTTGCCGCCGTCACTGTAGTGATTGCCCCCGCCCGCCAGGACGGCTAGCTTCTCCTCGCTCGCAGGTCACACGGGCGCAGGCGAGGTCGAGGAAATATCCATGGCAAGTGTTCCAGCCCACAGCGGTATCTGGCGTATTTTTCAACGCAAATCAGTCGCCCAGATCCAGGCTGAAAATGAGCACGGAGAACTGAAGCGGACCCTCGGAGCGTTGAACCTGGTTCTGCTCGGCATTGGCTGCATCATCGGCACGGGTATTTTCGTCTTGACCGGCCGTGCTGCCGCCCAGTGGGCAGGCCCTGGCATCATGATATCTTTTGTTATCACCGGTCTGCTCTGCGCTTTTGTTGCCCTCTGTTATGCCGAATTGGCCTCGGCTTTGCCTGTTTCGGGATCTGCCTATTCCTACAGCTATGCCTCAATGGGAGAGCTTACGGCATGGATCATGGGGCTGCTGTTGCTGCTTGAGTATGGCTTGGCCTCGTCGACGGTGGCCGTCGGCTGGTCCGGGTATTTTGTCAGCCTGATGCAAGACTTTCACATCATGATTCCTCCGGAATTAACTGCGGCACCCGGTGTCGTGATCAAGGACGCCCACGGTCTGGTGGTGGCACACGGGCTGGTGAACCTTCCCGCGATCGTCGCTATCGGCCTGGTTACAGGGCTGCTGGTTCTGGGGGTCTCAGAATCGGCGACGGTCAACAACGTTGTTGTCGCCATCAAGCTGACTGTGGTCATCGCCTTTATCGGCATCGGCTCGCAATATGTGCATCCCGCGAACTGGACCCCTCTGATCCCCGCGCAGGTTCCCGCGCCGCCGCCCGGAACCCCCATGGACATGGGCCATCAGATCGGGCGCGCCCTCTACGACGTCGTCACCGGGGCGCATGCTTCGAAGTACGGCATAGGTGGGGTGATTCACGGGGCGGCGGTCATTTTCTTCGCTTATCTTGGCTTTGAAGCCGTCTCCACCGCCGGCGCGGAGTCTCGTAACCCGGCTAAGGATATGCCCATCGGCATCATCGGGGCCCTGGTGATTTGTACGATCCTCTACATTGCCACCTCGGCGGTGTTGGTGGGGATTGTGCCCTACGCTTCACTCGACAACCCGGCCCCGATTGCCACGGCCGTTAATCAGATCGGCCTGCCATGGTTCGCTCGCCTGGTGAAGATTGGGGCGATTGCAGGCCTGTCCAGCGTTATGCTGGTGCTGCTGTACGGGCAGACCCGGATATTTTACACGATGTCCCGTGACGGTTTGCTGCCCTCATCTCTGGCGATCGTGCATAAAACCTTCAAGACCCCTTGGATCAATACCATCATCGTCGGCGTCGCCGCCTGCGGAGCAGCCGGTTTTGTCCCGCTGGACAGCCTCGCGGAGCTTTCCAACGTCGGGTCATTGGCCGCCTTTGCCTTAGTTTGCATCGCGGTGATCTATCTGCGCGCGACCAACCCCGATCTGGTGCGACCGTTCAGAACGCCGCTTTATCCCATCGTGCCGATCCTCGGCGTCGTGATGTGCGGGCTGTTATTGCTGAGTCTGATGACCGTTCCGGCGACGCGGAATTTCTTCCTCATCTACCTGGGCATCGGGGTGCTGGTGTATTTTGCCTACGGCATTTGGAACTCAAAACTCAGCAAGGAAAATCTGGCTGCCCGGGCCGGTCGATAACACCGTTGGGCGCGGCCTCCCGATCCATGAGGCGCTCGGCGGCCTGAAAGCAGCGCTTGCGGTCAGCAATGCAGCCGTCCTGGCCGCTCCGCCAGGAGCCGGGAAGACCACTGTCGTACCCCTGGCGCTTTTAGCGGAGCCCTGGGTCGGTAGCGGCAAGCTGATCATGCTGGAGCCTCGACGTCTGGCGGCGCGCGCGGCGGCTCATCGTATGGCCCAGAGCCTGGGTGAACGGGTCGGCGAGACTGTGGGTTACAGGGTCAGGCTGGACTCTCAGATCGGGCCCCGCACGCGCATCGAGGTCGTCACCGACGGCGTTTTCACCCGCATGATCCTGGATGATCCGACCCTGGATGGCGTCGCCGGAGTGATCTTCGATGAGTTTCATGAACGCAGCCTTGATGCTGATCTGGGCCTGGCTTTTGCCCGGCATAGCCAGGAGCTATTGCGGCCCGACCTGAGGTTGCTGGTTATGTCGGCGACCCTGGATATCGTAGCGGTTGCCGCACTGCTCGGGGATGCGCCGGTGGTCGAGAGTTCCGGCCGAATGTTCCCCGTCAGCACCCGGTACCTGGGACGGGGGGAGCGGCTGGAAGACCACGTGGCGGGAGCGATTGCGCGCGCTCTGGCCGCCGAGGACGGTGGCCTGCTTGTTTTTCTGCCAGGCCAGGGTGAGATCAGACGCGTTACTGAGCGCCTAGCCGAGCGGATCGCCAGTTCGGAGGTTGATATCGTGCCCCTCTATGGCGCGCTGGGCATTGCCGAACAGGATCTGGCGATTGCTCCCGCTCAACCTGGTCGGCGCAAGGTCGTTTTGGCTACGGATATCGCCCAGACCAGCCTGACGCTTGAGGATGTCAGAGTGGTGATCGACGCTGGCCAGTCGCGCGAGCCGCGATATGATCCCGCAAGTGGTCTGACCCGCCTGGTGACAGTTCGCGCCTCACGAGCGGCGGTGGATCAGCGACGGGGGCGGGCAGGGCGCACCGGCCCTGGCGTCTGCTGGCGACTTTGGGATGAGGCCGAGACCCGCGGGCTTGCCGCTTTCGACCAGCCGGAAATCCAGCAGACGGACCTTGCACGCCTGGCTCTGGACCTGGCACGATGGGGCGAGCGCGACGCACAAAATCTGGCCTTCCTCGATCCTCCGCGTTCTGGGGCTCTGGCCCAGGCGCGAGAGTTGCTCGGCCAGCTGGGCGTCCTGAACGCCGCTGGCGACCTGACCGCGCACGGCTTGGCCATAGCCGCGATGCCCCTGCCGCCACGCCTCGCCCATATGATCCTTCACGCGGCGGCAAGTGCTCAGGCTTTGCGCGCGGCGCAGATCGCCGCGATCCTGACCGAACGCGGTCTTGGCGGTCGCAGCGTAGACCTGACCGTGCGTCTTCAAAATCTGTACCGTGACCGTTCCGCACGCGGTCGCGCGGCATTGGACATGGCCGATCGTTGGGCCCGGACGGCAGGTCGCTCTGGCAGCGGGACTCCGCTTGGTGACGGCCGCTTGCTGGCACTGGCCTTTCCCGAACGCGTTGCCAAGGCGCGGGGCGGCCCCGGCGAGTTCCTACTGGTCAATGGCCGTGGGGCCGCCGTTGATCCGGGCGTTTCCCTGGCGCGCGAGGGCTGGTTGGCCGTGGCCGAGCTTGGCGGGGGGGTAGCCCGAGACCGTGTGTTCCTTGCCGCTCCGCTGGACGAAAGGTCAATCAAGATTGATTTTGCCGCGCATTTGAATTGGCAAACTTCGCTGATCTGGAGCCCGGCCGGCTCGCCCCGCGCCGTGGAGACCCTTTACCTGGGAAAGATTGCGGTTGATGAACGTCAGGTCCCCCACCCCGATGCGACCGTTGTTGTCGCCGCCCTGATCGAGGAGGCGCGTGAGCGGGGCCTGGAGGCATTCGCCTGGGGCTCGGGCGCGACGGCGCTTCGCTCCCGAGCCGCCTTCGCAGGGCTGACCGACCTTCAGGACACAAATCTGTTGAACACTTTGCCCACATGGCTGGGGACGGCTTTGGGCACGCGGCCAGTCCCCCTCACCCGGATCAGCGACGTTGAGCTGACCCGTGCACTAGAAACCCTTCTGTCTTGGGAGGCGAAAGCGCAGATGCAGACCTTAGCCCCTCTTACCTGGGAAGCTCCGACAGGTTCGCGCCTTGCCATCGATTATGGTGCGGAGGCTGGACCGCGTGTCGATGTGCGCGTGCAGGAACTTTTTGGGCTCAAGCAGCATCCCACGGTGGGGCACGGGCAATGTCTGACCTTGGCGCTGCTCTCCCCAGCCCACAGGCCACTCGCGCTGACGCGCGATCTGCCCGGCTTCTGGTCCGGGTCATGGACTGACGTGCGTAAAGAGATGCGCGGGCGCTACCCCAAACATCTCTGGCCCGAAGATCCGGCCAATGCCTTACCCACGCGCCGTGTCAAAGCCCGGGGCTAAGGCAACCCGCGAATATAACCGAAACGATCACGGGCTAAGGCCACATCGCCTCAAAGATTTTCCACGAACCTCACGAACTGCACGAACGCGCCGCTTGCCTGACCGCAGGTTACGTGTCTCAGACATAGTCCGGGGTAGGCGAACTGCCCGAACAAAAGAACAGGGAAACGATGCCATGGGTCAAGGTCCACTTTCGGGTCTTAAGGTCGTTGAATTCGCGGGAATCGGCCCTGGACCCTTTTGCGGCATGTTGCTTTCAGACCTTGGGGCGGATGTCGTGCGCATCGATCGTAAAGGCCCGGGCAGGGGTAGCCCCGCCGACATCACATCGCGGGGCCGCCGATCGGTAGCTTTGGATTTGAAATCGCCCGCAGCGGTCGAGGCCTGCCTGAAATTGATGGATACGGCGGACGCAATCATCGAGGGCTTTCGGCCCGGGGTCATGGAGCGCCTGGGCCTTGGACCGGATGTGGCGCTGGCGCGAAACCCCAAGCTGGTCTTTGGACGCATGACCGGCTGGGGCCAGACCGGCCCCTATGCCAAGGCGGCCGGCCACGACATGAATTACATCGCCATCACCGGGGCCTTGCATGCCATCGGCACTGACGAAAAGCCCGTTCCGCCGCTGAACCTGGTTGGGGATTTTGGCGGTGGTGCCCTTTATCTGGCCTTTGGATTGATGGCCGGGGTCATCCATGCCCGGGCGTCCGGCCAGGGTCAGGTTATCGACTGTGCCATGAGCGACGGGTCGGCATCCCTTATGGCGATGTTCTATGGTTTCAAGGCAGCCGGGGCCTGGCAGGAAACGCGCCGCTCCAACCTGCTCGACGGCGGCGCGCATTTCTATGACACCTACAAATGCTCGGATGGACGGTGGATATCCCTCGGCTCGATTGAACCGCAGTTTTATGCGCTGATGTTGCAAAAGACCGGGGCGACCGACCCGGAATTTGCCGCCCAGATGGACCGGTCGAAATGGCCGGCTCTGCGCGTGCGATTAGCCGCTCTGATCGCCGGCAAAACACGGGATGAGTGGTGCGCCCTGATGGAAGGCACTGACGTCTGCTTCGCCCCCGTGCTGGACCTGGATGAAGCGCCCCGTCACGCGCACAATGTTGCGCGGCAAACCTTTGTTGAAATCGGAGGCGTTGTTCAGCCCGCGCCAGCACCAAGGTTTTCGGTGACGCCTGGGGCCATTGCCGGGCCACCGCCGGTGATTGGAGCCAACAACCGGGATGCTCTGGCAGACTGGGGTTTCTCCACCGCTCAGATCGATGAACTCCAGGCCAGCGGCGCGCTCTAAGCCAGATAAAAGGCGTTCATCTACGGTTCAGGCGCCGGGGACTAAATTAATTCTTGTCGATGGCTCACCGCGCTTTCCCCGTCCCTCGCAGCGGCAGAGATTCGATCAGGACGAACCCTCCTCCTGGCGGCGCGTTGCTCCCCCCAGCAACGCGCCGTTCGGCATTTTGGGGCTGAAGCGACGCAGAACAAATGTCGTAACAGCACCGTTCGTCTCGATGCTGACCACACTCAAACCCGCCTGGTCCGCGAAGTGCGGCACGTCGATCCGAGCCATGGGATCATCGGCCAGAAGACGAAACTGTTTGATATCGATAGCCTCTGCCACGGCGCGCTGTAGCCGCAAGGTTGGCACTGGGCAGCGGTGGCCCCGCGCATCGATGAGGCGCTCTTGATCGATAATCATTTCCGGCTGGTGCTCGCTCGCCGCTTCAATACAACTGCCTCTAGTGGATCGGCATGTGGAGCGATACAGATGCGCACATCTCGCCCCGCCTGGATCTCCTTGTGTCGAACACGCTGTCACATGACCTTATCGCCTTTGATCTGGCCATCGTCATTCCCACCTATAACGAAGCGCAAAATGTGCCGGTTCTGTTAGCGCGGTTGGCCGCCGTGCTGACGGGTATTAACTGGCAAGCCATTGTTGTCGATGATGATTCACCTGACGGGACGTGGCGAATTGTCGATGAAATCTCCGCCAGTGCGCCGCGCGTCAGATGCATCAGACGCCAGGGCCGCCGGGGTCTGGCGGGCGCTGTGACTGAGGGGATATTAGCGGCAGGGGCCCCAACGGTCGCGGTGATCGATGCCGATCTGCAACACGATGAGACCCGACTGCCGGTGATGTTTGCAGCTATCGCCGGGGGGCCGGTAGATTTGGTCATCGCCAGCCGCTATGTCACCTCGCCGCAGGCCGCTGCGGGGTTCTCGGCCATCAGGGCGGCGGGCAGCCGTCTGGCCAATCGCCTGGCCAGTTTGGTTTTGGGTGCCAGGGTTACCGATCCGATGAGTGGTTTTTTCATGATCCGGCGGGAGCTCGTTGAGGCCATCGCCGAACGGTTGACCGATAAGGGCTTCAAGATCCTGTTCGATATTATTGCTTCACAGCCGACGCCTCTACGGATCCTCGAGGTGCCGTACAATTTCTCCTCTCGTCAGGCCGGTGAGAGCAAGTTGGACCACCATGTCGTCCTCGATTATCTGACCCTGTTATTTTCCGCACTTATCGCAAAATTCTGGATCGCCCGCGCCTGCCTTTTCCTCGCCGTGGGGGCCAGTGGTCTGCTGGTGCAGTTGGCCGTCATGCGATTGGTTCTGGCCTTTCACATAGCTTTTGACCTGGCGCTCGTCGCCGGCGGCCTGACGGCAATGACTTCAAATTTCTGGCTTAACAACAGCCTGACCTATCGGGACCGGCGGCTAAAGGGCCGCAAGCTTTGGCAGGGCTACCTGCGCTTCTGCTTGCTTTGTGCGGTACCCTTAGCAATTAATTTTACCGTGGCACATCTGGTATTTCAACAGACAAAGGTCTGGTGGCAGGCGGGTATCGCCGGGGCGATTTTGGGCGCGATCTGGAACTATGTCAGCACCGCAAGCGCCGTCTGGTAGCCCGGACAATTCAAAACCGGGTTGGCCGACGGCTCTGATCGTCGTTGTCGCCCTGACCTTAAGCCTGCGTCTGGTTCTCGCAAGCCAACTACACCTGGCCGAAGACGAGGCCTATTATCGGCTGTGGTCTCTGCACCCAGCGCTTGGGGCTTATGATCATCCCCCTATGATCGCCTGGTGGATATGGCTGGGCCGCCAGTTGCTAGGCGGGACCAATCTGGGTGTTCGCCTTTTGCCGATCCTGGCCTCAGCGACGACCAGCTTTCTGACATTTGATGTAGCGCGACTTTGCGGATTTGATCGTGCCCTGGCCACCCGCGCTGGCCTTTGGTTCAATGCGATGTTCCTCGTTTTGGGTGGGGGCTTTCTTGCCGTCCCGGATGCCGCTGCGGCGCTGTTCTGGGTCGCATCCCTTTGGGCATCGCTAAGGGCCCTGCGCACGCAAAGCCTGGCGTGGTGGGGTGTTGCCGGTGTGATGGGGGGGCTGGCGGCCCTATCGAAATACTCCGCGCTGTTTTTGGCCCCCGGCATGATGCTGTGGATGGTGACCACGCCGCACGGCCGTCAGGCCCTCAGACGCCCTGGGCTCTGGTTGGCGGTTCTATTGGCGGCGGGACTGTTTGGCTTGAATGTGGAGTGGAATGCCCAGCACCATTGGCTGACTTTTGCCAAGCAATTTGGCCGAATCGCGCCTCGAGCCTGGGCACCGGAACATCTGCCAGAGTTCGTACTTCTCCAGGTGGTGCTGATCAATCCGTTGATCGCCCTGTTTGCTGTCCGTGGCCTGGTAAGCCGTCAGACACGAGCGATTTGGCCTCTGATTGCCACCAGCGCCCCGTTTGTCGTCTATCTGCTGATCCACAGCCTGCATGATCGGGTTCAGGCCCATTGGCCGGCCCCGATCTATCCCGCGATTGCCATCTGCGCGGCGGTTGGTGCAAGTCAGGTGCAGGGCCTACTGCAGAAAATCCGGGGCGGTGTCAGCGGCCTGCCCATCGGTGTATTGGGGCTCGCTACATGGGCCCTCATCGCCTTTCCCAGCCAGACCCTCGGACCCTATGATCCATTGCGCCCGTTGCGCTCATGGCCAAGCTTTGCCGGCGATCTCGAACGCTTGCGACAAACACACGCCGCCGCCTGGATCGGCACCACCAGCTATGGTCTTGCGGCCCAGTTGGCCGATCAGAGCGAAATCAGGCCACCCGTGATCCAGATCACCGAGCGAGCGCGCTATTCGCCCGCACCCGCACCCCTCAGTTCTCAGCTCAGACAACCCGGACTGGTCATCGATCTGGCCAGGCGGGTCGATGTGGCCGCGCTGCGAAAGTGTTTCGTCGGCGTGGTGCCTCTTGGGCACCTAGTCCGAGGTGTGCCACGCTTAAAGTCGAATGACTATGTCGTCGTAAAGGTATGGGACCCAGTGAGGGATCTGGTCTCACTGGGATGTCCCTAACGCAATCAGCGGTGATGCTTCAACTTCTCAAGTGCCCGCTGGACAGGCGTTTTGGGCAGTTTTTCTAGAAGCAGAAATCCTTGCTCATCCGCATCAAGGGTGTCGAAATGGATGCCTGCAAGGCGGATGAATCCCTGTTTGGTGACCAGACCGCGAAAACTCAGATCGGCTGCCATAACAGGTTCGGGTTCATCAAAGAAGCTATAAGGCGAAGCACCCTCACCGGACTCGTCGACATGTTCCTTGGGCGCGTCTCCCTCATCGCCGCTATTGGCACCCGGATCGATCGCCGAATCGGGGGTCACCCCGACCTGCCACAAAAGTCCGTGCCGATGCCGTGTCGTCAGGCTTTCGGTTTCAATACGAAAGCCCAGCACCTCCGGCGCAATTCTTTGTTCGTAGTAGGCGACCTCGGGTGGGCTGAGCACACCGTCACCATTTTTATCCAGGAAGGTAAAGAAGACCATGGCGTCAGCGATAAACTCAGCCTTATCGATCTTGCCGTCACCGTTCCGGTCCGCCTGTTTGAACCAGT
>JAYTXQ010000086.1:0-7093 GCA_043742825.1 Caulobacteraceae bacterium | reverse complement strand
GCCGACCGCTCGCCTAGCCTGGACGTGCGTCGAGAGCGGCTGCAGGCGTTGATCGGCATGATGGTCGACAACCGGACACGTATCGCTGCCGCCTTGGCCGATGATTTCGGGGCCCACCCGACCGGTGCCTCCGATCTCATAGAGGTGCTCGGGGTGATTGGCCGGGCCCAGTATGTGCTGGAAAACCTGGAAGCCTGGATGGCACCACAGCGGCGGCACGTCGATGCCGTGAGCTTTGGAACATCGCAGGCCTACATTCAGAGCCAGCCGAAGGGCGTGGTTGGAAACATCGTGCCGTGGAACTTCCCTTTCGACCTTTCGGTGGGGCCCATGGTCGAGATGCTGGCCGCCGGCAATCGGGTCATGGTCAAGCCGTCGGAGTTCACCCCCGCTTGCGGCGAACTGCTGCGCGAGATGGTGGCCGCCACATTCGATCCGAGCCTTGTGTGTGTCACGAACGGCGGATTGGAGCTGGCGCAGGCCTTCTGCGCCGTGCCCTGGGATCACCTGCTCTATACCGGCAGTCCCAATGTCGGGCGTCAGGTAATGGCGGCCGCCGCAGCCAATCTGACGCCGGTGACGCTGGAGCTCGGCGGCAAGTGCCCGGCGGTGATGACCCCCGGCTCGGTCACGGCCAAGAATGTCGAGTCGGTCATAGGCACCAAGCTCGTCAAAAACGGCCAGATGTGCATTTCGGTCGACTATGCTCTGGTTCCCCGGGCTGACCTTGAGGTCTTCGTCGAGCATGCCCAGGCCTTCATGTGCCGCGCTGCGCCGGACTATTCCAATGGCCCCGACGTGACAGGCATCATTTCTGAACGGCACCTCGACCGCCTGTCGGACATGCTGCAGGAGGCCCGTGGTCGCCAGGTTCGCATCGTCACCTTGCAGGACGACGAGCAGATCGATCGCGCCGGCCGCCGCATGCCTTTGTCGCTGGTGATCGAGCCGGCGGCCGACCTTCGCATCATGCAGGAGGAGATCTTCGGCCCGATCCTCCCCGTAGTCCCCTACGACGTCTTGGCCGATGCCCTGGACAAGATCAACGCCGGCGAGCGGCCGCTGGGGCTCTATGTTTTCGCCAATGACCCTGCGGTGGCCGACAATGTGCTGGCGCAAACCACATCCGGCGGCGCGTCGGTCAACACCTGCGCCATGCAGGGCGCCCTGCCTTCCATGGGCTTTGGCGGGGTGGGCAATAGCGGTATGGGCCGCCACCACGGCGAGGACGGCTTCCGGGAGTTCTCAAACCCGCGCGGGGTGTTCGTTCGTGGCGAGGGCGACATGATCGACGCCTTCTACGCCCCTTACGCCAAGGCCGAGGCGATGGTGAACGCCGCGCTGGCTGGGGGCTGAAGCCCGCGAGCGGTCGCGGTTCGGCCTGACAGCGAAGCCGATTACGCAAAGGCACCCCGTCGCAGAACGCCAGAACCCACCCGCTGCAGGCTGGCCGCATCATCGACGTCCTCCAAAACCCGCAGGCGGCCGAATGGTCGATCGCCAAGATTGACAAGGGTATCGGCCAAGGCGTTCGGCGTTGACCAGCGGACCTGCCGGAAGGGCGGGCGGCGTCGGCCACGCCGCGATAGCCCCACCAACCAGAAGCCCCCGTCACGGGCCGGTCCGAAGACTGCGTCAAAGCAGCCTAGCGCCTGGAACCCGGCTGCCACGTCGTGTCGATTGACCTGGGGTGCGTCGCTGCCGATGACGATCAGGGGGCCGGGAGGCAAAGCGTGAGCCAGCCGCGTGAGACGCGCGCCAAGGTCACCTGGCCCCTGGCCGATCGGTTTTGCTCTGGTTACCCATTTGGTGGGCCGGTCGGGCGTCACCGCCAGCCAGGTGATCCACCGGGGATTTTGCGCCAGCTCGCGCACCAGTGTCTCCAGAGCGGATCGCTGAAACCGCCAGGCCGCTAAATCACCGACTTCTGCCGCCAAGCGGCGCTTGCCGGCACCATAGCCTGGGCGGCGGGCGAGAATCACCAGGTGTCGCGATTGGCCCTCAGCGCTCATACAGCCGCACGATGGTTGCCGGCGAAACACCAATTTGGAACAGAGTCAGGCAAATCCGATTTCGCACGCTGCGCCGGATCCATCCGTCCCGGCGCCATCGATCCGCAGAGGTGACGGCATGGGTCGGCAACAGGCTGAGCCGACGGCGGCCGAGACGGCGAGCGAGATCGACATCCTCCATGAGGGGAATCGCCGCGTATCCGCCAACGCGGTTATACAGGTCGCGGTGGATCAACAGGCCTTGATCGCCATAGGGCAGGCCACCCAGGCGCCGGGCTCGTGCGTCCACCAACCAGCTCAGCAGTCTGGCCCGCCAATCGTCGTCGTCGAGTTTGAAGGTGAAGGCGGCGAATCTGTCCTCCGCGCCGGCGCTATCGGCCCATGATTGGGCGGCGGCCATCCATCCGATCTGCAGCAGGGTGTCGGCATGCAGAAAGAGCAGCCAGGGCCGGCTGGTGAGCGCCGCACCGGCCCGCAATTGTGTGCCGCGCCCACGATCCGCCTGCAGACCGATCGCCCCGTGCATCGTGGCGATCGACAGAGAATCGTCCGAGGAACCGCCATCGACGACGATAACTTCGGCACCCCGTGCCTCGCTCACCCGGTCAAGAGTCGCGCCAAGCCGCCGTCCTGCGTTCAGGGTCGGGATTATGACCGACAAGGTCTCGGCGGTGAACGGGGCAGTAACCGTGCAGCTCACGGGGCGCTGCAACTTGCGCCGCCCAGAACACAGAACCTGGCGCAATGTGGGTGGTTCAGAGCCACAGTCCCAAGCGCCTGGCTCAGTGAGGTGCCCATCTCGAACTGCGGGTCATGCGGGACCAGGGTACAGGCCACGACGACGGGCTTCGGTTGGCCCTTGCGCTTCACGACCATCCGGCTTGAAGCGCACATTATCGCAGAGGGAGATTTTTTCAAAATGCCCCAACAGGCTTCGGTAATCTCCGGGACATCAAGCGTGGCGTCCATCTCGGGGAAAAGCACCAGCTGGCCTGGGTCGTCCGCGCGGACGGGCAGGTCCAGCGAAGCGAACAGAGCGGCGTAGCCCATCCGGGCTTCGGCCTGCGCCTCTTGCGGCAACAGGCGGCCCGCCACGGCGATCTTGAAGCCGCCAGCCGCGAGCCAGGCCAGGCCTTCAATGGCCGGTGCCCAGGTGCCCGCGCCGCGTTCCAGCTCGTGCGCCTCTGCGGTGTGGTGGTCCAGGCTGACCCGCAGGGTGAGGCGATCACCATGGGTTCGCTGCAATCTCTTCAAGGCGGCGTCCCATCGCCGCATCGGCCGCATCGCATTGGTGAGCACCAGCACATCGCGGCCGGTGGTGAGGGCAGCGTTGAGGATATCGATGATCTCCCGATTCATGAACGGCTCGCCGCCAGTGATGCCGATCTCGCGGGTCTTCAGGCCAAGTATATCAAGTTCACGAAGATAGCTGCGGACCTCTTCTGCGCTGAGATAGGCCAGGGCATCGTTACGCGGCGAGCTTTCGATATAGCAGCTGGCACAGGCAATGTTGCAAAACGTGCCGGTGTTAAACCACAGGGTCGACAGGTCTCCCAGCGCGACAGAAGCCCGCAGTGATCCGTCCGCCGTGACCCGCGGATCGCGGAACTTGTCAGTGCGAAGCGGTGCCGACGCGGCGGAGCGAAAGGGGGAGACGGACAGGGCGAAACTCAAGCGGTTGGACTCCGAATATACGGTATTCGGCCCGACGGCGAAACCAGTTACAGGCCAAAGCGGCGGGGACGGGTAACCGGTGACTGTCCGCAGACGAATATCGATTGCGGTACACCCTGCACCGCGATCAGGCTCAAGGAACGCTCACGATGAATTCGACCAAACTGCCGGCTGGTGCCGCTTTTCCGGATATTTCATGGCCTACAGTCGGCGGAGAACGGCTCGACCTTTCGAAGGTGGAGGGCTGGCGTCTCCTAGTCGTATACCGCGGCCAGCATTGCCCGTTGTGCAAAGGGTATCTGAAGACCCTCAATGAGCTGGCCAGCGCCTTTGGCGAAGCCAAAATCAGCGTCGCCGCTCTATCCGCTGATCCTCACGAAAAGGCACAGGCCGATGTCGAGAAATTCGGCTGGACCTTCCCGGTGGGGTATGGACTGACCACCACGCAGATGGGCGAGTTGGGCCTTTACATCTCTTCGCCTCGTTCTGCGGCGGAGACCGATCATCTCTTTTCCGAGCCAGGTCTTTTTGTCATCAATCCGCAAGGCCTGACCCAGATCATCGACATTTCCAACGCGCCTTTTGTACGGCCAGATCTCAAGGCGCTGCTGGGCGGCCTCCAGTTCGTGATCCCCAACGGCTATCCTATTCGCGGCACGGCATGATGGCTTGGGCTTCGGCCTGGTGAGCCGGCGCGTTGTCCTGGTCGGTGCTGGTCATGCGCATCTGCATGTTATTTACCAGGCACGCAGGTTCGCCAATGCCGGCATCGAACTGGTCCTGATCAGCCCACCGACCTTTACCTATTCCGGGCTTGCGACGGCCGTTCTCTCCGGCGCGGTCCCACGCGAGGCTGATAATGTCGATGTTGCGGGTCTGGCGCGAGCTTGCGGTGTTCAGCATATCGGCGGCACGGTGCAGGGCGTCGATCGCGCTGCGGGGCATCTGCGCCTTGCCGAGGGCGCGCTCGCGGAGTTCGACGCCATCTCCTTCAATGTTGGTAGTGTTGTCGACGATCCGAACACGCTGGCGACGTCACTGGATGTCTGGCCAGTCAAGCCGCTCGATAGGTTGCTCGCCTTGCGGCTGCGCCTCGAGGCGGATTTCACGGCCCAGCGCCGGTGTGCGTCGATTGTCATCGCTGGCGGCGGGCAGACAGCCTTTGAAGTGGCCGCCGCCCTTTGCGGACTTTGCGAACGCGCCGACGTGCGGCCGAACATCACCGTCGTCGGGACGCGCCTTGCCGGACACTGGGCCCCGCCACAGGTGGCCCGCCGCCTTATTGAAACTCTTCAGGACCGGGGCGTCGGCTTTGTCCCAGATCGCGTCATCGCGCGTGGACACAACCGATGCACCCTTGCCTCTGGCGGTCATCTGGACTGTGAGGCGCTCGTACTGGCCACAGGGCTTGCCGCGCCCAACCTGATGCGGGAACTGAACCTGGCGGTCGACCCAAACGGTCGTCTGTTGACCTCCAGCTTTCTGCAGGCATTGGACGACAAGCGGATTTTCGCCGCCGGGGATTGCGGCGTGATCCAGAACGATCCCCGGCCCTGCGTGGGTGTTTTTGGCGTGCGCGCAGGCCCGGTCCTCGCTCGCAATCTGCTAGCTTTCATGTCCGGCAAGCGCCTCGTCCCCTTTCGCCCGCAGCGGCGTTGGCTGTCGATCATGGATCTGGGCGATGGAACCGGTCTGGCGCTACGCGGGCGGGTATGGTGGAAAGGCCGTGCGGCTCTGCGCTTCAAACGCCATTTAGACTGCGGATTTGTGCGCCGAACGAAACGCTATCCGGCCAGGCTCAAATGAGATGCTTGAGCATCTGGACGAGGCGCCGGGTGCGGTTGGAGAACAGGGCGGGTAGGTACCATTGGCCCGCCAGACGCTTGTTGATTTCGCCCCGGGTCGGGTAAGGCGCAATCATATTGGTGAGCTGGCTGAGCTTCAAACCTGCCGATATCGCCAGCGCCCAGGTCCCGATGTGATCGCCGGCGTGGCGTCCGACCAGCGTGACGCCCAGCACCTTGCCTTTGCTTTTAGTAATCAACTTGCCGAAGCCACGGACATCGCCCTCGGCCTGCGCCCGGTCGTTTTCGGCAAAGGCGATCTGTTCAATGCGGATATTTTCACCATACTGCCTGCGCGCTTCGGCCTCACTAAGCCCGATAGCTGCCAGTTCGGGGTCGCAATAGGTCACACGTGGAAGCGCCAGAGTACGGGCATCGACAGGCAACCCGAAGACTGCCCGGCGCACGACCAGCGCCGCATGAGCCCCGGCCAGATGGGTAAATTGCCCCTGGCCCGCCGCGTCACCGACGGCGAAGACCCGCCGATTGGTCGTCGAGCGCAGGCCGGCGTCGGTGGTCACGCCTTGGGGGGTAAAGGCGACGTTGCCCCGCCCCAGATCGAGCGCTTCGAGGTTCGGCGCACGACCGACCGCGACCAGTAAGTGTGAGCCATCGATCCGTCGCTCACCGCCGGGCCCATCAATGATGACTATCGGTCCCGCCTCGATCCGCACCGCCGTATAGCCGTTCAGGAGTTCGACCCCGTCGCGGGCCAACTGGGCCAAGACAACCTCGGCAGCTTGCCGGTCTTCGCGGCCGAGCATGGGGCCGGCACCGATGATAACCACTTGCGAACCGAGGCGGCGAAACGCCTGACCCAGCTCGATGCCGATCGGCCCGCCGCCAAGAACGATAAGCCGCTCGGGCAGAGCCTTGAGCTCAAAGATGGTCTCGTTGGTCAGGCAGGGCGTATCGGCGAGCCCTGGAATCGTTGGGATAATAGGGCGCGAGCCAGTGGCGATAATGATCTTGCGGGCGCTGACCTCGACCTCGTCGGTCGCCACCGCACGCGGGCCCAGAAAGTAGGCGGTGTCACGGATGACCTGCACCCCGAGCCCCTCAAACCGTGCTTGGCTGTCGTTCGGCGCGATCGCGGCGATGGTCCGCTGGACATGGGCCATGACCTGGGTGAAGTCGACATTCACCTGGGGGGCGTCCACACCCAGCGCACTACAGGAGCGCGCTTGGTGGGCGGCGTTCGCGGCCGCGATCAGCGCCTTAGAGGGAATGCATCCGTAGTTGAGGCAGTCGCCGCCCATCTCGCCCTTTTCGAAGAGAACGACCTTCAGCCCAAGCTGCGCGGCACCAGAGGCGACGGAGAGCCCTCCCGAGCCGGCACCGATCACCACCAGATCTGCATTTAGCTTTTCGCGGCTCATCGAGCCTTCTCCGCCACCGCGCGGAAGTGCTGATAGAGCGTCGTCGCAAGGGAGAGCAGGGCAAGCGCTACTAACGGGACGAGGATGCGCGGCTCAAAGATCACACCGAGGTCGGGAGCCTGTCCGCGCGCGATGACGCCGCCGAGGCCAGCGCCGATGCCGCTGTAGATGAAGGTTGCCGGCA
>JAYTXQ010000085.1:0-12837 GCA_043742825.1 Caulobacteraceae bacterium | reverse complement strand
GGTTTGGGCGTTATGCGGCGCTACCCCGCCCATAGAGCCGATACGACCAGGGAGTCTCCGAACTATGAACGAAACCGTCGCGACTGAGTTTGATGCCATAGTGGTCGGTGGGGGTTTTGCCGGGCTCTACAGCCTCTATAAGCTGCGCGGTCAAGGCCTGAAAGTTCGGGTCTATGAGGCTGGCGACGGCATTGGCGGCACATGGTTCTGGAACCGCTATCCGGGCGCGCGGGTCGATATCCAGAGCCTGGAATATTCCTATCAGTTCGATGAGGACCTTCAACAGGAATGGGAGTGGTCGGAAAAATATTCCCCACAGTCGGAACTGCTGGCCTATGCCAACCACGTGGCCGACCGCTTCAAGCTGTGGCCGGATATCCAGCTAAGCACCCGTGTCGACAGCGTCCATTTCGACGAAGCCGCTGGGATCTGGCGGGTTTCCACCGACCAGGGTGATGCCGTCACCGCCCAGTTCGTGGTCATGGCCACGGGGTGCCTCTCATCCGCCAACATGCCCAATTTTGACGGCCTTGCAGACTTCAAGGGTCGGGTGTTGCACACCGGGCACTGGCCCAAAGAGGCGGTCGATTTCACCGGCCGTCGCGTGGGCATAGTCGGCACCGGTTCTTCGGCGATCCAGACCATTCCGGTGGTCGCGCAACAGGCCTCGCACCTGACTGTGTTTCAGCGCACAGCCACCTATTCGGTGCCGGCCCACAATGGCCCGATCCCTGACGAAGTGGTCAAGGGCATCAAGTCTCGCTACCGGGCTTTTCGCGACGCCAACAACAAAACCTCGTTAGGTGCCGACTGGTTCTATCGTGAAGAGGGGGCATTGGACGTCTCGCCGCAGGAACGCGAAAAGGAATACGAAAAGCGTTGGGCCCTGGGTGGCCTGTATTTCTATGGCGCTTTTACCGATTTGCTCGGCAGCGCCGAGGCCAATGAGACAGCGGCTGATTTTGTCCGAGGCAAGATCCGCAGCATCGTCAAAGACCCAGCCGTCGCCGAACTGCTGAGTCCGAAAATGGCCTTTGGCTGTAAGCGGATCTGCGCCGACACTGGCTATTACGCTACCTACAACCGGTCCAACGTGACGCTCGTTGATGTAAAGACGGCACCCATCGCGGCTGTTACGCCCGGCGGCCTACGCACTACAGCGAACGACTATGAGTTCGACGACCTGATCCTGGCCACCGGCTTTGATGCCATGACCGGTGCGCTGACGCGGATGGACATTCGCGGGTTAGGCGGCCTGTCGTTCAAAGACAATTGGGCGGAGGGGCCGAAGAACTATCTGGGCCTCTGCGTCGCCGGCTTCCCCAATCTTTTCATCATTGCCGGGCCTGGCAGCCCATCGGTGCTGACCAATATGCTGCCCTCAATCGAACAGCATGTGAACTGGATCAGCGAAGCGGTGGATTATCTGCGGGTAAAGGGTTTCAAGCGCATCGAAGCCACGCCCCAGGCCCAGGACGACTGGGTCGCCCATGTCAACGAGGTGGCCGGACCGACCATCCTTCCCACATGCAACAGCTGGTATCTGGGAGCCAATATCCCCGGCAAACCCCGGGTCTTCATGCCCTATCTGGGCTTTGCCCCCTATGTAGAAAAGTGCAACGACGTGGTGGCCAAAGGCTACGAGGGCTTCGAATTAGCCTAAGGATTTTCTCTCCCTCCTCTTCATGGGGAGGGTGGATTCGAGCAAGGCGAGAAAACGGGTGGGGCGTGTTGCAGGGTCGAAGCTGCGGCGATGATCGGCAAGCGCACAAGCGCCGGTGATGATCCAAGCCCCGCCCTGATCGCTTCGCGATCTGTCCCTCCCCATAAAGGGGAGGGTGGAATCGGCCTAGTCGTGGGAGAGGTTCAATGTTCACCTGGAACGAAACTGTCGGGCCGCTGCGGCGTGAAGTGATTTTTGCGGACCGGGTGGTCTGGCGGTTTCCGCAGCGGCCAGTCAGCCTGCACCAGATGTTGCAGGCCGCCGTGCAAGCGCGTGGAAGCTGCGAAGCTCTGGTCTGCGGGGAGGATCGCTTCACCTGGTCGCAAGTGGATGCGGCGGCGGCGGCTGTGGCCGGGGGCCTGGCCGCGCGGGGTGTGACCGCCGGGGACCGTATTGCTCTGTTGACGGGCAACGACTCGCCCTTTGTCATCAGCGCCCTGGCCGCCGCTCGCCTGGGAGCTGTGATCGTGCCGATCTCGATCCGTGAGCGCAAGGCGGAGCTGACCTATGTCCTCGCCCATTGCGGGGCCAAGGCGATCATCTACGACGCCGATCTGGCCGATCAGATTCCGGATGCGTCTAACATCCCGGACCTGCGCGTAAGAGTCCTCGCCGGCAGTGCCGATTGGCAGTCCCTGTTGGCCGCGCCTGCGGCCGCTGCGGTTGAGGTTGATCCGGAAGATACCGCTGTCATCCTCTATACCTCGGGCACCACAGGGCGACCGAAAGGGGCCCTGATCGCCCATGCTAACCTGGTGCATTCGACCCAGGCCTTCGTCAAGGCGATGAATCTGGGGCCGGACGACCGGATGGTGGTGACCGTGCCTTTGTCGCACGTGACCGGGTTGGTTGCCCTGATGACGGTTTCGGTCCTGGCGCAAGGGACGCTGATCGTTGTGCCGGCCTTCAAGGCGGCTGATTTCCTGAAGCTGGCGGCACGCGAGCGCATGACCCACACCGTCCTGGTGCCGGCCATGTACAATCTCTGTCTGTTGCAGCCGGACGTCGGCACCCACGACCTTTCGACCTGGCGTGTGGCCGGCTATGGCGGCGCGCCCATGCCCCTGGGCACCATCGAACGGGCGGCCCAGCTCTGGCCTCAGGCGGGACTGATGAACCTCTACGGAGCTACCGAAACCACCTCGCCGGCGACCATGCTGCCGCCGCAATACGCCCGCTCGCATCTGGATACCGTGGGCTTGCCCGCGCCGGGGGCCGAAATCACCATCATGGATGACGCCGGTATCGAGACAGCCCGAGGGGAGATCGGTGAGATCTGGATCAAGGGGCCGATGGTGGTGAAGGGCTATCTGAACAACCCGGAGGCTACGGCTTCGGAATTCGTCGCCGGCTATTGGAAATCAGGCGATCTGGGGACCATGGACGACGACGGTTTCGTCCGTGTGCTGGACCGAAAAAAGGACATGATCAATCGCGGCGGCTATAAGATTTTCAGTGCCGAGATCGAGAGCCTGCTGATGGAACATGACGCCGTGGCCGAGGCCGCGATCATCGGCCGGCCTTGTCCGGTTCTGGGCGAGCGTGTCCACGCAGTGATCTGTGTGCGCGAGGGCGCGCAAGTCGATGAAGCGGCATTGTCAGTCTTTGTCGCCGAGCGCGCTGCAGACTACAAGCGCCCCGAAACTTGGCAGCTCAGCGAATCCCCGCTGCCCCGCAACGCCAACGGCAAGGTGCGCAAAAAGCTGCTGCGAGAGGCGTTGGGCTAGAGATCCCCAGACTTCAGGCTACCGCGCCAAGGTGACGATAATGCCGTAGTGCTCGGCCCCGACGCGCGGCAGGCGCTTCGCCTCGAGAGTGTGCCAAACGGGACTGGCATAGACGTGGTCCAGGGCCAAAACCGGGAACAGCGTCCGCCAGTGAACAAAAGCCAGGTTGGCCGGCCAGGTAAAGAGGCCCAGGGTCCGGCGTTGCAGGGGTTTGAAGGCGACGTCCTGAGCTTGCATCGTCGCTGACCACGGATCCTGATTGAAGTCTCCGGTCAGGATCACATCCTCGCGGGCGAAGCGGCGCAGAACCAGGGCAAGCACCCGACGCTGGCGATTTTGATTGTCGGGCGGAAAGGGCCAGAAATAGTGTGTGGTCACCACCTGCACTGGCCTTCCCTGACGATCAGAGGTCCGCGCGCCAAGGATCTCGATCGGCGCGTGACCGGGTGGGGGGAGAAGGAACCAGCCTGTCGTCACCGGACGTCTCGAAAAGATCACCATGTCGCAGTCCCCCGGCTGGCAGATCGTCTTGTAGGGATAAGTGCGGGCGAGCCGGGCCTGTTCGGCCTCAGGAAGGCCGTGCGCCTCCTGCAGGGTGACGATGTCGGCACCGCTGGCCACGATGACATCAATCGTCTGGTGAGGTTCGAAATTGTCGCCCCAGACATTGAACGAAAGTACCTTAAGTTGCGTGTCGGCCCGGCCCGATACCCCGGCCAAAGCCGCACTGGCACGTAAGACCTCCGGCGCAACCGCTACGCCGTTGGTGATGATCCCGATCCAAGCCAGAACCAGCACATACCGACGGGTCGCACTTCTGCTCATTGATGCCAGGGTCAGACAAAGCCCCAGGACTGACAGCGCCAACCACCAGGGCGCAAATTGCCGGGTCAGGTCGAACCAGGGATTCCAAAGGCCTGCCAGGCCCGCTAAACCCAAGAGAGCACCAGCCAGGCTGACCTCAGCCGCCGTGGCCATGGCGATCACTCTGCGCAGGGTCATGGAACTTGGCTGGACTTTCGCGGGTTAGCTGTAAGTTCTCGCGCCTAACCCTTTAGCGCGGCCCGATCAATGATTGAGTTTCGTGCCCTGCACTGGCACTGAGCGACGCGACTCTGCTGGGCTGACTAGAAAGGAAAATCGTGGCATCCCTGTTTCTGCTCGGCGCCCACCCGCTGTCTCTGTCCCAGTTTCGCGGCCACCTGATCGCCGATCTGGTGGCGAAAGGTCATCGCGTTTTCGCCTGCGCGCCGAACCTGGAAGGCGACCTGGCCCAGGCGGTTGTTGACCTCGGAGGTGAGCCGCTATCTCTGACTATGGACCGGCATGGCCTGGGACCCCTAAGCAATCTGCGCTATGCGGCTCGCCTTGAGGCCCTGATGCGCAAGATCCGGCCCGACACGTTTCTGGGCTATACCGCCAAGCCAGTTGTCTGGGGCGCGCCAGCGGCACGGGCGGCGGGGGTTCGTCGGGTGGCGGCCCTGATCACCGGTCTGGGTTATGCCTTTATCGATGGCAAGGAATTCAAGCGACGGTTCGTTCGCCTGGCTCTGTCGCAACTGTACCGACGGGCCCTGGCCCGATGTGACGAAGTAATTTTCCAAAACCCCGATGACCGCGACACATTCGTGAGACTGGGTCTGCTTGCCCGTGGCCGAGATGCGCATGTGGTCAATGGCTCTGGGGTCGATCTTTCCCACTATCACTCTGTTCCAGTACCCACGACGCCAAGGTTCCTGATGATTGCACGTCTGTTGAAAGACAAAGGCGTCCGCGAATATGCCGCCGCATCAGCGTCACTTAAGGCGCGCTATCCGCAGGCGTCGTTTCAACTTGCGGGTTGGCTTGATTCGTCGCCCGATAGCGTCAGCGCCGATGAACTGGCGGGTTGGGTTGCGGGGGGATTGGAGTACCTGGGACATATCGACGACGTCCGCCCCGCCCTAGCCGCCGCGTCGTGCTACGTGCTGCCGTCCTATCGCGAAGGCACCCCACGCACGGTCCTGGAGGCCCTGGCAACAGGGCGGGCAGTGGTGACCACGGATGTGCCTGGATGCCGCGAGACCGTGATTGCGGGCCAGAACGGCTATTTGGTCCCCGCCCGCAACGCGCAGGCCTTGGCAGGTGCCATGGAGCGTCTGATCGTCGATCCAGGCCTAGCCGTGAGCCTGGGCGCAGCTTCGCTGCGCTTAGCTGCAGAAAAATATGAGGTACACGCGGTCAATCGCCAGATGATCGATATTTTGCGATTGCCAGCTGCGGGGTGATTTCTGGCGCGCAGTGTGGAAATTCGCGCGTTCGTGGTCTAGAGACGCGCCATACCGGGTTCGCCGCGTGATCGGGCCGATGAGACTGTAGTTGCATGTGTGGCCTTGCCGGCTTCCTTGACCTTAATGGCGGCCGTACAGCCGAAGCGAATGATCATCTGGCCCAGGCTATGGGCGGGGCGATGCGTCACCGCGGGCCCGATGCCGCCGGGCTTTGGCATGATCTTGAACGGCGCGTCTGGTTCGCCCACGCGCGCCTGTCGATCCAGGACCTTTCCGAGGCGGGGGCTCAGCCGATGCTGGGGCCAAACGGTCGCTCGGCGATAACCTATAACGGCGAGGCTTATAATACAGCGCAGATGCGGGACGACCTTGTCGCTGAGGGCTATCAGTTTCGCGGCCACTCCGACACCGAGGTTTTGCTAGCAGGATTCGATAAGTGGGGCGTCGATGCGGCCCTGAACCGGTTCGCCGGCATGTTTGCCCTGGCCTATCTGGACACGAAGCGCGAGACCCTGGTTCTGGCCCGCGACCGGGTGGGTAAGAAGCCGCTTTACTGGGCCCAGAACGGCGGCGAGGTCATGTTCGCCAGTGAGTTAGCCCCTCTTTTGCTGCACCCGGCCTGTCCGCGCAAGATTGATCGCTCGGCGCTGACCGACTATCTGCGCTGGCTCTATATCCCAGCACCGCATTCGATCATTTCGGGGGTGTACAAGGTCGAGCCCGGACAGATCGTTGAGATCGATCTGAAGACCCGAACCGCCTCGCGCCGTAACTTCTGGACCATGGAGGGGGCCGTGCGTGCAGGTCTGACCGATCCCTTCATCGGTGACGCTCAGGCGGCGGTCGATGAAGCCGACAAGCTATTGATCGAAGCAGTGCGTGGGCGCCTTGTCTCAGACGTACCCCTGGGTGCCTTCCTTTCCGGCGGCATCGACTCCAGCTTGGTCGTCGCGGTGATGCAAGAGATCAGCCCAACGCCAGTGCGGACGTTTTCTATTGGCTCGCCGGCGGTTGAGTTTGATGAAGGTGCCGATGCGGCGCGCATCGCCGCGCACCTTGGCACCGATCACACGGCGTTCAAGCTTGAACCGGCTGACGCCCTGGCCATCATCCCCGAGCTCGCCCGCATCTATGACGAACCCTTCGCCGACGCCTCGCAGATTCCGACCTATGCGGTCTCCAAACTGGCGCGCGAACACGTGACCGTCGCCCTGACTGGAGATGGTGGTGACGAAGTGTTCGCCGGCTACAACCGCCATGTGGCCGCCAATGGCCTTCTGGCCAGACTCAACCGCCTACCGCGCCCGATAGGCCGGGCCCTGTCGCGCGCCATCACCACCTTGTCGCCCGATCAATGGCAGGCTCTGATGCAGGTGATCCCGGCCAGTCGGCGACCTCGTACGGTCGGCGACAAGCTGCATAAGGTGGCACCCTTGCTCGGGCTATCCGAGGCCGAACAGTATGACAGCCTGACCCGCCAGTGGAAAAATCCGCAATCAGTCGTCATCGGCGGCGGTACGGGCTCCCGCGCGGCCGGTGATCCCGATATCCTCGCCCTTTTGCCAGACCCTGCCAGTCGGATGCGTTACCTGGACCTGATCGGCTATCTACCGGGTGACATCCTGACCAAGGTTGATCGGGCCACCATGGCAGTCAGCCTGGAGGCACGCGCGCCGCTCTTGGATCATCGCCTGATCGAGTTCAGCTGGCGTCTGCCGATTGAAATGCATCTGCGCCAGGGTCAGAGCAAATGGATATTGCGTCAGTTGCTGCGCCGCCGCGTGCCCGACCTTCTGGTTGATCGACCTAAGTCTGGGTTCGGGCTACCCTTGGGTGCCTGGCTGCGCGGCCCATTGCGCGACTGGACCGAGGGCCTGTTGACCGTTGAGCGGTTAAGCGCCGGCGGGCTGGTCAACCCTGCGCCCGTACGCGCCCTGTGGGAGCGACACCTTTCCGGAGCGGTGAACGCGGAATACCCGCTCTGGGGCATTCTGATGCTGGCATCCTGGCAGGAACGCTACGGTCATTTGGTGGAAACCTAGACTTTGAACTATTGTCTCACCGAGAAAAATTATCGATGATGTTGGAGATTTTATGACACTTATCCATCCGTCTGGCAAACCGATCAAAGTTGCGGTCCTGGGCCTGGGGTATGTCGGCCTGCCTCTCGCGGTCGCCTTCTCCCAGGCCTACGAAACCCTGGGCTTCGATATCAACGCCGGGCGCATCGCCGAGCTTCAAGCCGGCAAGGACCGCACGCTGGAGGTTGACGCCAGCGAGCTGGCACAGGATGGACCGCTGCGTGTGTCTTGCGATCCCGCTGACCTGAAAGCCTGCAACGTTTTTGTGGTCACGGTGCCAACGCCGATTGATGCGCACAAACGTCCGGACCTTGGCGCTCTGCTGTCAGCGAGCCGGATGATCGCCGGCGTGCTCAAGCCCGGTGACGTGGTGATCTATGAGTCCACGGTTTACCCCGGTGCCACCGAAGAGGACTGCGTGCCGGTTCTGGAAAAAGGCTCGGGCCTGATCTTCAATCAGGACTTCTTCGCCGGCTACAGCCCCGAGCGGGCCAATCCCGGCGACCGCGAGCACCGCCTGTCGACAATCATCAAGGTCACCGCTGGCTCGACCCCCGAGATCGCCGATTTCGTCGATGCCCTTTACCACGCCATCGTGCCGGTCGGAACCCATAAAGCGACCTCTATTCGGGTCGCCGAGGCGGCTAAGGTAATCGAAAATACCCAGCGCGACCTCAACATTGCCCTGGTCAATGAGCTGTCGATGATCTTCAGTCGCATGGGCCTGGACACCATTGAGGTGCTGGAGGCGGCGGGAACAAAATGGAATTTCCTCCCCTTCCGGCCCGGCCTGGTCGGCGGCCACTGTATCGGGGTGGATCCCTATTACCTGACCTACAAGGCCGAAGCGGTGGGATACCTGCCGCAGGTGATCCTGGCCGGGCGGCGGATCAATGACGGGATGGGTGCCCACGTCGCGGGACAATTGGCCAAGGCGATGATCAAGCGCCGCATTCATGTTGCCGGGGCACGGGTTCTGGTCATGGGTCTGGCCTTCAAGGAAGATTGTCCCGACATTCGCAATTCCAGGGTGGTCGATATCATCGATGAGCTGAAGGATTACGGGGCCGTGGTCGATGCCTATGATCCCTGGGTCGATGCCGAGGAGACGCACCACGAATATGGTCTGCGCCCCATTACGACGCCGCAGGCGGGTATCTATGACGCAGTGGTTCTGGCCGTCGCGCACCAGAAGTTCAAGGCCATGGGTAGCGAGGCGATCCGCGCCTTCTGCAGGCCGCAGGCCGTGATCTATGACGTCAAAGGTGCCCTGCCGCGCGGCGAGGCAGACCTCAGGCTTTAGGGGTCCTGGCACTCGCCATCGCTGATTGAATCAGGGCCAGCACGCGGGGTTCCTGCGAGGCCAGGGAATAGCGCTCGACAACCCGCTCGCGCCCCCTCCCGCCCATGCGTTGGCGCAACGCGGCATCGCCAAGCAAGCGGTCGAGCGCGGCTGTCCATTCGGCTGCCGTGGTGGCAAGAATGCCATTGACGCCGTCTTCGACGATGTCGCGGTTTACCCCCACCGGCGAGGTGATCACCGGAAGGCCACAGGCCATATACTGGATTAGCTTGTAACCGCACTTGCCGCGAGCCCAGGCCTCGTCGGGCAGAGGCATGATGCCGATATCCATGGCCTGAACCTGAGCGATCTCTTCCGCCTCACTCCAGGCCACCGCCTCTATGCCGGCGATACCTTCGGCGCGGTGACCGGCACCGACTACGCGAAACCGCGCGCCGTGCTTTTCCAGGATGGGCAGAAGGGTCGGGACCAGGGATTCGACATATTGCCAGGTTGAAGGTGAACCAATCCAGCCTAGGACAGGCGGCGCATTTGGCTCCCTTGCCTCCAAAGGCAGGTAGCGGCTCGTATCCACCACAGTCGGTATCACCGGATGGTTGGCGCAGAACCGCGCGGCATAGGCTTGCAAATAGGCATTGCCACACGAACAAGCGGCAGCGGCCCGCAGGAGAGGTTTGAGTTTCCCTCCCAGCAACATCCGAACGACGGAATTGGGATGATCATCATACATGTGGAAAACCGCGTCGTCGAAATCATAGATGACTGGCTTTCCGGTTAATCCCACCAGACGTTCGAACAGACCCGGCAGATAGGGAAATGCCTCGTAGTGAACCCAGATCACATCGAAATCTCGGGCGCGAACAATTTGCCACAACCGCTCAGCATAGGCCCTTGCGACGTCAAAGATACTCTCGCTCCGTCCATTGGTCAGGCCCTCCACATGGCTGTCGCCCAGCAGAGGTGCCATTTCGAACTCGACGCCGTGAGCGCTCAGATAGGGCGTATATTGCAGCAGGCGTTGCCGTGTGCTCGCGGCGAGCGGCCCATATTTCATTAAAGCGAGAACGCGCACTAAGTTGCCTTCCGATTGCAGGCTGTCAAAAAAATCGCGTCTTCCTTAAACACGATGTTGCGCAAGCTGGCATTCGCCATCATTTGGAATATTTCGACGCGTGTAAAGCGTTGCTCCAGGCGCGTGCCAAACCGGTCGAGCGCATCGGTGCGGGGTGTAAAGAAGCGGCAGGCCCGGTAGGACGAGAGCGAGAACGCACTTCGATTCCGGCTAAGCCTCTGGAGCACGCCGGCGGTCCGGGCCAAGGGCCAATAGACCACGGTGGCAATGACGGTCGTCACCGCCTTCCGGGCTGCAAATGGAAGGCGGCAGATGCCCTGGCGAAGTAAGTCGCTACACTGCCACAGAAACTGAAACCATTTAGGCCGATTGTCGAAACAATAATACAGGTAAAGTAAAGATGGCCCGCTAAGCTTCAGTTTTTGCGCACAGGCGGTGAGCGCCATACCGGTATCAGGGATATGATGCAGCACCCCCAGTGAATAGCCAAAATCCTGGCTACCGTCCGCCAGGGGTATAGTATCGGAACTTGGCCGATGAAACCGCGCGGCGGGCTGTTCTGCCATGTGCCCTTTTGCAGCCGATAACTCCTTTTCTGAAGGGTCAATGCAGTGAAGCGTACCGACGCGTCTCGGCAAAAGCTCCGCCCAGAGGCTGGAGCCACAACCTGGATCCAAACCCTCCGCATCCGCCAGCAAGCTGGCAAACGGAAACACTGAAAAGTAAGAGCTAAACAGCGGCTCTTGTTTCTTAATGTCCAATACATTTTGGTCGAACGCGATCCACGCCTCACCGAAGCCTCGAACTGTCGCGTGACCAATGTTTTCGACTGCCGAACTCGCACCCATAAATCATGGTCCCTTGGCAAATGTAGCGTTTTGGGCGAGGTGCCCGGTGGGATGGACCGCCGGCGTCGGTCCGCAGGTTTACACTCCAATTGCAAAGTTGTCCCAGCAGGCGCACCCTCTGAAAAAATTTCTCTACGTCGGAGGGTTAGCTTTCGGCGACATAGATTTGTAGAAGATGATACCGCGTCATCGGAGCCCACCGCAACAAGCGCGTCTACGCTCGCGCAGAGGTGGACCCCAGCGAATTGGGCCAGTTACGCCCCTTGCCGAACATCTGCCCTTTAGATCGAGATCTGCTCATTGAGCCCAGACTTTTTCGGTCCGACAAAAAATATACAACTGGCAATACGTACATCCACTGGAAAACGATACCTTCGATATAGGGGTTCGTATTGCTCGCAAGGAAGGCCGCGAGAAAGCCGCCAAATAGAAATCGCTCGTGGGTGCTGAGGTGTCCTGCCATGAGCCGCCTCCCGCCCACCCAAATGGTCAGAAGGAACGGCGCGGCATACACGGCCGCGCCGAACAGCCCGAAGCGATATATGGTCGCCATCCAAACCAGTTCGTACCGCCAGACATATTGTGTACTGGCGAGAAATGATGCTGGTATGCCGTACCCAACACCCAATCCATTGCTTTGAACAGCGCCATCCCACAGCGAGATTGCCTCAATGTGCCTTACGTCTCCGCCTCCAGACGAGAGTTTTTGCACAAGTTGCGTAACTCCAAGCATCAGATCGAACCGGAAAAAGTAGCTAAAGACTCCCACTACAGACGAAATCGCAATAAAACCCAGCAGGGCAAAAAGAAGGAGCCGGAAGGGAGCGTGGATAGAAATTCTACCTCTTCTGTCAATGATCGCGTTTACGCCAAACACTAAAATACCGATAGGCATTGATAATATCAACGCACTTCTTCCAGATGTGAATGCAATGGCGATCGCTAAAAAAATAGAAGCAGTTCGGACTATTTTGTTCTTTATCACTGTAGGGGAAGAAAATAACGCTCCAGTGATAAATATCATGCTTCCGTATACGTGCATTGACGCTGCAACATAACCATCACTGTTATTAACATCAACGTTCGCATTCATCGATAGGAATCTCACGGAATCTCTCCCGAACGTCTCGTATGACCAAAAATAGAATACAACCGAAATTGCACAGGCTAATATTCCCCATACAAGCCAGGATACAATTGTATTAATTGAATAGTATCGAACGATAGTGCAGAAAAATAGACCCCAAAGCAAGGGAAACAATATATAAACAATTAATAATTGTGAAAATGCTTCCTCAGGAGCGCCTTTCACAAGCCCATATATTCCAAATACTATCGATATGACCGAGGACGCCGCAAGAAATAGAAAGTATTTGTGTCTGATATTCCGAAATGATGTCGATAGCGTAGAGACAATAACGCAAACAATCAAAATACCAGACATTATATTTTTAAAAGCGTTAGGAATTGCGACAGACAGTACAAATAGTACAGCTAGCACGAAATACATCACCATTGTTGTGAGAGCAGTATTTCTTGTAGATTTTATTTCGTGTAAATATTGTGCGTGTGACACAGATTTAGCCTTCTTGTCGCGGAATATTTGTTTTCGGGTAGTAAGGATGGTTTGCAAAAACGTTGTCAACAATGCAAGCGCTGTCCCTCCGCTGGGAGGTGGCCGACCCACAGTTGGGTACCGATTTGATCAGCCATCCAATTTGGTTGGGCAAGTGCATGTTTGGATTCGCTGTATGGCGTGATAGAATTAGTGATCCAAATACCCTGCAGGGCGGCGCTTCTGGCGATGATCAGC
>JAYTXQ010000084.1:0-5877 GCA_043742825.1 Caulobacteraceae bacterium | reverse complement strand
GAACGTGGCGTCCCCCGACCGGTGGGTTCTCGTGAATTTCAATCCATGTGAAGGGGTCGACGGCGGCCTCGGGGCAAGGTCGGCAGCGGCGTGCAATGTGCGACTTCAGAGCGTCACGGATCGGCGGCCAACGGTCGATGGGGGCGATGAGCGAGGGTGCTGCGTCGAAGTTGAACGTCACACATAGCGTTGGCAAAAGCCCCTGATTGACGGCGCAGTTCCAACCCTCCTCAATCTTCTTAGCCTCTTTCGTGGTTAGCTTATGGTGCTCAGAAGGGCGCCGAATGCGACCCTGACCGATGGATGCGGCTTTGCTCATTAGCAGCTCTCCTCGCGTGCGCGTTGAAGTCTTACTAGGGAGGGTTGAGGTGAAGGCATCCCACTCGGCGCGGAAATCACCTGGGAATTCAACGGCTCGTCTGATTTTTGGGCGCGTTTTGTTCTTGTGGTGCGTCCGAAATAGACTTGCGGCGGATTGATTGGTGGAGTATTGTTCATGGGTAAACGAGCGTTAACCCCCGAACAGAAGGGCTCATAATGGCCGCCGCCGCTGGAAAATTCGTCGCGTATTACAGGGTCAGCACCGCACAGCAGGGTCGGTCGGGTCTGGGTCTGGAGGCCCAGCGCGAAGCGGTCCGTCGCCACCTCTCCGCCAACGGCTGGCCGCCTCTCGCCGAGTTCACGGAGGAGGAGACCGGGAAGGGCGTTAGCCCCCTGTCGCGCCGACCGCAACTGAGAGCGGCACTTGCGTTCGCGAAGAAACGGAAGGCGACCCTCGTCATCGCCAAACTTGACCGGCTGTCTCGCAATGTTGCGTTCATTTCGGCGATCATGGAGAGCGGCGTTGATTTCGTGGCCGTAGATAATCCTCACGCCACGCGGCTCACGCTCCACATCCTGGCCGCCGTCGCCGAACACGAGGCCCGCATGATCTCTGATCGCACAAAGGCTGCATTGGCCGCCGCCAAGGCGCGTGGCACCGTCCTGGGGGCCAACGGGAAGGTCTTGGCCGCCCAGAACAAGGCTGTCGCCCTGAACCATCTTCAACCCGTCGCAGACCGCTTCCGGGCGCTCAAGGCGGAGGGGCTTTCCATGCGGAAGATCGCAACGGTGCTCAACGACCTCGGCATTGCGCGCCCGGCCGGTGGCCGTTGGTATCCGTCGAACGTCCATGGTGCCTGGATGCGGCTCAGCGAACGAGCAGCTTGACCTCGGCCTGTCGTCGGGCGAAGGGGCTAGGTGATCCCCGGTCGCGGGCGTCCCCGGTCGTTTTCCAAAACGCCTGTAAGTGTTTGATTCCCGTGAGGGCGTTTTCCATTCGGGTGGCAGGCTAAAGCGTTGATTTTGTTCACTGGACGCGGGGACTGAAAATCCGCGTGTCGGTGGTTCGAATCCGCCCCCAGGCACCATCTGCGCTGTCTCACACTTCCCTCCAATGGGCTGAGGGGTTCGTGCCTGTGACCCTCGGCACGCTGATCGAAGCTGTGTCAGCGCCTCAGACACCGGGATTTCAGCTCTCGGCCCGAATTAATGCGACGACTCGGCCCTAGAAATCACAGCATTTCGATTTGTTGCGGTGCAAAAGTTATCTGGAATTTCGGTTCCTGAATACGCCCGCTCATGACGGAAATTTAATATTGCGGTGCAATATTATCACTGTTTCCTCTCGCATTCCGCTGCTGCCATGGATGCAGCGGGCACTTGACGGGGAAAAGATCGATTGCCAAAGGACGCTAACCGCAAGTCTAACAAGGCGGTAAAGATGAAACTCCGCTGTGCGGTAAAACTTTTGAGCTCACCGTTTAAGCCTAGTGTTTAAGCACACCATGTCGATCAAGCAGGAACTGGCGCCAGATGCCCGATAACAAAAAAACTACCTCTCTTCTCGCTCTCTTTGGTGCCATGGCGCTGTTGGTGAGTTCTCCTACCCTTGCCCAGACGGCCGCGCCCGCTCCTGCGGCGGCGGCCCCGGCATCTGCGGCACCCGCAGCCGCCAATGCCGCCGCGCCCGCAGACTCTGGTGCCGCTCAGGCCGATGCCGCTGAAGGCATGAAGGTCGGGGGTGCCGCCAACGGCAAGATGACCCCCTTGGTCATGTTCATTCAGGCCGACCTGGTCGTGAAGATCGTCATGGTCGCTTTGCTTATTTGTTCACTCGTGTCCTGGTCGCTACTGGTAATCAAGATGTTTGAGTTTCGCTCTCTTAGCCGTAAGTCGGATGAATTCCTCAGCAGCTTCCGTGAAGCCAAAACGATTAATGACATGGGCCGGATTTCAGAGTCGGATGAGTTTACTGGAAACCCGATGGCCGATATGGCCACTGCAGCCGCATCGGAAGTCGAACTTTCCCGTCAGGCTGGGCTTCAGGTCGCTGGCGAGCATCGCGACTCAACCTTGCAGCGCGCGTCCGCTGGCATCGGTGCGGTTCAGGCCTCTCTGGCCAAACGCCTCTCCGGTGGTATGCAGTTCCTCGCTTCGGTCGGTGCCAACGCGCCCTTCATTGGACTGTTCGGTACTGTTTATGGGATCATGAACTCCTTCATCGGCATCGCCAACACCAACACCACCAGCCTCGCGGTTGTCGCTCCCGGTATCGCCCAAGCGCTGCTCGCCACGGGTATCGGCCTTTTTGCCGCTATTCCTTCGGTGATTTTCTACAACTACTTCCAGACCCAGATCACCGCTTACGGTTCGCGCTCAGAAGGCTTTGTGGCTGAACTGATCAACGCAATCTCGCGGCAGCTCGACAAAGGAGCGTAAGTCGGATGGCCGCAAAACTCTCAGGGTCGAGCGGCGGCCGCTACGACGTCGCGCAGAACGCTTCGATCAACGTCACGCCCTTCGTGGATGTGATGCTGGTTCTTTTGATTATCTTCATGGTGGCCGCGCCTCTGGCCAGCGTGAACGTCAAGGTCAAGCTTCCGCCTGCCGCCGCCAAGCCCGCTAAAAGCCCGCCCAAACCGGTCTATATTTCCATCAAGACCAACGGCAAAGTGTTCGTAGGTGACAATGCATCGGAATTGGACACCCTCGGCGATGATGTACACAAAGCTATCGGAAAGCGTGATCCTAACAATGAGCGGATATTCATTCGTGGCGACGAAGACGTTCTTTACCAGGACTTCATGGCCGTGGTGAACAAGCTTCAAGACAACGGTTTCTACAGTGTCGCCCTCGTAGGTGAAGACAGGGCGGGGGCGAAGAAATGACCGACAGCCAACCCGCATCAGCCGCACCGGTGGACGTTGCCCACCCGTCGCACAACCCTTTCGATATTCCGCGCCCCAAGCAGAACAATGGGCTGTTGATCGCGATCGCATTGTCGATCTTCGTCCACGGGATCATTGGTTTTTATCTCTGGCAGTGGAAATTCAAGGCGGAGCTTGCTCAGTATACCGACGAGAAAACCGATGCTCAGTTGGTGAAAAACGTTAAGCCACCGCCCCCCCCGCCACCGCCGCCACCACCGCCCAAGAACCTGCCGCCACCGCCCCCGGTGACGCCCCGTCCGCCGGTGGCAGTGCCGATAAATATCCCAGCCCCTCAGACCCTGGCTCTGCCGCCGATCGAGAAGCCTAAACCGCAACTGGCCCCGCCAGCGGCTGCGCCGCCTCCCGTGCGTCAGTCAGTGATCACCAAGCCCGATTGGTCGCAGCGGCCTAATTCTGATGACGTGGCCCGGTACTATCCCGAGCGCGCTCAGCGGATGAATGTCGCGGGCCGGGCTGAGCTTAATTGCACCGTCCTGGCCAATGGTAAGCTCTCTGCCTGCGCGGTCATTGCAGAAGATCCCGCCGATCAGGGGTTTGGCGAAGCTGCTCTCAAGCTGTCGAAGCTGTTCAAGATGCGTCCAAAGACCCTGGACGGGGCAGCTTCGGATGGGGGGCAGGTAAAGATACCGCTGCGTTTCGTCCTGGCGAAGGAATGATTTTGTCGTTCCGCTGAACTAGGCGCATCCCGGGGGGCAACTTCCGGGATGTTTGCTTGATTGCGGTCCTCAAGCCGACTAAACCCGCTAGCCCGGCCAAACCACCGGACTTCATGCCGCCTTAGCTCAGTTGGTTAGAGCGCTAGATTGTGGATCTAGAGGTCCTCGGTTCGAGCCCGAGAGGTGGTACCATTCGGGTTCATTGAGACGCGCAAAACGCCGTATCGCGGGCGATTGATACCAGGTGGAACCAATCACGCGTCGCGCAACACACCCCGCAAATTCTTAGCATTCAATGTGCCTCGGTGGTGTCTTCTAGCACCTCTCCTTTCGCCGATGACGCGTCTTTTCAATAAACCGCGCCATCTCGGAAAGACGCGAAGCGCAGCGCAGCGGCTTATCCGAGATCTAGGGGCCATGATCGCGAAAATCTCAGCTACACCTCTGAAAACAGTCGCCAATCCCCTGGTGCCTTGGCTCTCCGGTTCGCTTTGCTTTCCTGCGGCCGGGATGACGCAAGCTTAGAGGGGAGCTCGCGTCAACTTGAACGGGGTGCGTTCTGAATTCGTGGCGTTCACACGACGTCGTGCGCGGCTAATTCGCAGGGGTGTCCGCCGTCGCCGTTTTCGACCTGTAGTGTCGCGTGGTGGACCGAAAACCGGTCGCGTAACTGAGCGCAGGCTTGATGCAACAGGGCATCCTCGACGTCGCATCCAGGCCGGACCAGGTGTGCGGTCAGGGCCGTCTCGGTCGTGCTCATGCCCCAGATGTGCAGGTCATGTACTTCTGTCACACCCGGAAGGTCCGCCAGAAACCGACGAACGCCGTCCTGATCGACCGCGTTGGGCACCGCGTTCAGGGCCAGATCCAGTGACTCCCGCATGAGTGACCACGTGCCGACCACGATCACCATCGCAATGATCAGGCTGACAGCGGGGTCCAGCCAGGCCCAGCCACTGACGATGATCAATCCACCAGCAATGACCACGCCCAAGGCAACTAGGGCGTCATAGGCCATATGCTGAAAAGCGGCGCGGATATTGACATCACCTTTGCGACCGGACGCGAACATCCAGGCGGTTAGAGCATTGACCACTATGCCCCCGGCAGCGACTGCCATGATTGTCGGGCCGGCTGCCGCAGCGGGGTGAAGCAGGCGCAGGATCGCTGCCCAGGCGATTCCGCCGGTGACCAGTAACAAGACGATGGCATTGCTCAGAGCCGCGAGTATGGATGATCCGCGCAGGCCATAGGTATATCGCCCTGCGGGCGGACGGCGCGCCAGCGACGCCGCCAACCAGGCGACGCCCAGGCTGAGCACGTCACCGAAATTGTGCCCAGCATCGGCCAGGAGCGCCAGGGAATTCGAGGCTATGCCCCAGGTCGCCTCAGCCACCACATAAGAGAGATTAAGCGCGATCCCCGCTGCGAAGGCAAGACCGAATGAGGCCGGGGCATGGCTGTGCCCATGCCCGTGGACGTGCCCATGATCAATGTGCGGACTGCTCATCAAGCCGCGGCGAGGCGCCGGGGGTGCCTCAGGTCCTCGGCCAGACCCGCGCCCATCAGATCAATGAAATTTTCGGCATAAAAGCGGTCGGCAGCCCGCGGCGGCGTGGTGTTCAGGGCGTCGCCGAAGCGTTTCATCGGGTTCCGACCACCCTCTACGTGCGGATAGTCGGAAGAAAACAGACAGATCTCATCGCCGCTGTTGGCGATGATCCAGCCGCTGTCCTCATGCGGATAGGGGGTCACGCGCACCTGGCGACGGACAATTTCGCTGGGTGGGGCCGAGAGGTGGTGCAGGCGCTCTTCGTTTTTGTAGAAGGCCGCGTGGGCTGAATCCATTGCTCGCATCCAGCCCGGCAGCCAGGCGGCTCCCAACTCGATGGCACCAAATTTCAGGCGTGGGAATCGATCCAGAACCCCATCAATGATCAGGCACGCCA
>JAYTXQ010000083.1:0-4009 GCA_043742825.1 Caulobacteraceae bacterium | reverse complement strand
GCGGCTATGCTCTATGCTCCGCGTGGTATCGGGAAAACCTATCTCAGCCTGTCGGTAGCCTATGCGGTGGCAAGCGGTGGTCTCTGCCTCCGGTGGCAGGCATCCAAGCCGGCGCGTGTCCTGTTCATTGATGGCGAGATGCCGCTTGCCAGTCTGCAAGAGCGGGTGGCGGGCATTGCGGGTGGCGCGGGCATTGAACCCCCAAGCGATAGCTTTCTCCGTTTCCTGCCCGCCGATCACTTCCGCGACGGGCTACCCAAGCTGACTTCGTCCGAAGGATTGGCGCTGATCGAAGCTAGCACAGACGCAACCGACCTGATCGTGCTGGATAATCTATCCAGCCTTGCCACTGGCCGGGAGAACGAGGCGGACGACTGGCAGCCGATGCAAGACCTGATTCTGTCCCTAAGGCGGCGGAAGGTTTCGACGCTGATCGTCCACCACGCCGGCAAGGGCGGGCAGCAACGGGGGACAAGCCGGCGCGAGGATGTGCTGGATACGGTGATAGCCCTACGAAGGCCGGACGATTACGACGCTTCGGAAGGTGCCCGGTTCGAGGTGCATTTCGAAAAGTCCCGAGGCTTTACGGGAGCCGACGCCGCACCGTTTGAGGCGCGGTTGATAACGGATGAAGCCGGTTCATATAGCTGGGCAATCGCCGATCTTCACAAGGATGGCAAGGCCGACGCATTCGAAAGGTTCGCGGCGGGTGGGAGTGTAAATGACGTGGTCCGCGAGCTTGGCATAAGCCGCGCCCAAGCATTCCGGTGGCAGAGAGAATACCGGGAAGTCGGCGGTAAATGACCAGCCTCCGCGCTCTGGCAAACCGCCGCATGACGCTGATCCGAACCGCCCGCGCGACGCTGGCAGGGGATTACGACCCTGCCCCGCAAACTCCAGCCATTCTGCCGAAAATCGAGGCATCAAGCGGAAATTGCAACGTAGTCTCACAGTCTCATTCCCTAGGGGGTGAGACAATGAGACTACGGATTGATACCGCAATAGAATCTCAGGGTCTCATGCCAGTCTCATGTTCGCGAGACAATGAGACTGAGTCCGTTCCGGTGGGGTCGACGGCGCGCGCGGCGGCTATGCGGCTACCCCCAAGCTGGGCCGATCCGGCTGCCCTACCTGCTCCTGGTAGTTGGTGCGCCTGCTGCCACGGTGGCCGGTGGTGGGCCGAAGCTGTGGAACCGCGCGGCTGGCGGTGCTGGACGTGTCACCAGCCGCCCGCCGGCATTCTGATAGTGGAAGCGTCGACGTGACCGCCCCGCGCGTGCGCGCGCCGGTTGGCGCAGGGAAACTCAGCCGAGAAAGGACAAACGCATGAGCAAGAAGCAGGCTTTGGAACTGACGGTGATTGACGAGCCGGAATCCCCATTGAAGCGGGTGGGGGGGTCAAGTCGAGCGGCCTTCAACAGCACCATCATCAACTCGGTTGTTCGAGCCTCATGGTTTCCCGAAAACCAGGCACCCGAAGAGCGGGATACCACGTTGAAAGCTACCATTGCCGCCATGGAGGCGTTCAAGCCGGCGGACGAGATCGAGGGTCTGATCACGGCGCAGATTATGGCCATGCACTACGCGAGCATGGAGTGCAGCCGCCGGGCGATGATCCCGGATCAGCATTTCGATTCCGCGCAGGGATTGAGAAAATCAGCCGCCAACGCCAGCCGCGCCTTCACTGGACTGCTGGACGCCCTGGACCGCAAGCGTGGTAAGGGCGGGCAGCAAAAGGTCACGGTCGAGCATGTTCACGTTCACGCAGGAGGCAAAGCCATTGTCGGAAACATCGCACCAGGCGCCCCAGGGGGAGGGGGTGGGGCTACAGGAGAAACAGCGGGTGAACCCCATACATCGCCTGCCGCATTGGAGCACGACGCTACCCTTGGCCCAGTCCTGCCCCCGTTGTGGAGCAAAGACGCGGAGCGGAAGTCCGTGCCGATCGCCGGCCATGCCGAACGCGCGATGCCGGATGCACGGCGGCGCCAGCACCGGGCCGCGAACGGCTGAGGGGCTGGCGCGGATCAGGAAGGCACGCACGAAGCATGGGCGCTACACGGCTGAGACGCAGGAGTTACGGCGGCTGATTGCGGAGGAAATGCGGTTGACGCGGGAGTTGCTGCGGGAGGTGAAGTGATGGCAAATCGCATGAGAGGATAATAGCCAGGAAACGCTGATGTGAATTACTCGCCGCTCCAATGCCCACAACAGCACGATTTCGCGGCTTCACGGAGCCTGGGAAAGGAATACGGGAAGCCTTATGCCAATATTGCAATGGTTAGATCGAGAAAAGCACGTCAAAGCCGCCGAGGCCGTGCCGTATCGCCTGTTGGAAGCGGACGACACGCACAGTGCAGGAGAGTCCGATTCCCCGAACATGCTGATTCAAGGTGACAACCTTGAGGCATTGAAGGCTTTGCTCCCCTACTACGCGGGACGGGTGAAGTGCATTTATATAGACCCGCCATATAACACTCGTAGTGCGTTCGAGCACTACGACGACAATCTAGAGCACGCAACGTGGCTTCAAATGATCTATCCTCGACTCGAAATTTTAAGAGAACTCCTTTCCGAAGATGGTAGCATCTGGGTCTCTATTGACGACAATGAAGGGCACTACCTGAAGGTCGTCATGGACGAAATATTTGGTCGAGGTAATTTCTCTAGTAGCTTTATCTGGCAAAAAGTGGATAGCCCAAACGATAATAAAGTTGCCATCACCCCGGACCATGAATTCGTGTTGTGTTATGAAAAGAAGAAGGATGCAGCAGGATTCAAGAAAAAAGACGATGCCTCCTTATTGAAAGCATATGGTCAAAGGGATGAAAGCGAAAGGCTCTGCCGTGACCGACTTCTAAAGAAGAACGGTAAGAGCAGCTTGCGAACAGACCGTCCGACCATGTATTTTCAGCTAGATGCTCCTGATGGAACCCCTGTGTTTCCTGTGCACGATGACGGCAAGGAAGCCCGATGGTCGCATTCCCTAGAAGGAGTGCAAACGGCCAAATCGGAAGGTCGGTTGATCTGGAAACAACGCGAAAAATCCCAACAAATGGTCTGGATTCCATACATCAGGGAATTCGCCCCAGACATTCCGAAGCGTCCTCACCCGACCATTTTGCTTGACGTTAAAACATCCAGACAAGCTAAGGCACATCAACGCGAAATCCTGCCAGACGTACCAGCCTTTGATACGGTGAAACCGGAACAGCTTTTGCAACGCATTCTCGAAATCGCCACCAACAGTGGCGACCTTGTCCTTGATTCCTTCCTCGGCTCCGGCACGACCGCCGCCGTCGCCCAGAAAATGGAGCGGCGATATATTGGTATCGAGATGGGCGACCACACCCTGACGCATTGCGTCCCACGCTTGCGGAAGGTTATCGAGGGCGAGCAAGGCGGCATTTCTGGATCTGTCGGCTGGGAAGGTGGCGGCGGCTTCCGCTTCTACAAACTCGGCGCGGCAATGTTCGACGCCGAAGGCCACATCAACCCAGACATCCGCTTTGCTCACCTCGCCGCCCATATCTGGTTTTCCGAGACGCACACCGCTTTGCACAAGAACGCGAAGCAAGCCTTGCTCGGCAAGCACGATGGGACGGCCTTTTATCTGCTCTACAACGGTATTCTAGGCGACAAGCGACCGGACGGCGGCAACGTCCTGACCGCGAAGGTTCTGGCCGCCCTGCCCCCTCACGACGGCCAGAAAATCATCTATGGCGAGGCTTGCCGCATCAGCGCGGCGAGGGTCAAAGACCTCGGCATCACCTTCAAGCAAACCCCTTACGATCTGAAAGCCAGATGACAAGTTTCGCCCTCAAGAAATACCAGACCGCGACTCTCGACGTGCTGAAAGGATATCTTGGGACCGCGCGTGTCGTTGGGGCGAAGCCAGCCTTTGACGGCATGGACAAGGGCGGCGTGCGCGAGCCTCGCCCCTATCGCCCGCTCGATGGCCTTCCGACCGTCCCCTATGTGTGCCTTCGCTTGCCGACCGGCGGCGGCA
>JAYTXQ010000082.1:0-21181 GCA_043742825.1 Caulobacteraceae bacterium | reverse complement strand
CACAGGGAAAGCCATCACCGCCACTTGGCAGAAATTTTATGTCACGATCACGTTGCGTTGAAGTCGGGACCCGCGCCGCCGGTCAGCAAACCCCTTGCGTCGTGGTCAGGACGCCCTTGAACGAATATTTTCCGCCCGAGCCGGTCGATGGCGTGCGGTAGAACCAGTCGTGGAAAGCCTCGTCCTGATAATGATAGATGAAGCCAGTGCCGATAGAGACACTGTATTCGGTGCCTGAAAGTGGATCACCCACTTCCAGATTGTTCTGACAGCCGGAGACCTGGCCGATATTACCCCACGCGGGCGTCAGGTCGTCATTGCCGCCGCCGCCGACTGATGCCTGGACGAAGGGGTCATCTAACCACTCGCTGATTTCATGCGACCAGACCGAAACGTCGTCGGTGCCGCTGAACACGCCGGAATCAATGTAGGCACCCACTGCATAGGTCTGAGCGCCGCCACTGACCGGGATGGCGTTGTGATAGCCCAGGATGCAGCAGTTACTGGGCGTGGTGTCAAACCAGACGACATTATAGGTCAAAACGAGAGGAATCTGCGAAGGCGTCGCATAGGTCTGGGCGATATTGGCTACCGCTGTATCAAAGGCATTAATGTCCATCTCGCCCAGGATCGCCGTGCCGCCGCAAGGCTTGGAGATCGTAAACAGCTGATATCCGGCGGGGGCGGTGATATCGACGATGATCGGCGTATGCTGCGACTCCACCAGCGTCACGCCATAGGCAGTGCCACGGACGCTCGACCAGAAGTTGGCGCGCTGAAAGGCCGAGCCCAGTTGCGTGCCGCCGACGACGCCGGTGCTGACGTTGATCCCGTTAGAAATATAGGTGCCCGAATGGAATATCTGCGAGTTCCAGAAGAGGAACGACGAGGATTTGGTCTGGCAGCTGGCGACCTTCGAGGGATCAAGAACCGTACCACCGAAATGCACCCGCGCGACAATCGGCACATAGGTAATTTTGGTATTGGACGGGGTGGTGGCGAAGGGGCTGCTACCGACCATTGAGGTTGTGTAGGTGATATGGTCCAGAGGCGAAGTGACCGAGGCGGTCCAGAACGGGATCGTGCCGCCGCTGCTCGCCTGTTTGACCAAAGTGGCCATATCCAAGCGCGCGTGCTTCAGCGTGACGTACCTGGGCTTCCACAGCTTAAGTGGGGCCATAGGGGGCGCGGGCGTTGCCGCAGCGACCGCACCGGCGACCATCAGGCCTGCCGTGGCACCGGCCAGAGTTTTAAGAAGCGAAAAAGGAGTTTGCCTGCGCATTGGAGTCTCTCGACGAAAATTTGCCTGAATTCGCCCTACGCCTTTTGCATCAGAGTTCCAAGCCGGCAAATTGGGAATGGTTGCCCCGACAGGCTCTTTAGCGGCAGTCACTGATTGACGCGAGCCTGTGGTCTGGGCCTATAGCGGCCAACCTATCTGAAACTAAGGGATCGCCCATGACCGCCATCAATTCTGTCGCCGACTATACCCTGGATGGAGACGTCGGCGTTGTGACGCTGAACTCGCCGCCGGTGAACGCCCTGTCCTCAGGCGTTAGAGATGGCTTGGCTCTGGGGGTTGCCCAAGGCCTGGCCGATCCAGGGGCCAAATCGATCGTCATCATCTGCGAAGGGCGCACCTTTATCGCCGGCGCCGACATCACTGAGTTTGGCGGCGCGGCCAAGGGGGCCAGTATCCCCGAAGTGCAGGCGGCCATGGAGAACGCGACCAAGCCGGTCATTGCGGCGATCCACGGCACCGCCCTGGGTGGTGGTCTGGAGGTGGCCTTAACTTGTCACTATCGTGTTGCAGTGCCCTCCGCCAAGTGTGGTCTGCCCGAAGTGGCCCTGGGCCTGCTGCCCGGTGCCGGGGGCACCCAGCGCCTGCCGCGCATCGTCGGGGTGCAAAAGGCTCTGGAGCTGATGACGTCGGGGGCCCACGTCCCTGCGGCCGCCTGCCATGCCATGGGCTTGGTGGATGAGCTTGTCGAAGACGGCAAACTCCGCGAGGGGGCCCTGGCCTTTGCCCGCAAGGTCGTCGCCGAGGGGCTGCCGTTGAAACGGGTCCGGGACCTGGACGAAAAGATGCTCGCGGCGCGCGGTAAACCTGAGATTTTCGCCGACTTCCGCAAAGCCAACGCCCGTAAGTTCCGTGGCTTCATGGCCCCCGAGTGGAATATCCGCTGCATCGAGGCGGCCGTAAACCTGCCTTTTGATGAGGGCATGAAGGTTGAGCGCACGCTATTTATGGAACTGATGACCGGCCAGCAGAGCGCGGCCCAGCGTTATGCCTTTTTTGCCGAGCGTCAGGCGAATAAGATCCCCGATGTACCCGATGACACGCCCCTGATCGCAGTGAACAGCGTCGGTATATTGGGTGCCGGCACCATGGGTGGCGGCATTGCGATGAATTTCGCCAATGCCGGTATTCCGGTCAATCTCGTTGAACTGCAACAGGACGCCCTTGATCGCGGCCTGGGGGTAATTCGCAAGAACTACGAGCGCACGGCCGCACGTGGCGGAATCACCGCGGCAGACGTGGAAAAGCGCATGAGCCTGATCACCGGCTCTCTGAACATGAACGCCTTTGCCCAGGTCGATATGGTCGTCGAGGCGGTGTTCGAGCGTATGGACATCAAAAAGGACGTGTTCGGAAAGCTCGACGCGATCTGCAAGCCAGGCGCTATCCTGGCCACCAATACCTCTTACCTGAACGTCGATGAGATCGGGGCCATGACCAGCCGCCCCGAAAGCGTCATCGGCACCCACTTTTTTTCGCCGGCCAATGTGATGAAGCTGTTGGAGATCGTCCGCGGGGCCAAGACCTCAAATTCGGTCATCGCCACCACGATGAAACTGGCAAAACGGATTGGCAAGGTCCCGGCCCTGGTAGGAGTGTGCCACGGCTTTGTCGGCAACCGCATGCTCAGTCAACGCCAGCGCGAAGCCCATAAGTTGATCTTCGAAGGCGCGATGCCCTGGGATATCGACCGGGTTTTGTATGATTTTGGCTTCCCCATGGGACCATTCGCCATGAGCGATCTGGCGGGCCTGGACATCGGCTGGGTGAAAGAACAATCCACCAGCTCCACCATCCGTGAGGTCATGTGCGAGATGGACCGCCGGGGCCAGAAGAACGGTAAGGGCTTTTACGACTATGACGAGAACCGTGTCGCCCACCCCTCGCCGGTGACTGAAAAGATTATTCAGGATTTTGCCGTCAAGTCCGGGGTCAACCCGCGCACCATCTCGGACGAAGAGATCCTCGAGCGCTGTCTTTATCCGATGGTCAACGAGGGCGCGAAACTGCTTGAAGAAGGCATGGCCATTCGGGCCTCAGATATCGATGTGATCTGGGAGAACGGTTACGGCTGGCCGGTCTATAGCGGCGGTCCGATGTGGTGGGGCGAACAGGTGGGGCTGGCCAAGGTTCTGGCCAGGATGCAGGAGTGGCAGGCCCAGATGGGCGACGACTACAAACCCTCCGCCCTGTTGGTGAAGCTGGTTGCCGAGGGTAAGGGCTTTTCGGCAAGATAGATTAAGACTGTCAGCGCCTCCCTCCCTTTGCGTATGGGGAGGGATGAGACTTGAAATCTTGGAAACCCGATGCAGACCCTGGCCCTGATTGATTATGGCTCCGGCAATTTGCGCTCGGCAGAGAAAGCTCTGCGCAAGGCAGCGGTCGCTGCTTCGGCCTCGATTGACGTTGTCGTCACCGATGACCCGGACGTAATCGCCAGGGCTGACCGGGTAGTCTTGCCAGGCGTCGGGGCCTTTGCCGCCTGCCGGGAAGCGTTGCAGGCGCGTGTCGGCGTGATCGACGCTATGACCCAGGCCGTACAGGGGCGCGGCGCGCCCTTTCTGGGTATTTGTGTCGGGATGCAACTTCTCGCCACCCGCGGACTGGAATTTGGTGAGTGCCCAGGCCTGGGGTGGATCGAAGGTGAGGTGCGCCGTCTTGTTCCCGCCGCAGCACGCTGCAAAATCCCGCACATGGGCTGGAACAGTCTGGACGGGGCGTTGCCGAAGACACTTTTTGGCGGCCTGACGGCAGGAACCCACATGTATTTTACACATTCATTCGCTATGTACCCCCGCGACGACGCCGATGTCGCCGCCTGGAGCGATCACGGTGGAGCGTTCACTGCGGCAGTGCAGCGCGGCAATATTGCCGGCGTTCAGTTCCATCCGGAAAAATCTCAGGGCACCGGAGCCCGTCTGTTGAGTAACTTTCTGGAGTGGTGCCCTTGATTTTGTATCCGGCCATTGATCTGAAGGACGGCCAGTGTGTGCGGGTTGTGCGCGGTGATCTGGATACCGCGACGGTGTTCAATATCGATCCGGTGGCGCAGGCGGTGACCTGGGCGGACGCCGGATTTTCGTGGCTGCATGTCATCGATCTGAACGGCTCGGTTGCGGGCCATGCGGTGAATGATGCTGCGGTGTCTGGTATTCTCAAATCGGTTTCGATCCCCGTGCAACTTGGCGGTGGTATCCGCACGCTGGCCAATATCGAAGCCTGGATCGAGGCCGGTGTCAGCCGCGTGATCCTGGGCACTGCGGCAGTGCGTGACCCCGACATGGTCAGGACCGCCGCCCGACAATGGCCCGAACAGATTGCCGTCAGTGTAGATGTGCGGGGCGGCCAAGTGGCCATTCAGGGATGGACAGAAAATTCCGGCCTGGACGCGGTAACGGTGGCGCGCCGGTTCGAGGACGCTGGGGTTTCGGCCCTGATCGTTACCGATATTGATCGTGACGGGGCCCTTTTGGGTTTCAATGTCGAAGTGTTTGGGGCCATTGCCGATGCGGTAGCGATCCCGGTGATCGCGGCGGGGGGCTTAGCCTCGGTGATCGATATCGAGCGCCTGGCCGCCCGCGCCGGTACGCCGATTTCCGGTGCCGTCCTTGGCCGCGCCCTTTATGCCGGCACCATCGCGCCGCTGGAGGCCCTGGCGGCCGCTGCCTGATGCTCAAGGTTCGCGTTATTCCCTGCCTGGACGTCAAGGATGGGCGGGTGGTCAAGGGCGTGCAGTTTCTGCAACTGCGCGACGCTGGCGATCCTGTAGAGCAGGCCACCGCCTATGACCTGGCCGGGGCCGATGAGCTGATGTTCCTGGACATTACCGCCAGCCATGAAGGCCGCGGAGCGATACTGGACGTGATAGCCCGCACAGCTGATGTCTGTTTCATGCCGGTTTCGGTCGGCGGCGGTATCCGCACGGTGGAAGATGCCCGCCGTCTGTTGCGGGCAGGCGCGGACAAGATCTCGATCAATACCTCTGCCGTCGAGGACCCTGATCTGGTCGCCCGTTGCGCCGATGCCTTCGGATCGCAGGCGGTGGTTGTCGCTATCGACGCCAAGGGTAGGGCTGATGACGGGTGGGAGCTTTTTACCTATGGCGGCCGGCGCGCCACCGGTCTGGATGCCCTGAACTATGCTCGCAGCTCGGTAGCGCGCGGGGCAGGCGAGATCCTGCTCACATCTATGGACCGCGACGGGGCAAAAACCGGTTATGATCTGGCTTTGCTGCGCGCCATGACCGATGCGGTCAGCGTGCCGGTGATCGCCAGCGGTGGGGCTGGATCGACTCAACATCTGATCGAAGCGGTGACAATGGGCGGGGCTGACGCGGTGCTGGCTGCATCGATCTTTCACTTTGGCGAGATTTCCATTGGCGAGGCCAAACGGGCTATGGCTGCAGCCGGCGTGGCCGTGCGGCTGGATTGAAGGGATTTCACGGTGACTGGATTTTCTGAGACCGTTGAGCGCCTGGCCGGCGTCATCGAATCGCGACGTCGCGCCAATCCTGCCAGTTCCTGGACCGCCCGGCTGATAGCGGATCGCAGCCTTGCAGCCAAGAAACTCGCCGAAGAAGCGGTGGAGACGGCCCTGGCCGCAGTGCAGAATGATCGCGTCGGCGTCATCGCCGAAAGCGCCGACCTGATCTATCATTGGCTGGCTTTGCTGGCTGCTTGCGACATCAGCCTCGACGAGGTCGCCACCACCCTGGAAGCCCGGGAGGGAAAGTCCGGTATCGCCGAGAAGGCATCTCGCTAATCTCGTCGCTTCAACGCCACATAGAGTGCGCCCTGGCCGCCGTGCCGGCTGTGGGCCTCTGAAACGCCGGCGATCAAGGGCCGCAGGGGCGCGGTCGCTAGCCACTCCGGCACGCGGCGGCGCAGGACGCCGTCACCAAGTACCCCCTTGCCAGTGATAACCAGGACTGAGCGCGATCCCTGGGCGTGGACCGAGAGCAGAAATCCGGTCAGGACGGCCCTAGCGCTGTCCTGACTATGGCCGTGCAGATCGAGGCGGGCCATGAGGCGATCACGACCGCTGGCCAAGCGGTGAAATCTCTGCGGCTCAATATCCTGTGGAGGCAGCTTAGGGGTCGCCCGAGGATTGTGCGCGATCTGACTTGAGGCCGGGTGATGAGTTCGTGATCCGAACTGAGGCAGACTGACCGGTGCAGGCGCGCTTCGTCCAGGCAAGGGGCGGACGGTCGAGGCGACAATGGCCCACAGCGCCGAATCAGCCAGATCGCCGCGCAGTTTCACGGTTGCTCCGTCGGCACCAGACGATAAAGGCGCAGACGATGCCGCACTCGGCCAGCCTCAAGACCCGCCGCTTCGCCTCGGCCGATATACAGGTCGGCCCGGACCTGACCCTGGATCGCACTTCCCCGGTCGAGCGCAATGGCCAAACGACGATAAGTCGGAAAGGCACCACTGAGGGTGGGAGCGGAGGCATCGATCCAGAAAACCTCACCCAGCGCATGGGCAAAGGTATCGACCGCCAAAGCACGCCCTGGCACCAGGCGCACCCCCGCCGCGCCGGTCGGTTGCCCACCATCGTCGGCGATCAGACGAAAAAAGACGTAACGGCGGTTAAGCTGCATAATACTGTCAGCCTCTACCCCACGATGCGCCGCCAGCCAGGCATGCACCGCCTCGGCTGAGGCATTGCTGGCGGAAAGCAGCCCCCGTTGGCGCATGGGCCGGGATATGGCCAGATAGGGCGCGCCATTGCTAGCATCGAAAACCGCGCGCACAGGCGGTCCGCGATCCAGCTTGAGGACCCCAGAACCCTGAGTTTGCAGTGAAAAGAGATCCTCCGGCCGCATCCAGGCCAAGGCGTCCGGGGCATTGCGCGCTTCGATTGCGGCGCGGTCTTCATAGGGTGTGACGGACTTCAGATTTGCCGGACGGGGGCGAACGGGGGCGGTGAACTCGCCACCGGGCGACGTCCGCGCCTCATAGATGGGCATATAATAGGCCGTCAGCAGGCCTTCGGCCCCAAAGGCCTGGGGCTGGAAATGCGCTTCGAAGAAGGTTCGGGCATCTGCTGCTGACGATCCGGTCGAGGCCTTGGCAACATGGCAGACGCGCCTGGCCACCGGCGGCCCAGCCACATCGCAGCCGGCGCGATAGGCATTGAATGCGGCGAGGTGATCATCCTCGTCCCACCCCGGCAGATCGCGGATGCCAAGTGCCCTGGCAGGCGATGGCTGCGGCGTCGGCGGTGGGAGCGGGGCAGTTTCTATTCGGCGCGGCGCTAACGGTTTGGGCGGCACAGGCTTTTGTGTCGCGCACCCAGCCAGCCACAGCGGGGCCAGACACAGCGGGGCAAGCAGAGCGCCACCGCGCCAGTGGCGCATTTAGCTTTCCGCAGGATCGACGTGGATCAGGGTCCAATTCGGATTGCGGTTTTTCAGGTTGCGCTCGAACGTCCAGATTTCAGCGGTGCGGCGATCAGCCACAGCTTCGCCCTGCGGCCCCGTTGTACGGCTGCGCAGTTCAGCAAGGAACCGCACCGAGGCCTTGGCCAGGTCACCAACCAGATTAACCCCTTCGAAATCGGCACGCGGGGGATGCACGAATTCTATAGTTTCGGCGACATGTTCAGCTTCGCGCTGCGCCATAGCGGTTTCGAAATTTTCCATGACGTTGGCCGCCAACAGCGGCTGCAATGCGGCCCGATCACCGGCAATGAAGGCCTTGACGATCAGTTCATAGGCTCCGCGTGAGCCTTCGAGAAAATGACCGACCTCGAAGGCCGGATCGCGGGCTCGAACGGCGGCCACCCCGCCTTGGGCTGCGGCCTCATCTGTCACCGGGGTGAGAGGACGCTGCGCCTCCAATCCGCCGCCGCTGACAGCGGCAAGCGGCGTGGCGTCAGAGCCGCGACCGACTCTGCGGCCCAGCACGGCATAGAGCTGGAAGAGAAAGACTCCGGCCAGCGCGGCGAGAATGATAAGTTCCAGAACCTGCAAAATATCCTCTGGGGATCATGACTGTCAAAGCGTCATCCCTCTATATAGTCAAAAACACGCTCCGCGCCAGCGTGCTGGCGTTGCGACTTGTCTATGCCCATGATAGCGAGCCGCTTTCCCGCTCCAATTCCTCCCTGCCGCTCAAGCCGGACCTTCAAACATGACTGATTTTACCGCTGGCATCCCCGATGCCGGTGCCCAGGAACAGCCCCCAGCCGGCATCCGCATTGCCGCGCAATATATTAAGGACCTTTCCTTCGAAAACCCCAATGCCCCCGATACTCTGCGTGCGGTCGCCAATGCGCCGCATATCGATCTGGGCGTCGAGCTGAACGTCAAAGGCCGCGAGGATGGCTTGTTCGAAGTTGAGCTGAAGCTCACCGCCAAGGCCACGCGCGAGGCCGAAGTCGCTTTCCACATTGAGCTGCTCTACGCTGGTCTTTTCCAGGTGGTGGGAGTCGAGCCAGAGGATCTCGAACAGGTGCTGATGATCGAGTGTCCCAGATACCTGTTCCCGTTCGCCCGCCGGATCATCGGCGACATGACCGCCGAGGGCGGCTTCCCGCCCCTGCGCCTGGACCCCCTGGATTTCGCCGCCATTTACCTGGCCCGTCAGGCCCAAGCCGGAAGTCAGGTCGCCGGCAACGCCTAGATCAAGGTGTGGATAAGAGGCTCGGTGACCACTTCGCAGATGCCGTCTAAACCAATTCAGGTATCCCGCGAGACCTACATAAGTCCCGGATACTGCCCTCCATCGAGCAGGAAGTTCTGGCCGGTCATATAGCCGGCCTGGACGCTGCAGATGAAGGCGCAGACTTCGCCGAATTCGGCGGCGTCGCCGAAGCGTTTTGCGGGGATGGCGGCCTTAGAGCTGGCGCGCATCTTTTCCACATCGACGTTCTGGGCGGCGGCGATTTTCTCATGGTTGGATTTCAGCCGGTCGGTGTCAAACTGGCCAGGCAACAGGCTGTTAAGCGTGACGTTGTGCTTGGCCACGTCGCGTGCCAAGCCGCCGACAAATCCGGTCAGGCCGGCGCGCGCGCCGTTTGAAAGGCCCAGGATCGCGATCGGCGCTTTGACCATGTGGCTGGTAATATTGACGATGCGACCAAAGCGCCGCTCGATCATCGGATCGATGGTTGCCTTGATCAGCATGATCGCCGAGAGCATATTGGCGTCCAGGGCCTTGATCCAATCCTCCCGCGACCAGGAACGGAAGTCACCGGGCGGCGGGCCGCCCGCGTTGTTGATCAGGATATCCGGGCTGGGGCAGGCGGCCAGCAGGGCGGCACGGCCCTCCTCGCTGGCCACATCAGCGACCACCGTATGCACCTTGCCCCCGGTCTCGGTGGCGATCTCCTTGGCCGCCAGGTTCAGCCGGTCGACATTGCGCGCGGCGATGAAAACTTCGACCCCTTCGCGGGCCAGGGAGGTGGCACAGCCGCGACCCAGTCCGGCGCTGCCGCCGCAGACGATGGCCGTACGGCCCTTGATTCCGAGATCCATGTTGATGTCCTTATCGTGGTTGAGGAAGTGTTCCGCAGATTACGCAGATTTAGACAGATACCGATCGGAGCTCGCGCCGCAGGCGATAATTTCCAAGTGGCGTATTTTATTGGCTTCGCCCGCCAAAACCGCAGCCAATCTGTCTAAATCTGCGTAATCTGCGGAAAAGACCTTTGCACTCGGTCACAGCATGGTGCTCCCGCCGTTGACGCTAATCACTTGACCGGTGACGAAACGCGCCTCATCGCCGGCCAGATAGGCGACCATGGAGGCTACCTCGTCGGTCTCCGCCGGGCGTCCTTTGGGGATGACATCGGTGAAGCGGGTGATGAACGGATTGTTCGCGGCCATTGCGGCGGCAACCATAGGCGTTTTGACCATGCAGGGGGCAACAGTGTTGACGGTAATGTCATGGGCGGCGAACTCGCGCGCCAAGCCAGTGGTCAGGCCGTGCATGCCCCCCTTGGCGGCATTGTAGGCGGCGTGATCCCAGAGGCCATTTCGCACCGAGTCGGCACCGATATTGACGATGCGCCCGTAATCCTGAGCGACCATGTGCGGCAGTACCGCGCGACAGGCCCATAAACAGGTCCACAGATTGCGATCGATGGTGGCGCGCAGCGTTTCGGGTGTGTGCTCGAGGAATTTACGGATTACCCCTCCCCCGGCATTGTTCACCAGCACATCCACGCGGCCAAACAGCGCCTGGGCGGCATCGATCAGGTCGCTGGCCGCAGCTTCACCGCTCAGATCGCCAACCCGAAACAGTGTCTCACTGCCCAGTTCGCCGGCCATGTCTTCGACCTCGGCCGCCAAGTCGCCCAAAGCCAACTGATAGCCCTGGGTTTTCAGTCGCGCGGCGATAGCGCGGCCGATGGGGCTGGCAGCCCCAGTGATCACGGCGACGCGCGGCGTGGTCAACCTGTCGCTCCGGTGCCCAAGGGTTCGATGGCTCCTGTTTTGGCAAAGCGCATGTCCGGAACCGCGCCCCAATAGTCGATCGAGGCGAGGCCCGGAGGCAACAACCGCGCCGGCCGGGCATCCATTTCGGGAAATTCTTCCATACCGAAGCTATATTCCAGGGTCAGGCCGTCAGGATCGAGGAAATAGAGAAAGATCGAGTCAGACGGCGGATGCCGTCCAGGGCCAAAGACAACCGGCGCGTCATTGGCCTTGCAACGCCACAGACCTTTGCCGATGTCATCCATCTCGGTGACCATAAAGTTCACGTGGTTGAGACCAGCCCTGGCATTTTGGCTCAGGCCCAGACTGTGATGATAGGGGTTGGGGAAGCAGCGCATGAAAGTCACCGACCGTTCGATCTCATCAGAGATGCGAAAATTGAAGTGATCGACCATGAATTTTTGCATGGCGGCCCGATCAGGTACGTTCAGCACCACATGGCCCAGGCGGGCGATCTTGGTGTGGGTGGCTTTGTATGGGATCGGTGCCGGGGCCATACCGGTGAAAAACTCAAATACCGCGCCGCTGTTGGGCTCGCAAATGCGGAACGCCTCGCTAATGGCAAGGTCGGCGCATTCGCCTGGCGCGACCGGAGCGGGGGCGAGACCTAGCTTGGTGAAATGTGTCCAGGCAGCACCCAAGGCCGTGCCACTTTCCATCGCCCAGCCAATCCGTTTCAGGCCCGGCTCTGAGCCTTGAAACAGGGCGACGTCGTGGTGATGGTCGCTACAACGAAAATAGGCCCGGTCGCGCAGATCGCTGGCCACAGGCTGCAGACCCAACACATCGGCATAAAAACTGCGGGCCCGCTCCAGGTCGCTGACATTCAGGGCGACATAGCCCAGTCGATCATAGCGAATTTGATCCACAGCCATGATGGCATTCCTTAATATCTAGAGAATGATGCTCACGCGGCCCTGCGGCGAGAGGTTGCTCATGTCCAGCAAGCTGCGTTTTGCGGCGATCTTCAAGGCCCCGTCACGCCACACCAATCGGTGGAGATGGTGGCCAAAAAAACAATGGGTCACATCATTTTTCGAGCGATAGGTGATGAAGACACTACCAACCTGAGCGACCTCGTCCGTCGCGCTCAACACCCGTACGTTGCTGATCATCCGTGCACTGTCGGAGCGGGGAAATTCTGAGTGCGCCGTATCCTTTTTCAGGCGGATCACCCGGTGGCGCAGACGGGCATAATCATCCGCGATATAAAACAGAGTGGTAGTCGGATCGGCATCGTCAGGGGCACCGGTGGTCGGCACCTCATAGGTCGCGCCGTCGATGAACAGATCGAACCATTCATCCAGACGCCACTCGTCCAGCAGCGCCGCCTCATGAAAGAGGAAATCCTCGCAGGCGGCGCGGGCAAACGGGCTGGCTGGCATCAGGTGACCCGTTCGCTCATGCGGCCACGACCGCATGAGCGACCCGGCGGTCCCACTCGCGCCAGAAGCAGCGCATCTGTTCTTCATCTTCGGTGCCCGGTGCTTCACGCATCATGCCTTTGGAGATATCGTTCCAGCCAGCCTGAGCCTGATTGCGATAACCGCGCTGACAGGCTTCCAGGGCCTCCTGATCGTCCGGAGTGGCAAAACCGCCCGGGCCCAGGAACTCAAGGAAATTGAACAGCCGCCATTTGCGCAACGACGCACTCTCATCTTTGGGTCCGATGGCCCAAGCATTGACGCGCATGAAGTCGGGCTTTTCCGGATAGAAGGTCCGCACCGTCACACTCATCACATCATTGATCACCAGATTGGGAAAAATTACCAGATTGCGGCTCTTGTGAGCGATCTGATTGGCCTTTTCCTCACCGAACCTAGCTGTCAGCCCCTCATACAGCGCCTCAATTTCAATCTTGGCCGCCTCGCCAAAGGCGGGGATCCACTGAGCGATGGGCTTGCCCCAGGGGGCCCAATATTCGATCACGGCATGACCATTGCCCAGATCGATCGCCTTGCCGCGCTCCGTGCCCGGCGGTGGGGTGGTCATGCTGCCGACGGTATCGCCCAGATAGTCAAAATAGGTCGCGTGTGTCGTGGCCGCGTGATAGCCGTCGAAGCTGTTTTCTACCAACAACTTCCAGTTGGCGGCGATGCTGTATTCCTGCGCCCCACCAATGATTTCCATACCGGCTTGGCCCTGGTCCGCCAGGATGTCGATATAGGCCCTGGCATCGGCGAGATAGTCGCTCAACGATGGCGCGGCCAAGTCGAAGTTAATGAAATACAGGCCGCGATAAGACTCAAGCCTCGGCGCAGGGGTCAGATCGACGCAATGATCGTCACCGAAGTCCTCAGGGTAGTTGCCCGCCGCGATACGGGTGGCGAAGGTGCCCACATTGCTGAAGGCCCAGCCATGATAAAAACACTGAAAGCCAAGGGCATTGCCGGTTTTCTCCCGCACCACCGTCGCCCCGCGATGCGGGCAGACATTCAAAAACGCATGCACCTCGCCCTTGCGGTCGCGGTTGAAAATCAGGTCACGGCCGGCGACACTGCGGGTGAGGTAGTCGTTGGCATTGGGGATCTCCGACTCGTGGCCAAGATAGATCCAGCAGTGATCGAAGATTTCCCGCCGCTCAGCCTCCAGAACCGCCGGATCAGTAAACGCGCGCCTGGCCACCTTGAACCGGTGACGGGTGCGATCCTCGCGGACTAATTCAGGGGCAGTTACAGCTCCATCCAGCGCCATGAAAACCTCCATCCTCTTGAGTGACTAAAGACTTGTTCCGCAGATTTCTCAGATGGAGACAGGTTTGTTTCCGCCGCTTCATCCGTGTAAGCAAAGCCGTGAGACGCAAAACCACGATTTTGTCGCCCAGGCTGTCCCACGCCGTTACGACACCTGCCCCCACCGAGCAACTGCATTTGGATCCTGCGAGTGACATCAGCATTTGTACCCTCACCGCTGCGCGCATCCCCGTTTTGGATGCGGGTGAATTGGGGCTTCTGACACCGCGAACTTCAGGCTACTCTACCGTTAGGCTCTATAACAGGCCAGCGGAGGGACGCGATGCGGGTTAAGGCTCTGGACCATGTGAATATCTTCACCGAGGACCTCGCCGGCACGGTGAAGTTCTACACTGAGATGTTTGACCTCAGCGTACGTGACGGGCCCGTACCCTTGCGCCCCGACCAGGTGCAGTGGATCTGTGATGCCGAAAATCGCCCGATCCTGCATATCAACACCACTGGTGCACCTCAGGCGTTCAAGCGAGATGCGCGGCCGGGCCCGACCACCGGCGCGGTGCACCACGTTGCTCTCAACTGTGTGGGCGCGCCTGATCTGCTTGCGCGCCTGGACGCCCGCAAGCTGACCTATGCAGTTAACGATATCGCCTCAATCGGACTCAAGCAGATTTTCGTCCACGATCCGAATGGGGTATTGTTGGAGCTGAATTTCTTCGCAAGCTAGGGGGTCAGGCCTCTCCGGGTGCCTTCAGGTTGAGCGAAAGGGCATGCACAGGGCCGGCCAATTCATCGGCCAGAAGTTTGTGGACCAGCCTTTGCCGGACCACCCGGCTTTGCCCCGTGAACGCGGCGCTTTCTATGGTCAAGACGAAATGGCTCTCGCCGCCTGGCCGGGAACCGCTGTGGCCCGCGTGACGATGCGAATCATCGACAACCTCAAGGTGTGAAGGGCTCAGCGCCGCTTGCAGCTTGGTTTGGATGGCCTGGGCAATCTGAGACAAGTTTTCTCCTATACTCCCTATTTGCCCATTCTTGAACTGTTACGCTATACCCGCATATTCTAGGGCATGAACTACGCCTTTCAATACCGGCCGCGCTTTGTCGACATCCGCGTGCGCCCGCCAAAGACCGAAGAGGCCGCGGCTGAGCCGTCGCGGCATGATCCGAAGCCTGGCGAACGAGCCTGTGACCATGCGGGATGCCGTACGCCGGCGGTGACGCGGGCCCCCAAGTCGCGCGACCTGCTGACCGATCACTACTGGTTCTGTCAGGTTCACGCTGGCGAATATAATCGGTCGTGGAACTTCTTCAACGGCATGAGCGAAACCGAGATTCAGGATCGCCTGGCCGACGATCTGGCAACCGGCGGCCGGCCGACATGGTCGTTCAAGTCTGGGGGGCGCAATAAGGAAGCAGCGGGGAATCGCGGTGTTTTCCGAGACAGTTCTGGCATATTTAGTGCTGACAAGGCCCGGGCCAGGGATGATCAGGCGGCCCTGGAACGGCGGCTTGGACGCTTGGAACGAGGGGCTTTGTCCGATCTAGGCCTGGATGCCACGGCCGATGCGGTGACAGTTCGGGCCCGCTATATCGAGATGGTGAAGCTCTGCCACCCCGATGCTAACGGCGGTGATCGATCCGCTGAACACAAGCTGCAGAGAGTGCTAAAAGCCTACAAGACCCTGCGTAAGGCCAAGCTTGTCTAAACTTTCTGCAAAAAAACCTTCACCTGACGGTTTGCGTCTGCGGCACCGGCAGGCTAATCACTGCCGCAAATGACCAGTTTTACAGACCCCAACGACGATCAGCTGCGCCTGATGATGCCCGACCTGAAAGTCGGAGTGCGCGAAACCTTTGGCATAGACTCGGATATGAAGGTCCCAGCCTTCTCGGTTCGCGACAGCCATGTGCCTGATTTCGATGAAGCCTATCGATTTGATCCGCAGACGACCTTGGCTATCTGCGCCGGCCTCGCCTACGACCGGCGCGTGATGATCCAGGGCTATCACGGCACCGGAAAATCGACGCATATCGAACAGGTGGCGGCGCGCCTCAACTGGCCGATGATCCGGGTCAATCTCGACAGCCATGTCAGCCGCATCGACCTGGTGGGAAAGGACGCGATCGTCCTGAAAGACGGCAAACAGATCACCGAATTTCGGGAAGGCATGCTGCCGTGGTGCCTGCAACGGCCCATGGCCCTTGTTTTTGATGAGTACGATGCCGGACGCCCTGACGTAATGTTCGTCATCCAACGGGTGCTGGAGGCCCAGGGCAAGCTGACCCTGCTCGATCAGAACCGGGTGATCCGGCCCAATCCCTATTTCCGCCTGTTCTCGACCACCAACACAATTGGTCTTGGTGACACCACCGGGCTGTATCACGGCACGCAACAGATCAATCAGGGACAGATGGATCGCTGGTCGATCGTGACCACGCTCAATTATCTTGCGCATGATGTTGAAGCCGAGATCGTCCTGGCTAAGTCTCCGGCCTATGCCAAGACCGCTGAGGGCCGCCGGCTGATCGCGGCCATGGTCCGCGTCGCCGACATGACCCGCAACGCCTTCATGAACGGCGATATCTCCACCGTCATGAGCCCGCGCACGGTGATCACATGGGCCCAGAACGCCGAGATCTTCGCCGGCGACATGGCCCTGGCCTTTCGCCTGACGTTTCTGAACAAGTGTGATGAGCTGGAACGCCCGACGGTGGCGGAGTTCTTCCAGCGCGCCTTCGGCACCGATCTGCCCGAGAGCGCCGCACGGGTGAAAGTGGCTTAAAACCCTACCGGTTTTGGACCCTCGGCAGCCCGCCAGAGGTCGGCCCGGCTCTGCGGGAGTGACCGATATGAACGTGAAATCGCTGGCCCTTGCGGTCGCTTGTCTGACCCTCACAGGTGCTGCGTCGGCGTCCGCCCAGACCCAGACCCAGACCGCGCCCCCGCCTGCGCCTATGGCCGCCAACAACTACGCCGATCACGCCAACTGGCTGTGCTGGCCAGGGGCGACACCCAATGCCTGCCACACCGACCTCAGTACGACAATCGTGCGCTTTGACGGCGGGCTGGAGCTTGAACCTTTCAAGGCCGACCCAAAACCAACGATCGACTGTTTCTATGTCTATCCGACTGTGTCTACCGACCCCGGCATTCTGGCAACGATGAAGGTCGAGCGTGAAGAGACCACAGTGATAACCCAGCAGTTCGCCCGCTTCGGGGCAAGCTGCCGAACCTTCGCGCCGCTGTATCGCCAATTCACCCTGACCGCTCTGGTCGCTGCCATGCAAGGCAAGCCCTTGCCCGGATCGACGGGGACCCGGCCCACCACACCCTATCAGGATGTGGCAGACGCCTGGAACTATTACCTCGCCCACGAAAACCACGGGCGCGGCGTGGTCCTGATCGGCCACTCTCAGGGTTCGGGCGTGCTGACTCAACTGATCAAGAACGAGATCGACGGCAAGCCAGCGCAGGCCAGACTGGTCTCAGCGATTTTGATGGGAACCAGCTTGTCGGTGCCAAAGGATGCGGATGTCGGCGGCGATTTCAAATCTGTGCCTCTGTGTCACAGCACCACCCAGTTGGGCTGCGTCATTGTCTTTGCCTCATTCCGCGACACGACGCCCCCGCCTGAAAGTTCGCGCTTTGGCCGGCCGCATACGCCCCGGGACAATCTTGTTGCAGCGTGTGTCAATCCGGCCAACCTTACCGGCGGCCCAGGACAGCTGAACCCCTATCTGGCCTCGGGCACCCAGATGATCGCAGCGTCAATCCAACCGGCGGTGGAATGGGTAAAGGGCAAGTCGATAACAACACCTTTCGTCAGGGTGCCTGGCCTGCTGACCGCAAACTGCGTCTCCACGCCCAGGTTCAACTATCTGTCCGTACACGTGAATGCCGATCCGCAGGGGACACGCACACAGACGATCAATGGCGACGTGGTCCTGAACGGCAAGGTCCAGGCTGACTGGGGGCTGCACATGATCGACGCCAATCTGACCATGGGCAACCTGGTTCGGATCGTTGGCGAAGAGGCGCGGGCGTGGGGGGCGGCGAAACACTAAACCACGCAACCCTGTGAGGATTTTTCTTCTCGGCAAGCTTGGTAGTATCACCCATTGGCTGGAAGACTGCGCTGCAGCCCTGCGTGCTGACGGGCACCACATCGCCCTGGGTGGGACGCGCCACCCGGCGATCAGCGAGGCGCTCGAAACCTGGCTGGCGGAACCTTTGGCGGGCCGCATAGCGCGGCGTGTACAGGTATTTGCTCCGGACCTGATCCTGGCCATCGGTGCGTTCCATGTGCCAATCATATTTTTGCAAAAGATCGCAGCCCTGCCTGGCCGTGCTCCCCTGGTCGGCTGGGTAGGCGACCTCTTCGACGCTCAGGCGGTGACAGCGGCACAGTATCTGGACCTCGTCGCCTATACGGACGCCGGCCTCGACGCCCGACACCGCGAGATGGTCTTTGGGAACTCTTCAGTATTTTTGCCTCATGCTGTTAATCCTGCACCGGTAAGCCAGGGCGAGGATATCAGGCAGAGGGACCCGCGCCTGATTTTCATCGGCACTCCGACGCCGCAACGTCTGGGGCTGGTCGAAGGGCTGCCAATGCCGATGTGTCTCTACGGTCCGGGATGGAAAATGGGGCCGCAAAGTCCGCACGCGGCGGTTGCCAGAAAGGTGTCACCAGCGCGCTTGCAGAGCCTTTACGGGCACCATCGCGCGGCGCTGAATATTCGTAACGAGACCCATGTCCTGACTGGCCTTAACCAACGAAATTTTCAGCCCTATCTGGCCAGAACGGCAGTCGCGACCGACAATCAGGCAGACCTGGAAACCTGCTTCGAACCGGGTCGTGAGGTGTTGGTCTACTCTGGCCCCGACGAGCTTAAGGCCCTGGCCGAGATGGTGATACGTGAACCCGGCACCGTGGCCAAGGTGGCGCAGGCCGGACGCCGGCGCGTTCTGGCAGAACACACCTATAGCCAGCGGCTGAATACCCTTTTGCGGATGCTATGAATGCGGGCGGATCCTGCTGCCGCCTTTTTCCTTCTAAGCGAGACGTTGGCGCGCTATGAGCCTTGGCTATGTCTGGTAAGGAAACTCCCACGGAGATCTTCAAGCGCGCGCTGTCGCATGCGGTGCGCTCACTGGCCGAGCAACCAGACCTGGAAGTGGTATTTTCTGGTGACGGGCCGACCCTGATCGGTAACAGGGCCATCCTGCCGCATCCGCCGCGAGAGCTTTCGGGGCCGGAGACCACGCGCATCCGCGGCCTCGCCGATCAGATGGCGCTGCGAGTCGCCCACCATGACAGCGTCAGCCACGCCAAATTCAAACCCAAATCCCCCGAGGGGACACTGGTTTATGATGCCCTGGAACAGGCCAGGATCGAGGCTATCGGAGCCAACGCCCTTTTAGGGGTCAAGGCCAATCTGGCGGCAGTATGGGAGCAAACTGTAGCGCGCAAAGGCCTGAACGCCATTGTCGACCCTGCCGCAGCCCCGATCGCCGATATCGTGGCACTGATCGTGCGCGAACGCCTGACGGGTGAGCCGCCTCCCCCAGCCGCTCAAGCCCTGGTCGATGCTATGCGCGCCCAGATCGAGGCTCGCGCCGGCGAGGATCTGGATCGGTTGAGCGGTGCCTTAGATGACCAACGCCTGTTCGCCCGCATTGCCAGAGCCGTCGTTCGCGACCTGGACATGGGCGACGACCTCGATGATGGCCCCGATCAGGACGTGACCGACGATCAGGACCAGGATGGGGAAGCAGAATCCTCCGATGAGGGTGAAGGCGAGGGTGAAGAGCAATCGCCGCAGAGTACAACCCTGGAAGATAGCGAAGCCAGTCAGAAGGAATCGGAATCAGCCGAGAGCGAGATGACCGAGTCGGACGACGATGCCCAGACGTCTGACGACGAAATGGACATGACTGATGGAGAGCGACCAGCGCGGCCGGACGCTAAGGACCCCGGCCATGCGGAGCCAGCTTATAAGGTCTTCACCACCGCGCATGATGAGATTGTCACCGCCGAAGAGCTGTGCGAGCCCGAGGAACTAACCCGGCTTCGCGCCTATCTGGATCAGCAACTAGCTAGTCTTTCAAATGTGGTCTCGCGCCTCGCCAATCGCCTGCAACGCAAACTTCAGGCGCAGCAGAACCGGGCCTGGAGCTTTGATCTAGAAGAGGGTCTGTTGGATGTTGCCCGCCTGACCCGCGTCATCGTCGATCCCACCGCGCCCCTTTCGTTCAAACAGGAACAGGACACCGAGTTTCGCGACACGGTGGTCAGTCTTTTAATCGACAATTCCGGTTCGATGCGCGGCCGGCCGATCATGGTCGCTGCGGTTTGCGCCGATATCCTGGCCCGCACCCTGGAACGCTGCGGCGTCAAGGCAGAGATTCTGGGCTTTACCACCCGGGCCTGGAAGGGCGGCGCGGCGCGGGATGAGTGGTTGAAGGCCGGCAAGCCCCCGACGCCGGGGCGGCTGAACGATCTGCGTCACATCATCTATAAATCAGCTGACGCGCCGTGGCGGCGGGCACGCAAAAACCTGGGTCTGATGATGCGCGAGGGTCTGCTGAAGGAAAATATCGACGGCGAGGCCCTGATGTGGGCGCACCAGCGCCTGATCGGGCGCACCGAGCAGCGGCGCATCCTGATGGTCATTTCCGACGGGGCACCGGTGGACGATTCGACGCTTTCGGTCAATTCGGGCCATTATCTGGAGCGACACCTGCGCCGGGTGATTGGCGAGATCGAATCCAAATCGCCGGTTGAACTAATCGCCATCGGCATCGGCCATGATGTGACCCGCTATTATCGCCGCGCCGTGACCATCGTGGATGTTGAACAGCTCGGCGGCGCGATCACCGATCAGCTGGCGGCCCTGTTCGAAGAAGAGCCCCGCGCCATGACGCGGGCTAGCGCCAGCCTGCTACAACCCTTGCCCACGGTTCAGGAAGGTCCGGGTCTGAAGGCGACCACGCTACGGCGGGTGCGCGAGGGGGTCTCTTGAAGGCGGTCTGCGTCGCCGACTATCGGGAGGCCGCTCGTCGGCGTCTGCCCAAGGTTCTGTTCGATTATATTGATGGGGGGTCCTATGCCGAGGCCACCCTGGCGGCCAATGTTGCAGATCTGCGCGATCTGACCTTGCGGCAGAGGGTAATGCGAGACATCTCGCACCTGCATACGGGCGTCGAGCTGTTTGGTCAGACCTTGTCCATGCCAGTGATCTTAAGTCCCATTGGCATTGCGGGTATGTATGCCAGGCGCGGCGAGACCCAGGCGGCGCGCGCAGCCCGGGCGGCGGGTGTCCCCTTCAGTCTCTCGACCGTGGGGGTGTGCGATATTGCCGAGGTGACACAGGCTGCCACTGCACCGTGGTTCCAACTTTATATGACCAAGGATCGCGGGTTCATGGCCTCGATTTTACAGCAGGCCAGAGACGTCGGTTCGCCGGTTCTGTTGTTCACAGTGGACCTGCCGGTATCCGGCGCCCGCTATCGGGATGCCCGCAATGGCATGACCTCCCAGGATCTGGGATCGCGCTTGAACCAGGCGCTTGATGGTCTTGCGCACCCCCGATGGCTGGCGGATGTCTATTTCGGCGGTCGGCCGCACAGCCTGGGCAATGTTGCTGGCGCGACAAAAGGGGCAAATCTGAAGACGCTGGCGGATTTCTGGGGTTGGGTCGGGCGAAACTTTGATCCGGCCGTTACCTGGGATGATATCG
>JAYTXQ010000081.1:0-8053 GCA_043742825.1 Caulobacteraceae bacterium | reverse complement strand
GCGGTCGCCGCCAGGGCGAGGTCGTCGGCGTGAACGATCGGTCCGGCGAAATAGCCCAGCGTCGTTTCGATCGCTGCGCTGCGCAGACCGATGATGCGGCTGGCATCCTCGGCATCATAGCGAGACAAACCCCGACCAAGATCGTGACCGGCCAGGTTGCGCACGATCACTGCGTCGCCCTTGCCAAAGCGGCCCTCGATAGCCATCACCCCCGCTGCCAATAGGCTTTTGCCCTGGCCTAGCGCCCTGGCTGCGCCATCATCGATCACCACCACGCCCTGCGGGGCCAAGGCTCCGGCGATCCAGGCCTTATAGGCCGCCGTCGGCGTCGTGCGGGGTTTGAACAGGGTCGATGCAGCGCCTGCCTCCACCGCCTGTAGGGGTTGCGGCCGTCCACCCAGTGCGATCAGGGTCGCGCACCCAGCGGCTCCGGCTATGCGGGCTGCGGCAAGCTTGGTCGCCATGCCCCCGGTACCCAGACCCCGATCCAGATTGGCCCCGCCGGCCATGGCCTCAATCTCGGGCGTGAGCTCATCAATAATCGCCAGATGCCGAGCCGCCTGATCACGGCGCGGATCGCCCGTATAAAGACCGTCAACATCCGACAGTAGCACCAACAGATCGGCCCCCACCATCTGGGCGACGCGGGCGGCTAGGCGGTCATTGTCGCCGTAACGTAGCTCCTGGGTCGCGACGGTATCATTCTCATTTACCACAGGCGTCACCCCCTGCTGCAACAGGGTCTCCAGCGTGGCGCGGGCATTGAGGAACCGGCGCCGCACCTCTGTATCGTCCGGCGTTAGCAGAACCTGAGCCGCGCTCAGGCCTTGCGGTTCCAGGGCCTCTTCCCAGGCGCGCATAAGTCGCGATTGCCCAGCGGCAGCGGCGGCCTGTTTTTCGGCCAAGGTCAGGCGTTTGTGCCTGAAATTCAAGCGACTGCGCCCCAGGGCCACGGCCCCGGAGGAGACGATCACCAGATTTTGTCCACGGCGGCGCAAACGCGCGGCATCCGCAGCGAAGCTGGCCAGCCAAGCATGATCGGGCGCGCCGCTCGCAGGGTCAACCAATAGGGCTGAGCCCACCTTGATGACGATCAGGCGGGCGGCAGAAATTGCATTCAAGGCTGCCAAATTTGCGCCTCATCGACCGCCGGCGCATCCCGCTCGCGCACCTTGGCATGGGCCGCCCGTAGCACCTCGCGCACGCCCTCCCCGGTGACGGCGCTCATGAGCAGGGGTTTTACCCCGCAGGCCTTCTCCAAAGCTCGGGATTTGGCTGACCGCTGCGCCGGGGTTAGGGCATCGATCTTGTTGAGCACGATCAATTCAGCCTTGTCCTCAAGCCCTTCTCCATAGGCGGCAAGTTCATGGCGGATCGTCCGCCAGGTCTGGACCGGGCGCTCAGCGGTGCCATCGATCATATGCACCAATACCGCTGTGCGCTCGATATGGCCCAGGAACCGCACCCCCAGCCCGGCACCCTCCGACGCCCCTTCGATCAGGCCGGGAATATCGGCAATGACGAAACGCTCATTGGTGGAGAGATCGACCACACCCAGGTTCGGGGCCAGGGTAGTAAAGGGATAGTCAGCGATTTTCGGCGTGGCGGCAGAGGCGGCGGCGAGAAAGGTTGATTTGCCGGCATTGGGTTTGCCCACCAGACCGACGTCGGCGATCAGCTTCAGCCGCAACCATATCCACATCTCAACGCCCGGCAGGCCGGCATTGGCGCGCTTGGGGGCCTGATTAACCGGACCCTTGAAGTGGGTATTGCCAAAGCCGCCATTGCCACCGGCCGCCAGGCGCAGGCGCAGGCCCTCCTGATTGAGATCGGCGATCAGCGTCTCCTGATCTTCGTCAAACACCTGGGTTCCAACCGGCACGCGCAGGACAGAGTCGTCACCATTCCCACCTGCACGGTTGCGCCCCATACCGTGCCCGCCGGTCTTGGCCTTGAAATGCTGATGATAGCGATAGTCGATCAGAGTGTTGAGGCCTTCGACCGCCTCGATCCAGACATCGCCGCCGCAGCCGCCATCGCCGCCGTCGGGACCGCCATATTCAATAAACTTTTCCCGCCGAAACGACACGGCCCCGCCGCCGCCGTCGCCCGAACGGATAAAGATTTTGCATTGATCGAGAAATTTCATGTTCCCCTTGTGACTGAGAGTGCGGAAAAAATCGAGTGGAGGGCAGCGATCGACACAAGACGAAGGGAACAAACACCGAGGCATCCATACGGATATCCCAGACAGCACGCGAAACAAGGCGCAGTGGACGCGCTATGCCGACGACGCAAGGCGCGTGAGTAAAATGTACGCACCGCCCCGCAGACCCCTTGCGGTGGGGCCCAATCCGGCTACGGAAGGCCCGTTTTCAAAATGGAGATTGCGATGGGACCCTTGGTTGGTTTGCTGGCTGGACTACTTCTCGTGGCCGGCCCGGTGATCGCTGCAGAAGCTGCCAAGCCGGCAGGCCCGATGGAAAAACTGGGTCTGTTCACCCCTGAGAGCGTCGCCAGCGAGGGGAGCGTCACGGTCGGGGGCCAGAAGATCGACTACAAAGCCATAGCCGGTACGTTGGTGGTCCACCCCAAGGATTGGGATGACGCCGCTAAACCCGATGAGGCGGCGAAGCCCGAAGACAAAGCCAATCGGGGCCCCGAAGCGGGCGGGGGGCCAGAGGCGTCAATGTTCTACACCGCCTATTTCAAGAAGGGCGCGCCGGCTGCCGGGCGACCGATCATGTTCCTTTATAATGGGGGGCCAGGCTCTGCCACCGTCTGGCTGCATATGGGTGCCTTCGGACCGCGCCGGGTTGTCACCAGTGACGGGGCACATACACCGGCTGCGCCCTACGCAATTGTCGATAACCGCTACAGCCTTTTGGACGCCGCCGATCTGGTGTTCATAGACGCACCCGGTACTGGCTTTAGTCGCATCGTCGGCAAGGATAAGGAAAAGGCCTTCTGGGGCGTGGATCAGGACGCCCATGCTTTTGAGCAGTTTATCATTGGCTTTCTGAGCAAATACGGTCGCTGGAATTCGCCGAAATATCTCTTCGGCGAAAGCTACGGCACGCTGCGTTCTGCCGTGGTCGTCAGCGCCCTCGAAACGCGCTACAGCATAGACTTTAACGGAGTGGTTCTGCTCTCACAGATCCTGAATTACGATCTCAGTGTTGATGGACCGGGGGCCAATCCGGGTGTGGATCAAGCCTATATCACCGCCCTGCCAACCTACGCCGCCACAGCGTGGTATCACCATAGGGTTTCTGGCGACCGGCCTGACGATCTTCATGCTTTCGTTAAGCAGGCGGAAGCCTTCGCCATCGGCGACTATGCCTCGACCTTGCAGGCGGGTGCCGAACTTGATGCGGCGCGCCGGCAGGCCCTCGCTGAGAAACTGAGCCACTTCGTCGGTTTGCCTGTCGGCTATCTGCTGAAGGCCGACCTGCGCGTCACCGGCGGCATGTTTGAAAAGACTCTGCAGGACGACAAAGGGCTGACCACGGGTCGGCTGGACAGCCGTTTCGCTGGCCCCGACATAGACCCGTTAAGCAAGGAATCCGACTATGATCCGCAATCGGCTGGTCTTAGATCAGCCTATGTATCGGCCTTCAATGACTACGCCCGTACGCAGTTGGGCTATGGCGAAGGCAAGATATTCAAGCCCGACATCGACGTTGGTAAATACTGGGGCTTCGCCCACGATCAGCCCAATGCCCCGGAAGGTTTTTCCGGCGTGCTGAATGTCATGCCGGACATGGCCGTGGCCATGAAGACCAATCCGCAACTGAAGGTTCTGGTGACTGGCGGCTATTATGATCTGGCTACCCCCTACTATGAAGGGTGGTACGAAATGCATCACCTGCCGATCCCGGCAGCGCTGCAGGCTAACATCGACTATAAATATTACCCCTCAGGTCACATGGTCTACGCCAATGAGGCATCGCTCAGGGCCCTGCACGACGACACGGCGGCCTTCATCCGCAAGACCAACAACCTGACGTATTAGACGAAAGATCTGATCAACCCTGGCCTGCGTCAGCAGAGCACAAGCGAAAACCGGTTTGGCCATGCGGACTGCACCCAGAGGGTTCAGTTCAATCTGCGGTTTCTAAAGGCCGGGGCCTTCGGCGAACCACCCCGGTCCGTATCCGCCGGGTTCACAGGCCCCAAGAAAGTCGTCTGGCGCAGCAGGGTGAACTGGTCGCACGTGTCACCCACTAGTCTCGACCCTCGTAACCTAAGAGGTAGGCCACCGCAGCCCGCGCGCGCGCATGTTTCGCGTTTCGGTCCAGCATTGGGGTCAAAGCGGCTGATGAAAGGCTGATCGAAAGATATTTTCTGCCCGCGCTTCAAAACTCCGGTCCGGTCCTTGAAGATGCGGACGACCGTGCCGACGACCAGGGTGGTGTTCGACCTGGTTTCCCCATGCACTCTGAACTCCTGTTCTGTCGCTCTGGGCTGTGCATAACAACGCGGCTGCCTTTGTCCGCTAGACCAACAATCTGGGACAACAGACGAAAGATCCAATCAGCCCCCGCCTGCGTACACACGAAATTCAAAGAAAACCTTTTTGGCCAGGAGCGACGACAATGGGGACACTAAACCCAGAGCTGCAACTATCATCAGCAGCGCTACGCGTGGCGGCATGAAACGGATTTTGGCGGCCCTGGCCGTAGTAGGGCTTAGCGGGTGCACCGCTTTGAGCTTGCAGACAAACAGTCAGCCCAATCCAGCCTTTGTGCTGGAGGATTACTTCCAAGGCCGTACCTATGCCTATGGCCTGTTCGAAACCGGTGATCGCCGGTTAAAGAGATCCTTCACTGTGGTTGCCGACGGCGTGGCCGAACAGGGCGGCTTCACCCTCCACGAGCGGTTCCTGTGGAACGATGGCGAACGACAAACCCGTACCTGGCACTTTAAGAAGCTTAAGGCAGGCCATTACCAGGGCCGCGCTGATGATGTCGTGGGTGCCGCTGACGTTACGACCCTCGGGAATGCTATGAGGATTCAATACAAATTGCGTTTGCCTCAGGGCAAATCCAGCATCACTGTAAATGTTGACGACTGGAGCCACCTTTTCGCCGACGGTGCGGTAATCAACCGCGCTGACGTCAGCAAATTCGGCATTCATGTTGGCCGTATCACCCTGACTTTCATCAAGCCGGGCCAAAAGCGACCCGTGGCTGAGGCCCTCGCCGGGTCTTAAAGTCCGGCTCACAACGTCTCCTGTAGGAATGGTAAGGCTATAGCTTGGCGAGCCATAAACTGCATTCCGGCGACAGTGTATCTGTTCGCAACACCAGAATTCCTATTGCGTCGTCCTGGGCGCAACGAAGCGGGGCGCAGTGAACACCCGGGAACCAATCCCTCGCCCTTAAAGCCTGTCGCGCAGCGCGTACCAGAGCATGCCCAAAACATGCAGCGGGCCTCGAAGGGCTACGCCTCCAGGAAATGCCGGCGGCTCCAACTGGGCAAACAGATCAAAACCGGAAGTGTCTGCGGCCATGGCATCTACCAGCAGCTTGCCCGCCAGTACCGACAGGATCACGCCCATGCCAGAGTAGCCGTGGGCGAAATAGACCTCTTTGTCGCGGCCGATGTGCGGCAGTCTGGTCATCGTCACTGATACCATGCCGCCCCAGGCATGTTCGATGGCGACATCCTTGAGTTGCGGAAACGTAGCCTGCATGTGCGGGCGGACAAAGGCGGCGATATCGTCGGGGGGCTGGCGCGAATACCGCTCACCGCCGCCAAACAACAGCCGGCCATCGACGCTGCGCCGATAGTAGTTGACCACGAACCGGCTATCGGAAACGGCGGCATTCGAGGGGATCAGAGCGTCTGGATCGGCGAGAGGCGCGGTGGCGGCGATATAGTTGGCCACCGGCATAATACGGCTGTTCACCCGGTTCGAAAGGCCATGCAACAAAGCATCGCCCGCCAGCACGGCATGCCGGGCCTTCACCCGCCCCCCGGCTGTGGTGATTTGAACCGGGCCTTTGCCGCTGAGCTCCCCTGCTGGCGAATGCTCATAGACTTTGACGCCGGCCTCAGTGGCGGCACGGGCAAGGCCAAGGGTGAAATTCAACGGGTGCAGGTGTCCGCCCAAACGATCGAAGAGGCCTCCGTGATACGCGGCATCGACCTTGGCCCGGGTCTGGGCTGCCGACAGCAGGTCAATATGCGGATAGGCAAAGGTGGTACTCAAGCACTTGGCCTCAGCCTCCATCCACCTGGGGTCTGAGGCTTTGGACGCAGCCAGCAAGTGGCCGGTGCTCTTCAGGTCACAGTCGATAGCGCATGTGTCGATCAGGTCTAAAACCAGCTCTCGCGCCAATAGTGAAAGGTCAAACACTGCCTTGGCTCTTTGCAGCCCAAGCTGGCGAACCAGTTCGACCCCGCCTTTACGAAGACCAGGGATCATCTGACCGCCGTTGCGTCCCGAAGCGCCCCAGCCAACCTTTCCCCCCTCAAGCACGATAACTGAGAGGCCCCGCCGGGCGGCGTGCAGGGCGGCCGACAGACCGGTGCAGCCCCCACCGACGACAACGAGATCTGTCGCCACATCTGCGTCCAATCGGGGATAGTCGGGTGCCGGATGTGCCGAGGCCTTGTAGTACGAACTGGCAAAACCCAGGTCGTCGTTAAATCCCATATTCATCCATCCTCAAGGACGTTTCTCGGTCGCGGTCATCAATTTCGGAAGAGCGATAATCGCTCCGCTTTAATTTCGCCATATTAACATCGCCCGGACAACTGTGTACGAAATGGTTCATGTTGCGCCGACGGGTTCGCATTATTGACGCTTTCGAAGCAAAAGGGGAAATGGATATCAGAGCATCGGCTCCAAGCGAATTCACGTTACGCTAGGATACTGAAACACCGCTGCACATCAGTATCTACCATACCCTACGCGAGCGTATGACCACAGGCCAGTTTCCACCTCGCTTGGGAATTTTCTGCGCGGGTTCTGGCATTGGAACTGGGCGTCAGCCAGATGCCGGTGCGGGAGGTCTTGAGCCGCCTTGCCGCTGAGGGCGCAGTGCGAATTCACTCAAAACGCCGGATTGAAATTGCACCGATGAACCCCGAGCGGCTCAATGATTTGCTGGAATGCCGATTGTTGCTTGAACCCGAAGCGGCGGTCCGAGCCTTTCCGCGCCTGGACGCGCAAGCCGGCGAAGTCCTGCGCGATGCCGATGCCGCCATGGACAGGGCGATCGATGCAGGTGACAGTTTCACCTACAGGCAGAGCAATTTTGACTTTCATTTTGGCATGTATCGCCTCGGCGCGTGTCCGGTCCGCTCGCGTCTGATTGAGACCCTTTGGCTACAGTTCGCCCCTCACATGCGGGACGTTTTCGAGAAATTCCAACCGGGAAAATTCGTTGACCACCGTCACCTTGCACCGGCTGCGATTGAGTCGGTTGATGCTGATGGACTGCGCACGGCTATTGCTGAAGATATCCGTGAAGGTATAGCTTTGATTGAATTGGCCGTCGACTAAGCGTCGAAAGATCGGCCCAGGGCATGGCCAGGGGTTAAATGCCGGCGAGACGCCAGCGATACGAGAGGTGCATTCTACGTGTCGTGCATTTGGGCGAGGGTGCCGGTGGTAGGGATTGCCGACTTCGGCGTGGGTGGAACCAGTGAGTTAACCGTAAGTCGCGCGCAGTTTGACCTCTGCTTCATCTAACGCCGAGCGGATAATGCCGAGCAGATCATCGATCTGAGCGTGACTGATGATCAATGGTGGGCACATGACGATGGTATCGCGGATGGCTCTGGCCATCAGGCCTTTGCGGGTACAAATATCGCGCACCACGGGTCCGGCATTGCCCTCGGCACCGCCAAATCGTTCCACGGTTCCCTTTTTTGCGACAATTTCCACAGCCCCGATCAGACCCAGGGAGCGCGTTTCGCCGACCATCGGATGCTCAGCCAGTTTCGCCAGACCCGCAGCAAGATAGGGGCCAGTGTCCTCACGCGTGCGGCGAACCAGGCCTTCGCGCTCGATGATCTCCAGATTTCGCAAAGCGACAGC
>JAYTXQ010000080.1:0-10746 GCA_043742825.1 Caulobacteraceae bacterium | reverse complement strand
CAGCCCGCATTTTCTGGGCCTCGCCAGTAGCGATATCGGCAAGCTCGGAGGCGCGGTTGGCGTCGGTGATCGCCTGATCTTTGTGCCCGGCCGCCAGATCTTCTTCCGCCGTTGCCAGCATGGCCTTGGCCTGCGCCTGAGTGCGGGGCATCTCTCCCGAAACACCGGACGTGCCAGCCGTTTCAATCTTTCCTTTGGCGACGGCGATAGCGGCTCTGGCGCGATCCGTCTTGCTGGTTGCCAGGGCCGGACTAGCTGCGAGCAGGAGAACCGTCGCAAGGGTGAGGCTGCGCGTGCAGAGGGTTGAATACGTCATGATGTCGTTTCCCGTGAAAATGGATGCCAGAGGTAAACCCGATCAATGAGAAAAGGTTCCCGCAAGGTAACAACTGGCATGACTTAGGTATCGGGCCGGGACGCTTTGGAGCCGCTCCGAACAGGACTTGGAAACCATAGCCGATCAGGAAGCTTCAATATATACGCGGCTTGGTATTAAATCCGGATTTTCTAACAGGCGTAGCGGGTCTGGCGCACGACGTAGCGGTCGCGACGATAGTCCCAGACCTGGGTGCGACTGATGCACCGGCGCTCGTAGCGGTCAGGCTCGTAGTAGGACTGGTCGCCGTAGTAACCGCCGTATCCCGAAGAGGGGTAGCCGCCGTATTCCGAATAAGGCGACGAGCTTTGGTAATCGTCGCGATAATAGCCGCCTGAGTTCGAATGACTGGCCAGGGCCGCGCCGACCGCGAGGCCGAGAAGGCCGCCGGCGATGGCAAGACCGACGCCGTTGCCGTCGCCGTGATGCTCGTAGCCGTAGCCGCCGCCATACCCGTCATGTTCATGCGCCGCCGCAGGGCTCGCCCCCGCCAAGGCTGATGCGCCCATAACCAGAGCCGCCATGCCACCGGTGAAATATCTGTTCATTTCCGTCTCCTGGGAATTGAGTTCGTGATGCCAGCTTTTGCGACCCAGCGGTTGAACGGCGCATGAACAGGCGGCGGTGCGACAATCCGTGATCTGGAAATGCCGTGATCTTGGCCGGGCCCTGATCCGAGCAGCCGTTGGCTCTTGCCCAAGGCCGACATTTGCGAGCAAAAGGCCCGGCATGGACGAACAGCTTCGCGCCTTAGCTCGGCGCTTCGAAACCGGACGACGCCACCGCCCGGTGCTTTCGGCGCAGCGGATCGTATTTCTGGTTGTCGCCGCTGCCGCGCCCCTGGCCGCAATGATCGGCACCTTGCCCATCGCCATCGCGCGAGGCAATGGCGCGGGGATTCCGGCGGCGTTTCTGCTGGCCGCCGCCACACTGATCTGCTTTGCCGTAGGCTATGCCGCCATGGCCCGGCGGGTGGTCAATACCGGCGCATTCTACACCTATGCGGCGTTGGGCCTGGGCAAGGTTGCCGGTGTCGCCACAGCCTTTGTCGCTTTGATGGCCTATCCGGTGTTTACCGTCGGCTCGGCGGTAGCCTTGGGCTATTTCGTCAATCTGGCACTCGAGACCCTGGGATTGCACAGCTCCTGGTTGATCTATTCGGGGGCCGGGATCTTTATCATCGGCGTGCTGGGCTATCGCTCGGTCGACCTGTCATCCAGGCTTCTGGGCGCGTTGATGCTGGCTGAGATCGCCATCCTTGGCGCTTTTGACATCAGTGTTGTGGTGGCGCGCGGGTGGGGAGCCTTCCCGTTGGCCTCATTCGACCCGGTAATCGTCACCGGCCAGGGTTTCTCCATCGCCCTGATGTTTGCCTATACCTCTTTCACCGGTTTCGAATCGGCGGCTTTGTATGGCGAGGAAGCCAAGGAGCCACGACGCAGCATTCCGGTCGCCACCTTTGCCTCGGTAATCCTGATCGGTGTGTTTTATCTGATGACCGCCTGGATCACCATCGGCGGGATCGGGGCCGCGCAAGCCCAGGCCACCGCCCTGCGCAGAGGTGGCGACCTCATGCTGGACCTGGTCAGCCATTATTCCGGCGGGGTAATGGGTAAGCTGACCGGAGTGTTGGTCTGCACTTCAATTCTGGCCTCATACCTCGCGGTGCATAATGCCTGTGCGCGCTACATTTTCGCTTTGAGCCGGGAAAAGCTTTTGCCGCCGGCCCTGGGGCATTTTCACCCGACACGTTATGCGCCATCCAACGCCAGCCTGGCCTTGAGCGTGCTTACCGGTGTGTGCATTGCCGGCATAGGACTGACCCGGATCGAGCCCTATCGCGGCGCTATGCCTGTCCTCATCGGCGTTGCGACTTTAGGCGTCATTATTCTGCAGGCTATCGCCGCTTTGGCTATCATCGCTTATTTTCGTCAGCGGCCGCGCTCTAATCCCTGGACCACCCTGATTTTTCCGGCATTGGGCCTAGCGGGTCTTGTCGTCGCAGCCATTCTGGTGGCGATCCATTTCAAGCTGCTCACCGCACGCCGGGAACCCTGGATCAATATCATCCCCTTGGGCTATGTCCTGGCTGCGTCGCTGGGGCTGGTCTTTGCGCTATGGCTGAAGAAGGCCCGCCCTCAGGTCTGGGCCGGCCTGGCACAGATGGATCTGCGTCCCGACGCTGAGCGGCCCGCGCCGCGCCCGATTACCTACGATGGGCGCACCTGTATCGTCGGTGCGGGACCCGCCGGCCTGGTGGCTGCCCGGGCCCTGAAGCTGGCGGGGATCCCCTATGACCAGTTTGAGCGCCACAGTCAGGTGGGCGGGATCTGGGACATCAATAACATCGGCTCATCGATGTATGAATCGGCCCATTTCATTTCGTCGAAATATACCTCGGGCTTCTTCGGCATGCCCATGCCCGAGGCCTACCCTGATTATCCCGACCACCGCCAAATCCTCGCCTATGTTCAACAATTCGCCGATAGCTACGGCTTGGCAGAGGCAATCGCTCTGGACACCGAGGTCATGCGGGCCGAGCCGCTGGGCGAGGGGGCCGGGGCGGGCTGGCGCGTGAGCTTAAAGACTGGCGAGAAACGTCACTACAGCGGCATTGTCTGTGCCAATGGGGTCACCTGGCACCCGAACCTGCCCGACTATCCCGGTCTGGCGGATTTCTCGGGTGACGTGCGCCACTCGAACAGCCACCGCGCCGCCATCGATTTCGCCGGTCGGCGCGTACTGATTGTCGGGGCTGGCAATTCCGGGGTCGATATCGCCTGTGATGCAGCACGAACCGCTGAGGCGGCTTTCTTAAGCGTCCGGCGCGGCTATCGCTTTGTGCCCAAACACATATTCGGGGTGCCGACCGATGTCTTCCTGCTGGGACAAGTGCGCCCGCCGGTGGGCGTGGTCTTGCCCGATGACCCCAGCCGCATGCTTGATGCCCTCAGCGGCGACCTGACCCGCTATGGCTTGCCGGCACCCGATCACAAGGCCCTGGAATCCCACCCGATCATGAACACCCAGGTTCTTCACCATTTGGCGCATGGCGATCTGATCGCCCGGCGTGACATCAAGACCTTTACCCCTACGGGGGCGATATTCACCGACGGGGTGCAGGAAAGTTTTGACCTAGTCATCTTCGCCACCGGCTATGACTACAAGATCCCCTATCTGGACGAAGCCCTATTCACCTGGAACCGGGGCCACCCCGATCTCTATCTGAACATGTTTCACCGCTCGTTGGCCGGGCTGTCGGTGATGGGTTTCGTTGAACTGGCCTCCGCCGGCTACCAGAGGTTCGATGATCAGGCGCAGATGATCGCCATGGACGCCTATATCCGTCAATCGGGCCAGAACCTTGCCGCCTGGGGCACCATGAAGGCCCACGACAGACCCAATCTGCGTGGAGCCATGACCTACATAGATTCACGCCGCCACGCCAATTATGTGGACGCGGACACCTATCGCCGCACTCTTTACGCCATAAGAGAGCGCTTCGGCTGGCCCGATCCGGGGGCGGACACCTACGAAAGTCTGCGGCGGGGATAAGCCTTAACAGGCTAGGGCGCAGCTTTCGCCGACGGTGGGGCGAGATACGACGAGCCAACAAAGGCCTGGAAACAGTGGTTTTAGCTGGGCGCTGAAATAGAGACAAATCGCCTCAAGCGTTGGGCTCTCCAGGCCCGGATGGTCATTCAGTAGCGAATGATCAAGTTCGCCCGCCGCAGCTTTCAGAGCGCCGTCCAGATGGGCCAGATCCTCTACCCACCCCACCGGTCCCACCGCCGGCCCGCGCACGGTCGCCTCGACACGGAACGAATGCCCATGAAGGCGGGTGTAGGGCCCTTCGACCGGGCCGCCCGGCAAGCGATGGGCCGCGTCAAAGCTGGCAGCCTTGGTGATTTCAAAAATGGTGTCGGTCATCATTTCGGGGGGATTTAAGGAAGGCCGAGGTATTTATGGGTTTGCACGCTCAAACGCCAGTGGGGGTGGGCCAGGCAATAGGCGACAGCCGCGGCGGTATTGGCCTCCTGCTTGGGCCCGTCCATAGGTTGCAGGTAAAACCGCTCGAAGTCCCAGCCCTCAAACCTTGCCGGATCGACATCGACCTGGGGAAAGACAAGCTTCAGCTCCTGGCCTCGCGTTTGCACAACTGGTGCCTGGGCCTTGGGGCTGACGCAGATCCAGTCGAGACCCTCGGGTGCTCGCAAGGTGCCGTTGGTCTCCACGGCGATTTCAAACCCGGCGTCGTGCAGGGTCACTATCAGATCGGCATCCAGTTGCAGGAGAGGCTCGCCGCCCGTGCAGACAACCAGGCGTCGCTCTGGCGGGCCGTTCCAGCAGTTGGCTACGGCCTGGGCCAGATCCGCTGCACTTCGGAAACGGCCGCCGCCGACCCCGTCCATACCGACAAAATCCGTATCGCAAAAATTGCACACAGCCGTCTCCCGATCTTGTTCGCGGCCGCTCCACAGGTTGCAGCCTGAAAAGCGCAAAAAAACCGCAGCACGCCCGGCCTGGCCACCTTCGCCCTGCAGGGTGAGGAAAATCTCTTTCACCGAATAGGTCACAGCGCCGGTCGCCCCGCGTCGACCCAATCGGTCCAACCGCTGGCGCGAAGATCGCAGGCCGGACAGGCCCCGCACCCATAGCCCCAGGCATGGCGGCCATCGCGAACGCCCATGTAACAGGTGTGGCTGTGCTCCACGGTCAGTTCTACCAATGCCTCGCCGCCCAGACCCTGGGCCAGCACCCAGGTCTGCGCTTTGGTCAGGCTCATCAGCGGCGTGACGATAGAAACCTGCCGGTCCATCCCCAGCCGCAAGGCCGTCTCAAGTGCGTCCAGTGTGCCGCGCCGACAATCGGGATAGCCTGAATAATCGGTCTCACACATCCCGCCGACAAGATCGCTTAGACTCCGCCGGTCAGCCACGGCGGCGGCATAGGTCAGGAAGATCAGATTGCGACCCGGCACGAATGTGGTGGGTAGGCCGCGCTGATCGGTTTCAATCGCCCGCTGGCTGGTCAAGGCCGTTTCGCCAATTGCGCCAAAGGTCTTGATATCGATCACCCGGTCCTCGCCCAGCCGCACGGCCCAGTCTGGAAAAGCGTCCACGATGGCGGCGCGCACGGCGAGGCGTGCTTGCATCTCCACACCGTGCCGCTGACCATAGTCAAACCCCACGGTCTCAACCCGCTCATACCGCGCCAGAGCCCAGGCCAGACAGATCGTCGAATCCTGTCCGCCGGAAAACAGCACTAACGCTCCATGGGGGTTCAAAGCCATGCGCAGCTTGTAGCCTATCGCGGGCTTAAGATTCTATCTGCGGATAGACTCTTAATCGCCTGATCGTTGCGCCGAGCGCCAGCAATCGCTATTTGCCCCCATCCCACACGTTAAGGACTGAGTAAGCGCCGCCATGGCCGCCCAATATATTTTTCAGATGCAGGGTCTGTCGAAGACCTATCCCGGCGGCAAAAAGGTGTTCGAGAACATCTGGCTGTCCTTTTATCCCGATGCCAAGATCGGCGTGGTCGGGGTTAATGGCTCAGGCAAATCCACCCTCCTGAAGATCATGGCTGGCATTGATAAGGAGTTCAATGGCGAGGCCAAGGCTCTGGATGGTACCAAGATGGGTTACCTCGAACAGGAACCTCACCTCAATCCCGACCTGAACGTCCTGGAAAACGTCATAGCCTGGTGCGAAGAGAAAAAGACCTTCGACGCCTATAACGCCGTGGCCAACAAACTGGGCGAAGACTATTCGGACGAGTTGATGGAGGAGATGACCACCCTCCAGGAAAAGCTCGACGCTGGCGATTTGTGGGACATCGATTCGAAGATCGAAATGGCCATGGGGGCGTTGCGCTGTCCGGCGGATGACTCCCCTGTCGATAAGCTTTCGGGCGGTGAGCGCCGCCGTGTCGCGCTTGCCCGCCTGTTGCTGTCAAAACCCGATATGCTGCTGCTGGACGAACCGACCAACCACCTGGACGCCGAAAGCGTGGCCTGGTTGCAGCATCACCTGGAGAATTTCCCAGGCTGCGTCATCCTGGTCACTCACGACCGATATTTCCTCGATCAGGTTACGAAATGGACCCTGGAGCTGGATCGCGGAAAAGGTCAGCCATATGAGGGCAATTACTCCGGCTGGCTGGAGCAAAAGGAAAAACGCGTCCGTCAGGAACAATCCGAAAGCGAATCGCGCCAGCGCGCCATGGCCCGGGAACTGGAATGGGTGCGTTCGTCGGCTAAGGCCCGTCAGGCCAAGTCGAAAGCCCGCCTCGCTGCCTATGACGAAATGGCTAACCAACAGGAGCGGGAAAAGCAGAGCTTTGCCACCATCCAGATCCCGCCGGGCCCCCGCCTGGGCAATGTGGTCATCGAGGTGGATAATCTGGAAAAGGCTTATGGCGACAAGCTCTTGTTCAAGGGCCTTAGTTTCAAACTGCCCCCCAACGGTATTGTCGGCGTCATCGGCCCTAATGGTGCGGGTAAATCGACGCTGTTCCGGTTGATTACCGGTCAGGACAAACCCGACGCCGGCACGTTTCGCTTGGGCGAGACGGTAAAGCTGGCCTACGTCGACCAAAGCCGAGATGACCTCACGCCGACCGACACAGTGTGGCAGGCGATCAGCGGTGGCCTCGACGTGATGAAGATCGGCAACCGCGAACTAATCAGCCGCGCCTATGTCGGCTCGTTCAACTTCAAAGGTGGCGATCAGCAAAAGAAGGTCGGGCTACTGTCCGGGGGCGAGCGCAACCGCGTCCACCTAGCCAAAACCTTGACCACCGGCGGCAATGTCATCCTGCTGGACGAACCGACTAACGACCTGGATATCGAGACCCTGCAGAACCTAGAAGACGCCCTGGAACAATTCGCCGGCTGCGTCGTGGTGATCAGCCACGACCGTTGGTTCCTCGACCGCCTGTGTACCCACATCCTGGCCTTCGAAGGTGACGGCCATGTAGAATGGTTCGAAGGCAATTTCGAAGCCTATGAGGAAGACAAGAAAAGGCGGCTGGGTGCCGATTCGTTGATCCCCAGCCGGATTAAGTTCCAAAAATTCGGGCGGTAGGTCATCACGCGGGCATCATCTGGCGCATGAAGGCATCGAATAGCGGGACTATGAACGCGGTGTCACCAAGGGCCTGACTGTAGAGCGTGCCCTCGGTGATCGGAGCATTGCGGGTTGGCGTGACATTCATGACCCTGCGGCCCAAGCGCGCAGCAACATCTCCCGACCGATGGGGTCCGGGCCCCAGACCTGCCATGCCGCGCAGGTAGATTTTTTCCGCTGGTGTCAGACGGTCGAAACGGACACGGAAAAAGCTGGCGTCCAGATCCGCCAGGACCTCGTCGAAGGCTCTGCGAGCGTCGTCGGCGTTGATTGGCGAGGCATCGACGACGTCCAGGCTATGTTTGCCCCATTCCTGAAGGAAATAGGGATAGCCGGCGCTCTGTTCGAGAAAAGCGACCACAGCTTCGTCACTGAACTCGACCCCTTCGCGGCGCGCCGGTAAACGAAGTGCGGCGCGGGCGTAAGGAGGGCGGGGAGCGAGCGTTCCTCGGGGGCTTCGATTCGGACGCTGGCGATTCCTCTCGTCTCAGCCTCAAGGCGAATCCAGTTCATTAACACCGTCTTGCCAACGCCTCGCGAACCATAAAGCACGATACTTCTGGCCGAGCGGCCGGCTCGAATGCGATCGAGGGCCTCAGCCGCGCGCCAAGCGCGCGGGCCAGGGTGGATTTCCCCCCACCTGAACAGCCGACAATGGCGATGCGTTGCATCGGTGCGGCATACCGCGCGCTGCCGGTTGGTCAAGGGCCTCGACGACAGCCGCTTGAGAGGGCTATCGTTTGGGTCATGACATCTCCGGACCTGCAGATCTCAGTCGCCAGCCCAGCCGAGCGCGCCATCCTGGAGAACCTGTTCCAGCTCTATATCCATGACTTTTCGCAGTTCTGGGCTGGCGAGCCTCGCGGCGAACTGCAAAGCGATGGGCGCTTTGAACCCTATCCTTACCTGGACGCCTATTGGCAGGATGCGGGCCATGTTCCCCTGCTACTCCGCAAGAGCGGCAATCTGGTCGGTTTTGCCCTGGTCCGGGTTATGAATGCCCAAGATCAGCCAGCCATCTATGAGATGAGTGAGTTTTTTGTCGTGCGAAAGCACCGGCGCGGTGGCATTGGGTCTGCTGCGGCGAGAAGCATCTACAGCCGGTTTCCGGGTCCTTGGGAAACCTTTGTCATGCGGAAAAACAGCGCCGCTCTGAGGTTTTGGAGGGTGGTCATCGGGGCGCACCCGCAAATCCGCGCGGTTGAGACCGTTGAACTGCGCCCACCAGATCGCGACAGCACCCTGTTCCGTTTCACCGTCGGGATTTGACAAGTTCATCTAGAGATTTCTTGCTATGGCCATGACCATGACGTCCGATCAAGCGGTGGAAGTGTTGCGTGCGGCCGGCGAGGCGACGCGGCTGCGCATCCTGGCACTTTTGGCACGCGAAGAGTTGGCAGTGCTGGAGATCACTCGCATCCTTGGGCAAAGTCAGCCTCGGGTGTCGCGGCACCTGAAGCTTTTGGCCGATGCTGGTCTGGTGGAGCGTTTCCCGGATGGTGCCTGGGTGTTTTATCGCTTGGCCCGCGGAGGCCCGGCGCGGGGCGTTGTCGATCAGGCCCTAGCTCTGATCGCGCCTGACGATCCTGGCCTGTTGCGTGACGCCGAGCGTCTGATTGGGGTCAGTGCCGAACGGACGGCCCAGGCAGGAGCCTATTTCGCCGAAAATGCTGAACACTGGGATGAAATTCGCTCCCTCTATGTCGCAGAGGGCGCGGTAGAGGCGGCGATTCTGGCTGCTGCTGGCGAAGGACCGTTTCATCGTCTGGTGGACCTGGGGTCTGGGACGGGGCGTATGCTGACGCTTTTTGGCGGGCGGGCGAAGAGCGCACTGGGACTGGACCTTTCTCGTCAGATGCTGAATCTTGCACGGGGCAACGTCGCCGCTGCCGGTCTGGCGGCCTGCGAGCTGCGTCACGGCGATATCCTTGGCACTGGTCTGGCCGATGGGGAAGCAGACCTGGTCGTTGTGCATCAGGTTTTGCACTATCTTGGCGAACCGGCCGCCGCTGTCGCCGAGGCCGCGCGGCTGACCTCCCCGGGCGGCCGTCTGCTGATTGTCGATTTCGCACCCCATGACCTGGAGTTTCTGCGCGCCGAGCATCGCCATCGTCGCTTGGGATTCTTTGACCACGAGATGGAAGCATGGTTGGCAGCTGCGGGCCTGGGCGAAATCTCAGTTGCTGGCCTTGCCCCTAAGGTACCCGGCGGTCTGACGGTCAAAATCTGGAGTGCAAATCGTGGGGCCGACCGCCAATTGCGGCGGATCGCCTGAGCCCTGAGTTTTGATGCCCGGCGACGCCGTGGGCCTGCGCCAATTCACTTGACAAAATCATATAAAGAATTCTTTATATCTTCATGTCGCGCTCCTTAACCCCATTGACGCCGATGCCTGCGCAGAGCCCGATTCTTCTCGGCGGTGTGAGGCTGGCTGCTACGGCCCTTGGACCAGTCGCACGGGCGGGTGCACGGTATCGACCGGCAATACGTGTCTCGTTTGAGTTTTCACCACCGAAGACTCCGGAGGCTGAAGAGTCGCTCTGGCACGCTATCCGCCGTCTGGAGCCACTGAACCCGGAATTTGTATCGGTCACCTACGGCGCTGGTGGCTCAACCCGTGAACGCACCCACCGCACCGTGATCAAAATGATTAACGAGACCACGCTCAGCCCAGCCGCGCATCTCACCTGCGTCGAGGCCGGGAGGGCCGAGGTCGATAGTGTGATCCAGGACTATTGGGATGCCGGGGTTCGCCACATCGTTGCTCTGCGCGGCGACCCTCCGGGGCAACTGGGCGGGGCCTATGTGCCGCACGCCGAGGGGTATGCCAATGCGACTGAACTTGCGCTGGGCATACGCGCCATCGCGCCGTTTGAAGTCACCGTCGGGCTCTACCCACAGATCCACCCGGAAAGCCCGTCGCTGGCGCACGATATTGACGTGCTCAAGGCCAAGATTGACGCCGGCGCGACCCGCGCGATCACTCAGTTTTTTTTCGATATCGACAGCTATCTGCGGTTCATGGAACAGGTCCGTTCGGCCGGCGTGACGATCCCGATCTTTGCCGGCATCATGCCCGTGACCAATTTCAACGCCCTGCGCCGGATGGCCGCGCCTTGTGGCATCCCTGTGCCCGATTGGATGGGCAATCTCTTCGAAGGACTGGACAAGGACCCTGAGACCCGCCGTCTGATCGCTGCTGCAGTGTGTGCAGAAATGTGTGCCCGCCTGCAGGAAGAG
>JAYTXQ010000079.1:0-35650 GCA_043742825.1 Caulobacteraceae bacterium | reverse complement strand
AACAAGCGCTGATCGCGCAGTTTCGGACCAGCATGGTCCTAGGTAGTGCGTTAAACTTAGATAGGAAGTTAGAATGTTTGACACGTTTGAAAAACTGATGAACGGAGCTGATGGAGGGTTGGCCTTGCTTCAGGTTTTGGCAGAAAATAGCTATGATTCAATCCTGATCACAGATTCGTCGGCGGAAGGAAAAATCATATATGCCAACGAGGCATTTGAGAAACTAACTGGTTACGCCCCCTCCTCTGTCATCGGCAAGACACCTCGGATTCTCCAAGGTCCGGGAACAGACGAGAAGGTGATCGCTAGGCTTGCAACCGCACTGACGTCAGGTGGGAAATTTGAAGGCAAAGCGATTAACTACAAGAAGGACGGCACACCCTTCATTATGTACTGGCGTGTACTGCCTATCGAAGTCGCCAACAAAGTAACCGCCTGGGTTGCCATCCAGCGCGAGGCGGCGGTAATCTGAAAGGTCGTCTCGAACGTGGCATGGTTTGGCAGGGTGCTGTCAGTCCAACGGTAACTTGTCTCCGGTGGGACGCGGTTCACCCAAACCCGGACTGGGTTTAGGCTATGACTTTCCGCTAGGCGGCCAGTGAGGCCTCACTTGTTTGTTTGTAGATTTCGCGGATGACGAGATGGCACTCCTGGCTGAACTGGTCGTGGACCGAGGCGCAGACCGAACTGAATTTCTGCAGGGTCTTCATCCTGCGGAACTGGTTCATCGCCCGCTCTCGTCGTCGGAAGGGCAGGTGGCGACTCTGTCAGAGCAAATTCACGCTCCGGTAACGAAGGGGTATTTAGGGGGGGCCATGATCAGGCCGCCTAACCCGTTCCGCTGGTTCGACTCCTCGCCGGAGGTGATCCGGTTGGCCGTCATGACGCACGTCCGCTATCCGTTGTCGCTGCGCAACGTCGAGGGCCTGCTGTTCGAGCGCAGGATCGACATCTGCCACGAGACGGTGCGGCTGTGGTGGAACCGGTTCAGCTGGATGTTCGCCGCCGAAATCTGGCGCAAGCGCGTCTAGCATATGCGCCAGTTCGCCCGCTGGCGGTGGCACCTCGACGAGGTTTACGTCAAAATCAACGGCGAGATGCACGACTTCTGGCGTGCAGTCGACCACGAGGGCGAGGTTCTAGAATCCTTTGTCACGAAAACGAGAGACAAGGTTACGGCGCTGCAATTCATCAAGAAAGCGATGAAGCGCCATAACCTACCAGGCACCATAGTCACCGACGGTCTGCGCTCCTATGGCGCGGCCCTGAAGCAAATCGACACCTCGGCCAAGTCGGTGACAGGACGCTGGCTCAACAATCGGGCCGAAAATTCCCACCAGCCGTTCCGACGACGAGAGCGCGCGATGCTCAGATTTAGGAGAATCAAAACACTCCAGAAATTCGCCTCAATCCACTCCCAGGCTTACAACCATTTCAGCCAGGAGCGCCACCTCGTGAACCAGGAACTCTACCGGAAACGCTGCTTCCCGAACCAGCTCTTTGGCGACCTACTCGACACCGGGGCTGCGGTTCACCAAGCGCATTGAAATCGGCGATAATCTAATTTTTCTCGTGCGGTCACAACGCTGCAGTCACCGTCGCCCAGGTATGTTGGGCCTATGCCCGGAGGCGGCGGAGAGGCGGTCGGCGCTTGAGGTCAACATCGCGAGCGTGGCCATAGCCGCCGCAGCTCTAATTCGTCTTTCCGAACGGCGCGTTGAGCCTCACGATGGTGAAGTTCAAGAACGTCGCGAAGGATACCCAGAGCAGGTACGGCAGAAGCAGCCAGGCTGCGGTTAATGAGTATTGGGACAAGCCGACCATGAGAGCGGCGATGGAAAGCCAAAGGAACAGCACCTCGATCAAAGCCCAGTCAGGTCGCCGCAGATTGAAAAATAACGGGCTCCAAAGCGTGTAAAGTAAGATATTCACACCGAAAAGAAGGGCGATGCGACCGTGCGCTGGAACGCCAATGGCATGGGTCCAGGCCAACACACCTGACCAGGCGGCGAGGCCGAGAATAAGCGTCCACGCTGGCCCAAAGGCCCAGTTTGGGGGGTTCCATGAGGGTTTGCGCAGATCGCGGTACCAAGGACCGATGGTCGTTACAGCCCCACCGATAGCGAGGACGATCATCGTGATGAGCGCCGCGACGATGACAACTCTGGTCATACCCTATACTCCAACTCGCTGCGCCAACCCGTTGTTCCCTGAGCGGATTGCCGGGTAAAGGGCGCTTGCTGCATTTCAGTGGATCAAAAATGGACAAGGAAGGATCGACGTAGGCATACGCAGCATTTCTCAACCTCGTCGCCCGTCACCAGAGGCCGCTGCCCGGTGCTCCCTTGAAGGGGCCGGCGACGTGAGAGGAGATCCACCCACCATAAAAGTTTCCGGGTTGCGGCGTCACGCGCTCGTCATCGACAAAGCAGCCGTCAAAAGGCCCCGGGTAAAAAGCGACGTGATCGCGCAAGGATCTGAAGTCCGGGTTTGGATCAGGATAGCTCCATGCCACATCGCGCAGCGTCTCGCCCAGCACGAGGACATCGAAGCAGATTGCTTCGCCCTTCCACTCGCAGAATGAGCGACGACGTGACGGTTTCAGGACGAACGGCGCGATAACATCCGGTGGAAAGTAATAGCTGGGCGGATGACTTGTTTCCAGCGTGCGTATGCCTTTCTGCGTGTCGGCAATGATGACACCGCGATGCACGATCTTAAGCTGGCGTTGCGTTGGTTCGGCGACGGCTGGCCGTGGATAGGACCAGACGCTTTCCTGTCCCGGACCGGTCGGATCGGGCATTACCTTCACAAGGACGGCTCCTTTACCAACCGCGGCAAGGTCATAAACCGCAACCCACCAATAGCGAGATCGGCCGAGAAAGCGCGCCCGATCGCGACCACACCTATGCGCCGCAACCGATGGATGTCGAGCAGAATATCAGTGCGATGGGGAACAAAGTGATCGAACGGCAGCTGAACCGTCCGCCACTCCGCGTGGGCCGTGAAGATTTGGCGATATGATTGCCACGGCTTCGCCAGGGCGTCCGTACGCAGATGAACGCCATAAGCTTCACCATGGCCGAAGACGTCAAGTTCAATCCCACACCAGGCGCTGGCATCGACACCCCGACCATCAGGCGAGAGATCGAGGGCGACCTGAACAAAGCCGCCATTGTTCTGGAGGCTGACAGCACCGCGCATAAGGATGGCGGCACGGCCGGCAATCACGTCGCGGACCATAGTCGCTTCGGAGACGCCACCCATGACTTGGTCGGTGATAATCCGCCAGTTGCTGCCAATCGCAGCCATCGGCGGTTCGCGGCTCAGATCGTCAATGATGGCAGACGTCACCAATATTCCCGGCTCCCTAACAATGCGCAATCAAACTCTCGCCAATGGTCGCTATACAGAATTAAATATGTATCCGCTGGCGAAGCATCTTCGTCAATTCAAGCAGACGGTGTTGTCAGCCCAATCTTCACGCAGTGCTAAAGGGCGGCCCATAACCCCAGAGCATAGCCCCAACCGAAGAACCCGCTCCACTATTTCGATAGCTCGCCGGATGTGATCCGGCTCGTCGTCATGATGTAAGTGCGCTATCCGCTGTCCCTACGCAACGTTGAGGACGTTTTGTTCAAGCTGGGAATCGACCTCTGCCACGAAACGGTGTGAAAATCGTGGGACTGGTCTGGCCCGATGTTCGCGTCTGAAATCCGCAGACAGCGGGTTCAGCACATGTGCCAGTTCACCCACTGGAAGTGGCATCGCGATGAAGTCTACGTCAAAATCAACGGCGAGATGCATTACCTATGGCGGGCGCTCGACAATGAAAGCGAGGTCCTGGAATCCTTTGTCACCAATGCCCACGACAAGGCTGGGGCGCTGAATTTCATAAAGAAATTCATGTATCGTCATGGCGAGGCTAGGGTCATCGTCACCGACGGTCTTGGGTCATAAAAGCCGCCATGAAAGCGATCAGCAATGCCAGTCGCCAGAAGGTAGGCCGCTGGAAACACAACCGGGCGGAGAATTCACACCTGCCCTTCCGACAACGAGAGCGGGCGATGCTCAGGTTCAGGAGGATGAAGACACTCCAGAAATTCCCCTCGGTCCAAAACAACTTTAATCAAGAGCACCACCTCGTCAGTCGGAAAATCTACCGGGAGTGCCGCTCGGCCAGCCTGGCCGAGCGGCAGTCAGTCATGGGATAAACAGCAGTTGGGTGCGGACTCTGTGTACCACTCTGAAGACAATTAGCCGTTGGACTGATAGCACCGCCATCCTGCTTCGCCCTACGGGCTTCGCAGGACAGGTCTTAATCTCTCATTCGAAGCAGGATACCCTTCGGAGCTCCGTAGGGGCGAAGTAGGGCAGTTTCGAACCACACGTTCGCGATGCTTCGCCCTACGGTCTTCGCATTGTGCTGTGCCAAGCGGCGATGGCCTGGCCGATCTGATCCGGAGAGTCCTCCTGGACGAAGTGAAACCCAGCGACGGTAACCTCGGTCACGTTCGGCCATGACCGAACCAGATCACGCAACGGTCCGATAAGCAGGGCCCCGGGCTCGGCGTTGATGAACAGCTTGGGCGTTTGCGTCGAGGCCAGCCAAGCGCTGTTTTCGGTTACTATCTGAATGATGTCAGCGGGTTCGCCGGCGATGGGAAGCTGGCGAGGCCAGGTCAGCGTTGGGCGCCGGTCTTCGCCCGGGTTGATGAATGGACGGCGATATTCATCCATTTCTGCCGCCGTCAGGGTTCGCATAATGGACGTCGGCAAAATCCCCTCAATGAATGCATTGCCGCTCAGGATCATCTCTTCGCCAGCGTCAGAGCGAAAACCTTGAAACATCTCGCGCGCATTTTCCGGAAACGTATCCCAGCTTGGCACAGGGGCGATGATCGCCTCCATGAAGGCGAGGCCCTTGACCGCAGCGGGGTTATGCCGTGCCCAATCAAAGCCGAGCACAGAGCCCCAATCATGTATGACCAGCGTCACATTTTCGCGGACATCAAGGGCTTCAAGCAGGGCGAACAAATAGCGGCGATGTTCGACATAGGTATAGCGTCCGGGACCGCTTTCATTGAGCTTTTCGGAATCGCCCATGCCAATTAGATCCGGCGCAATCAGCCGCCCACGGCCTGCGAGAAAGGGCATGATGTTACGCCAGAGGAATGACGAGGTCGGGTTCCCGTGCAAGAAAACGATTGGATCGCCCCCGCCTTCTTCAACATAGGCCATTGTCTTGCCCAGAACAGATTTATGGCTCTTTCGCTGCGCAAAATTCATTGAAATTCCTTGCGGACCTTATCCTGAAGTGGCGGGCGCGCAGTGGTTAGCGATCGTACCGGCACTGTCAAGGCAACCGCGCCGCCCACCTGTTTTCACGTGTTGTTAGAGAGTTGGCCCCATGGATAGGAAGCTCGGCGGCATCGTCTTTCCTGATGTTTTCTTGGAAGATCGAGGGCTGCTGCCTGACCTGAACCGGTTGGGCTGACAACACCGTTTCAGATGGTCTTACAGAATGCATGGAGTATTTCCGCTTCAGGCGGAGCCAACATGAATAACGCCTCATCGCGCGAAGCTAGGCCGCCGTGGATCTTGCCGGTGATCGTGGTTGCGCAATTCGCCACAACCTCGCTCTGGTTCGCGGGCAATGCGGTTCTTGGCGATCTGCAGGCACTGTGGCATCTCCCGGCGGCCTCGCTGGGGCCGATCATGGCGGCGGTCCAGATCGGCTTCGTCGTTGGCACGCTCGCCTTTGCGATACTTGCCATCTCCGACCGTTTCCCGGCCCCGCAGGTTTTTCTTTTTTGTGCGATTTTCGGCGCACTCTCCAACCTCTCCATTTTGCTGATCGGCCAGGGCGTGTGGTCCCTTCTGGCCTTGCGCTTTCTGACAGGTTTCTTCCTGGCGGGAATTTATCCGGTCGGCATGAAGATCGCGGCCTCGTGGTCAGAACGGGGTCTGGGGCAAGCCTTGGGTTACCTGGTCGGTGCCCTGGTGCTGGGCACAGCGTTTCCGTATCTGCTGCGTGGCCTGGGAGCTAACATACCTTGGGAAACGGTGCTGGCCAGCGTCTCGGCCCTCGCCGTCTTGGGGGGCGTAGCGATCTGGGTCTTGGTGCCACCCGGGCCTTACCTGCCTGCGAGTTCGGTCTTAGATTTTCGTGCGGTTCCGCGTGTTTTCGCCGCGCCAGGCCTGCGAGCCGCAGCCTTCGGCTACTTCGGCCATATGTGGGAAGTGTACACGCTGTGGGCGTTTACCCCGGCGATCCTTCGGCACTATGCCGGCCACGTCCCACGAGGGGGCATTAACGTTTCGCTATGGTCGTTTTATGTGGTGGCGGCTGGCGCTATCGGTTGCATCGTCGGCGGCCTCATCGCGTCGCGCGTCGGTAGCGCCCGCGTCGCGGTCGGCCAGCTGTGCGCCTCCGGCCTGCTGTGTCTGCTCTCACCCCTTATATTCCACGCGCCGCCGTGGGCGTTCTTCGCATTGATGCTGCTCTGGGGTGCCGTCGCAGCCGGTGATTCACCCCAGTTTTCGACGTTGGTCGCGAATGCGGCTCCGCGTCACTACGTCGGCACCGCTCTGACCATGGTGAACGGTGCCGGCTTCGCCATCACGGCGGCCAGCATTCAATTGATCGGCTGGCTGGGCCAGTTCGTGTCCGCAGACTTCCTGTTTCTCTTTCTGGCACCAGGTCCGCTGATCGGATTGGTTGCCAACAGGTCAGTCTGGCGAGGCGCTCCGCACCCCGACCTGATCCCAGGATAAATGGGGCCTCAATGGCACTGTCGAGGCAAACGCGCGGGCCGCCTTTTTTCACGTCTTGCTGGGTAGTTTGCCCCATGGGTAGGAAGCTCGGTAGCCTTGTCTTCCCTGGTGTTTTCTTGGAAGATCGATGGCTGCTGCCGTAAAACAGGGGCAGCAGCGGGGCGCAGCCTGACCCTGGCCGTTTGAGCTGACAATACCACCCCGCCGCTGTGTTCAGGGCCCGGGGAAGGGGTCCACGCTCTCGGCGAACATGGGCGGCGCGAGCGGCTGCGCGAGCACCTCCCACGCGGCGGCGACGGCAAGCACCCGGTCGTCGCTGCCCGCCGGCCCGATGACCGACAAGCCCACGGGGAGCCTGCCCGTCAGACCCATGGGCACGGTAGCATGGGGGTACCCCACCATGGCGGGGTAGCTTGACGACGAGGCTCCGCCCACGTCACCATAGAGAAGATCTGCCTTCCAGGCTGGCGTCGACGTGGGCGAGAGGATGAGGGCAAGGTCATAATCCCGCAGAAGCCTGTCCAGGCCTTCGGCTCCGGCGATCCGGATCTCGTCGGCGCGGGCTGTGCGATATGCGGGATCATCCAGACCGTGCGTCGCCTGCGACGCCTCAAAGAGGTCCTGGCCGAAAACTCTTGTCTCTTGCGGCGTACGCCCGTCGAACGCGATCAGGTCGGCAAGGCTCCGGGTGCGCACGTTGGAGGCGGCGGTACGCAGGTAGGCGTCCATATCCACCTTCATCTCGCTTTCAAGCACAATGAGCTCGGCGGTCGAGAGCCGGGGATTATCGGGTAGGGTCACCTCCACCAGCACCGCGCCTGCGGCCCGCAGGCGCGCCAGCGCCTGTTGATAGACGGGCTCAACGTCTGGGAAGGTGGTGGCCGGCAGGTGCAACACGCCCAGGCGCAAGCCCCTTAAGGACGCTGGCTTGGCGACCGGCGCGACGGGGGCCAGGTCGGTGCGCCTGGAGGCTGGATCGTCCAGGTCCGGGCCGGCCATCACTGCGGCAAGCAGACGGGCGTCAGCCACATTGTGCGTGATGGGCCCGGCTGTGTCCTGGCTATGGGCGATGGGGATGACACGGGTGCGCGGGATCAGCCCTACTGTAGGCTTGAAACCCGTCACGCCGTTCATCGACGCCGGGCAAGTGATCGAGCCGTCGGTTTCGCTGCCAATGGCCGCCGCCGCCAGACCTGCGGCCACCGCTACAGCGCTGCCGCTAGAGGAGCCGCAGGCGGTGCGGTCGAGGGCGTATGGGTTGCGCACCAGGCCCCCCAACGCACTCCACCCGCTGGTGGCGTGATTAGATCGAAAATTCGCCCATTCGCTTAGGTTGGTCTTGCCAAGGATCACCGCGCCCGAGGCACGCAGGCGTGCCACCAGGGGCGCGTCGCGCCCAGCGTAGTTGTTCGCAAGTGCGAGCGAGCCCGCAGTGGTCGGCATCGGATCCTGCGTCTCAATATTGTCCTTGATCAGGATCGGAACGCCCTCCAGCAGGCGGACCGCTCCACCAGAGCGGCGGCGAACGTCTGAGGCGCGGGCCTGAACGATGGCGTCGCGATTAAGTGTCAGTACTGCGTGTAGGGCCGGGCCGCGACGGTCCAGTCTGGCGATGCGCTGTAAGTAAAAACGGGTCAGTGCCTCTGACGACAGCCGCCCGGCCGCCATCCGCGCTGAAAGCTCGGCAATGCCAACCCGCTCCAGCGGTGCTTCCGCCGAGCGGGCCCCATGGACAGCGGCAAGCGCCAGAACCCCGACAATAGCGACGATCCGTCTTATGCCAGCCTCCTCTGATCTCGCCCTGACGCCGAGACGTCTCACTTCAGTATTTGATGTGAACGCCGATGCGGAAGAACCGGCCGACGATCCCGGCCTGTGCGTAGGTGGGATTGTAGTTGGCCCCGCCGCCGGCGTAGTTGGCAGGGTTGAGCGGTGGGCTGGTATCAAAGGCGTTCAGCATATTGGCATAGAGCTGAATGTGCTTGGTCAGTTCGTAGCTGGCGGTGAAATCAACGTCGGTGAACGATCTTACCTTGCAGTTGGCGGGAAAGGGCGTGCCGCTGGGGCTGCTGTATAAACAGCCGGTTACCGGCGAGAGCGTGCCGGTGACGTCCGCACCGGTCTCGATCAGGCCGCTGACATAATAGACCGCGCCAGTGAGGCTGGCGGGGCCCAGGGTCAACGTGGTCGTCCAGTTGGCCCGATACTTAGGCGTGCCGGCCCCGGACGAAAGATTGTAGGGCGATTGGGTGCCGACGTAGTTGAACGTCTGGCCGCTGGCCGTGAAGTTATAGCGGAAGATGTCGGTGAGGTTAAAGTCGCTGGTCACCGCTATGTTGTGGGGCAGGCGGAAGTGCGTTCGGACATCGACGTCGAGCCCGTCGGTCAGCAGGGCGTTGGCGTTGACGTATGGAGCCTCGACCACCAACGGCCGGGCGAGAGCCGTAGGTGCCTGCGGATCGGGAAGGTCCGCGACCACCGATGAGGCGGCGGGCAGCGGCGTCCCCGCATAGTAGGCGTTCAGCACATTCGAGACGCTCGACTGCGCGATGACGTTGTTCTTGGTGATATGATAATAATCGACTGAGAAGTTCAGGAAACTGGTGGGTTCTGCAACGATCCCCACAGTGAAACTCTTCGAAGTCTCCGGCTTGATGTTCGGGTTGGCGACGGTGAACTCGGCCAAGGAATATGACTGCGTGTAGGCGTCGCCATTGTGTGCGGTGTTGAATGAGGCAGGGGCCGAAGCGATCGGGCTGTAGGTAACAAAGCCCTCGGCCGCGCTAGAGCCGTTCTCTGAGAAGCTTGGTGCCCGGAAACCCTCCGAATAGGTGCCGCGAAGGGCAAGCTGGTGGAACGGCGTGAACTTCACACCGACCTTAGGCGAGAAGCTCGACCCGAAATCTGAGTAGTGGTCATAGCGGAAGGAGACGTCCACATCGAGCATCTTCAGGACAGGCGCGTCGAGCTCAAAGAACACGCCGCCAACGGTGCGGTTGCCGACCGTGTGCGCGACTCCGAGGCCCTGATATGCGGTCTGAGGATTGAGGTCAGGATCGTTGGTCGCCTCGTAGCGGAATTGCCCGCCCAAGGCGACGGACAGGGGGCCGCCCGGCAGGGTGTAGAGCTTACGGGTGACAGAAGCATCGAAAGACTCGAGATCGGTCGTCGATGTCTTGCTGATCGTGGGCGATAGCGCGTCTCGTACCTGCGCGGTGTTCGCCGACGGGTTGATGAAGTTATAGGTCCCGTTCGTCACGTCGTTGATGAGTTGCGAATATAGAACGAAGCCGGAGTCGCGGGTCACCAGTGAGGTATGGTTTACGTTCAGGGAGGCCGTGAAGTCGAAGCCGTCCACTGTCCCCTTCACGCCGACCACGCCGCGGTAAACCTGGTTGGTCTCTGTCAGGCGCGACGGGATGTCCCCGAACGCGTAGTTGATCAGAGCCGCCTCGCCCTGGGCGGCGAAAGGGTCATTGGGATTAAGCTGTCCATTGGGCAACAGCGCCGGCAGGGCAATAGAGTTGGTGTTTTGCGGCGTGCCGAGTTGGATCTGCGCGGGCCCCTGATCGACCACTGTCTGGTTATGGTAGTAGGTGGCCGTCGCCCAGGCTTGAATATCCGGCGTAAGCTGAACCGTGAAGCGGAACGTGCCGCCATAACGAGCCTCCTCCGGTTGGAAGTCGCCGTAGGATAGGAAATCCTGCGCGCAATAGACGTTGCCGTTGCCGTCGGTCGCCTGCGCCGTGGGCGGGCCACAGAGCCTAAGCGGCTGCGAGACCGAATTTGGTACCATCTGTCCCATGAGCACGCTGCCGTTGACCAGAGTGGCCGGGGTCACCGAGCCGTAAATCGAACCAGAGTTGAGTCCGGGCTGGCCGCCGATGTTGTTTTGACCGCCGATCGACGAAAGGTCGTTGGTGTTGAAGGGAAATCCGCGTTGGCCGACGCTGATCCGGGCGTCCTTCTGGAATTCGAAGTTGAAGTAGGCGTTGTAACGGTCCGTGGAGAGGTCACCATGACCGACGGTGACCGTATAGCGCTGACCAAAGCCGCCGCCATGCTGCGAATCGCCCAGCTCTGCGTTGGCTTCGATGCCCTCGAACGTGGGCTTCAGGATAAGATTGACCACGCCGCCTATGGCGTCAGCACCATAGAGCGACGAGGCACCATCTTTCAGTACCTCAACGCGCTGCACGAGGCTGAATGGGATGGTGTTGAGGTCGACAAAGCCTCGTTGCCCGTCGTCCGCGAGGCCGTAATTGGCCGTACGCAGGCCGTCAATCAGCACCAGGGTCGAGTTGACGGTAAGGCCCCGCAGGGCAACACCAGACGAGCCAGAGGCAAAGCCGTTGCTGAACGCCTCAGGCACAGTGCCGCTATTGTCCGCCGAGATCGACCGCACCGCGTCCGCGACATTGGTCAGGCCCTGCCGCGACAGCTGCTCGACGCTAAGCACGGTGACCGGCGAGGCAGTCTCGATATTGGTGCGGCGGAACAAGCTGCCGGTCACCACGATCTCTTGCACCTCATTCGCAGTTGCAGCATTGCCCGCTGCCTCCGCCGCTCCGGAAGCTACGGGAACAGCCAAAACCAGGCAGGCGGCCGTCAAAGAAGAGTATGCGAGCAGAAGCGCTCGGGGAGTTGCGATCATGATCTGGGAGCCTCGACTTTAAGCGGACCACTAATAGTGCGTCCAAGGAGGGGTTCTCGAGCGCGACGATACACGCTGAATTGGTCTTAACCAAAGTCGCGCCGGGAGGTCAAGTCTTGATCGGCGGTCAGTGCTCGGTGGGTCGTCGGAATCTTGTCAGACGAAATGCATCGCTCGACTGGTGGCAGACTGGGGCGAATAGGATCGGCAGCTGGACATGAAAACACTAAACTGCGGTTAAGAGAGGTTCAATTTCACCGGCCACCGCCGGCAAATAAATCACGGTGGTTGGCGAAGCTCCTCCAAGTACTTGTGGCTGAAAAGCGACCTCAGAAATCCAGTCCGCATAGCACCCACAGGCGATCGACCTGATGATCATTTTCACCGACCAATTTTGGCGATATTAGTTTGCTGACAGAGCTTTGAGTGCGTATGATTTCGAATCCGACAAAATCGTGTTCTTTGGCAATAATCTTACCAACGGCGTGAATGTCACCGACATTTTCCAGGCGACCCACTCTGCGATCTATCAGACGAGCGACCGCGTCACCTACCCGCGTCCACGAACTTTCGGCGCGCGGCGGAAGGTGAAATTTTAGCACCGATGCGCAGACGGGACCTCATGAGGTCGGCGGTCGGTGCCGCAGCTGTGGCGGCAGGCCCGGTTCGATCCTTCGCCACGGCCCCCAAGGATTGGACCCTGCCATCTAAGGGCAGTGTGGAGGTTATCGAAAACAGCTTCATTCCCATGCCCGATGGGGTGAAGCTGGCGGTGCAACTGTGGCTGCCAGCGGACCCTGCGCGGTGCCCCGCCCCGGTGGTAATGGAGTACATTCCCTATCGTAAGCGTGACCATTATCGCGCCTTCGGCCACTATTGGGGCCAGACGCTGGCCCAGTACGGCGTCGCCTATGCGCGCGTGGACACGCGGGGTTCGGGCGACTCCACCGGTGTTCTGGTGGACGAATACCTTGCCATCGAGCAGCAGGATGCGGTCGCCGCCATCACCTGGCTGGCGAAGCAAGCCTGGTGTAACGGGGCGGTGGGGATGCGCGGCGTTTCCTGGGGCGGCTTCAGCACCTTACAGGCCGCCGCCCTGGCCCCGCCTGCCCTAAAGGCAATCATGCCCATATCAGCGTCCGACATGCGCTACACCGATGACGCTCACTACCTCGGCGGAGTCTTCGCCCTCACGGGGTTGAAATGGGCCACCAGCATGAAGGCTGTAATGGCTGCCCCGCCCGATCCGCTGATCACCGGGCCGGACTGGAAAGATCAATGGCGTCAACGACTGGACGCCACACCGCCGATCGCCGCGCGGTGGCTGTCGCACCAGACCAACGATGCCTATTGGCGTCAGGGCTCGGTGGGCCTGGACCTGGAGGCGATCCGATGCCCGGCCTATGCGATCGGCGGCCTGGTGGATTCCTACGGCAATCAGATCCCCCGTCTTTTGGCCGGACTCAAGGTTCCCCGCAAAGGTCTGTTTGGCCCCTGGCAGCACGGCTACCCCTCACCCGCCACGCCCGGCCCGGCCCTCGACTGGGCGTGGGAAGAGGTCCGCTGGTGGCGGCAGTGGCTGTTGGGCGAGGCGACAGGGATCATGGATGACCCCATGCTGCGCGTCTATATGCCCGACGCGACGGCGGCTCAGGTGACGCCGGGCCTCATTCCCGGACGTTGGGTCGCCGAACAGACCTGGCCTGCCCCCGGCATCAGCACACACGCGCTTTATCTGGGTGGAGGCGGACTCCACACGGCTCCGCAACCGGCTGAAACCGCCCACATCGTCGGCGATTTGATCGTGGGTCTGGCCAAGGTGGAGTGGGTGCCCTTCGCCCCGACCGAACTTCCCCACGAGCAGTCGGCCGACGACGCCCGGTCGCTGGTATTCGACACTCCAGCCTTGACCGAAGATGTTGAGATCCTGGGAGCGCCGACGTTGCGGGTTCGCCTCGCGGCCAACCGGCCAGTAGCCCGCCTCGCCATCCGGCTGTGCGAGGTCACGCGGGAGGGTAAATCATGGCTGATCACCTATGGCCTGCTGAACCTCACCCACCGCGATGGCCATGAGCACCCTGCGCCACTTGCGCCGGACCGGTTTTACGACGTGGATATCCCTCTCAATTTCACCGCTCATCGCTTTAGGGCCGGCAGCCGGATCCGCGCCTCCCTCTCCGAAAGCCTGTGGCCGCTGGTTTGGCCTTCGCCGCAGGTGGCGACCCTCGCCTTGGAGCTCGGCTTTTCGCGTCTGGAGTTGCCGGTGCGGCCGCATCCGGCGACGGAAGCACCCATGCCCATTGCTCTCGCCCCACCGCTGCCTGGCGATCCCAAGGGTTGGCCGATCATGGACATCAGAGAAGCCGACGGAGTCGTCCGGGTCGTCGAAACCTGGCCCCTGTCCGTCGATAAGATCAAAAATATCGGTGAGACCGTTTCAGGCGCCGGACCCGATGTGGTGTTGTCGATGACGGTCGGCGACCCCTTGAGCTGCGTTTGGCGTGCTGATCAGGCCTCGCGCTTCCAGCGGCCAGGCTGGGACGTCGCCATCAAAGCGTCGGTCTCTATCAGCGCCACAGCAACGCATTTCCGTGTGGAGGAGCGGCTGCTGGCGACGCTTGATGGCGAGGTGGTGGCGGACAAGAAGCACGCCGAAATGATTCCGCGAGCGTGGACGTGATATTCCCTGCGCCGATCGGCGCAGGGATACCACGGGGATACTAAGGCATCATCATCTTCAGTTGGCCGCGAACTTCGCCGCCGGGGTGGGCGCTGGTGTGAATGTTAAGATACCATTTTCCGGCATTGAGATCAGCAACTTGAGCGTCAGAGAGCGTCATTTTCCCGCTCATCGGGCTGGATCCCATGGCGACCATGATCACAGGCGGCGCATTTACGCCGGGGCCGGCAGGACCATGAAAGTGCGCCGCCACGCCCGGTCCGGTGAGACCTGAATAGGTGACCGTATAGGCGAAGGCCTTGCTGTCGGTATCCAGCGTCGCCACGACCTCGCCAGTCCCCGCTGTGGTGTTAGCTGGAACCTCATCAGCCCCCGCCAAGGGTGCCGAAAAATGCATCACTGCCGCGCCGGCCAAGCTGGTGGCCAGCGACAGAAACGCCGAGGTTGTGCTCAACAGGATCAATTTCATCAGAACATTCCTTTCAAAATTGCAGTGTAAGGCCCCGGCGGGGTCTCCGGACGCCAAGGCGCAGCTCTTTTCAACGCCTCAATGCCGGCTGAGTTCCGCTCTCCCGACGACCATGTGGTGCACTTCATCGGGACCGTCGGCAAAGCGCAAGTGGCGTTGGTCGGTGTACATGCCAGCCAGAGGTGTCCATTGCGAGATGCCGGTCGCGCCGTGGATCTGCATCGCCTGATCGATAATGTGACAGACGCGTTCTGGCACCATGGCCTTGACCATGCTGACCCAGACGCGGGCTTCGCGGTTGCCCAGCACGTCCATCGCCTTTGCGGCTTTCAGCACCATCAGGCGCATGGCCTCAATCTCGATACGGGCGCGCGAGACGATTTCCAGGTTGCCGCCCAGTTGAATCAAAGGCTTGCCAAAGGCAACCCGCGTCGTCGCCCGTTTGACCATCAGGTCCAGAGCCCGCTCGGCCTGGCCGATGGAGCGCATGCAATGGTGGATGCGGCCGGGGCCTAAGCGAACTTGCGAAATTTCGAAACCCCGGCCTTCGCCGAGCAGGATATTTTCCTTTGGCACACGGACGTTGTCCAGTTTCAGATGCATATGCCCCCTGGGCGCATGGTCGTGACCAAAAACTTCCATAGCCCCAAGGATCGTCACGCCGGGCGTGTCCATGGGCACCAGAATCTGCGACTGCTGGAACTGTTTGGGCGCATCGGGGCTGGTCTTGACCATGCAGATCATGATCTTGCAGCGCGGATCGCCAGCACCGGAGATGTAATACTTCTCGCCGTTGATCACCCATTCGTCACCCACCAGTTCGGCGCGGGTAGCGATATTCTTGGCGTCTGATGAAGCGACGCCCGGCTCAGTCATGGCATAGGCGGAGCGGATTTCGCCGTTGAGCAGGGGCTTGAGCCATTTTTCCTTTTGTTCGTCGGTACCCACGCGCTCCAATACCTCCATGTTGCCGGTATCGGGTGCCGAACAATTGAGGGTTTCCGAGGCGAGGGGCTGGCGACCAAGTTCTGCGGCGATATAGGCATAATCCAGGTTGGTCAGCCCCCGGCCGATTTCAGAATTGGGCAGGAAGAAATTCCACAATCCTGAAGCCTTGGCCTTGTTCTTTGCCCCTTCGAGCAGTTCCAATTGCCCCGGAGCCCAGCTCCAGCGATCAGCGCGCCCTTCACCCAGGCGATGGAACTCTTCGGCAATCGGCTCGACGTTTTCGGCGATATGGGCCTTTACCGCTGCGAACAAAGGCGCAGCCTCCTTAGACATGCCAAGATTGTTTAGTTCGGCCTCAAGGTCGGGCTGTAGGTGGGGTTGGGTATCGACGATCATCTGGTTCACTTACGCATCCTCTTTGTTGTTTGATCTGCAGGTTAAAAACACCTTATCGCGTCGGGCAAGCCTACGCTACCTCGACCACAACAGTGCCAGCTTTGTCACCTCGCTCGACGGCCTCGTGCGCCGCTGCGATATGGGGCAAAGGGTGGATGGACGCCACACTGAGCTGGCGCTCGCCGGTGGAAACCCAATGGGTGATGTCGTCCTGGGCCCGGCGGCGCAACTCCGGTCGAGAGGTGGGCAGCACAATCCCGTGCAGGCTGAGGTTCCCACACATCATCGCGAAGCCTGGAACCGCAGGTGACGGGTCAGTATCTGTGGCGTAGAAGGCGATTGATCCACCTGGACGCATAACTGGAAGCAGCTTGGCAACGTTGCCACCGAAATCGACATCGACGACATGATCAAGGCCTTGTTGGCCCAGCAGAGCCGTAAGGCGCTCGGCAAGATCTTCGTTACGATAATTGATAATATGGTCTGCCCCTGCGGCCAGGGCGCGCACGGCCTTTTGCTCAGTGCTGACAGTCGCCACGACTCTGGCACCGGCCCATTTGGCCAGTTGCACCGCGTAGTGACCCACCGCTCCCGCCCCGCCGGTGACCAGAACATTTCGCCCTTGCACCGGTCCGGCGATAAACAAGCAAAGATGCGCGGTCATCGCCGGGATACCGAGGGTCGCGCCCTGTGCAAAGCTGACGTTGTCCGGCAAAACGCGCAACAGTTCGGCATCCAACTCAATATATTCAGCCGCAGTGCCAAAGGCGCGACCGTTTCTCTGGCCATTATAGAACCACACCCGCTTTCCCACCAGACCCGGCGGGACTAGGTGGCCCACCGCTTCGACAATACCAGCACCATCGCTGTTGGGGGTGATGCGTGGATAGAGCATCGGCCCGGCTCGGCCGGCGCGGGACTTCACATCCGACGGATTTACCCCAGATGCCCTGATCCTGATCAAGGCCTCGCGCGGCCCAGGTTCGGGCCGGGGTCGCTCGCCAAACACCAGCACCTCTCGAGCTGGCCCAAGTTGATCGTACCACGCCGCCAGCATGAAATGCCTCCTGATGGTTTGTCTATCGCAGCATTCTGTGTCGGCGCATATTGGTATAGGCTCGCGTTTCGCTGCTCGATATTGCCGGAGACCTTGATGCGCCACATCGCTGCCTTAACCTTCACCACCCTGATGTGCAGCTCCGCAATGGCCCAGAGCCCAACTCCGACAGGCAGCCCCGACTATGCAGTCGTCGCCATGAGCATCGATGTTGAAAAACCAGCGACAGAGGTTTGGGCAAAGGTGGGCAAATATTGTGATCTGGGCACGTGGTTAAAGATCGATTGTACGATCACCCAAGGGGCAGGCGAAATCGGCTCCGTGCGTTCGATAGCAGGAGGTCGCGTGACCGAGGTTTTGGTGGCCAGGACCGGTCTTTCTTATGGCTACACCCAACCAGCGGTGACCGGAAAGCCCTATGATCTTTACCACGGCTTCCTGGAAGCTAGGCCGCTGTCGGCGACCCAAACCCGGCTGTTCTACACGCTGCTGTACGATGTCAGTTCCGCAGGCGATCAGGCCGCGCGGGATACCGATAAAGCCAGGCGCCGCGCCGTGTTCGAGGGGGCGTTACGCAACATGAAGGCCATTGCAGAGGCGAAGTAGGACATGGACAGGATAATCCGGTCAGGCGGCATCTGGCATCTGGCAGCCATCGGGCTTGCGAGCCTGATCTGCGGGTGCGCCAGCCTGCCCACCGACCAGACTGCTGCCTTTCACACCGTGGCCAGCGCCGCCCGGAGCGACTTTGCCAACCTCTCTCATGCTGAAACAGCAGCGGTCCAGGCCGACCAACTGGCAAGGGTCGCTGAGGGTTCAAGGCGTCTCAAATTGGCTCCCGAATGTTTTGCGGCGACGAACCAGTCTGCGGCCTGCGTGATCAAAACCGGTGATCCGGCTGACCCCGCACCCGAAAAGGATCTCGTATTGACGTCGCGAACGCAGCACCTGCAAAAGCTGGTTACGACAATCGCCGATTATGCAGGTGCTATGGCTGATCTGGCGCAGGCAAAGGATCTCGCCGATGCAGATACCGCCGCGACCAAAGCCGCGGACAGTGTAAAGACGCTGGCGGCAATGGTCGGTCCGGTGGGCGTCGCTGCCGGCCCGGTCCTGGATGCCCTGGTCTTCGCCCGCAAACAGTTCGAAGTCCGCAAAAGACGGGCGCTGCTGTTGCGGGTCGCCAGCGCCGCAGATCCGGTTGTTGCCGCGACCGCGACCTTGCTGGGGGCCGAGACGACGCAGTTGCGCGCCTCACTTATCGAGGTGTCTCAGACGCGGCTGGTGGGGCTGAAAACCCAGTATGATACTGACCGCAAGACCCCGACCTTATCCCCAGGTGATCGCGCGACCCTGCTGGCCGACATCGTGCAGTCGGCAAATGATCTCACCGGGGCCCGCGCCATCGAAACCGACTTCAGCTCTCTGGCCAAAACCCATACTGAGGTCGTCAATATCTTGAGGAACCCCAAACTGGACATCGGCGAGAGCATCGCACAGGCCGAAGCCTTTGCCACAGTTGTGCAGAGCCTAGCCGAAATCAAAGGCCCGACAGCGAAAGCCAATCCGTGATTCTACTAACGCCATAAAGGATACTATCTGTGGCAAATGCTGATGATGTGCAGGCCCTGGTCTGCAAGCTCGACGCCCTGCACACGCGCCTGCTTCAGGCCTGGAACACGGCATCCGACGGCGAGGATGATACGAAAACAGCCACCCTCAAAACCCAGTCGGACCATGCCGGCGAGCAATTGCTTGTCGCCCGCCAGCGCCTGTTGAGCGCCATTGACAATGACCCGGACGTGAGCAAACTCATGGTCCGTATCGGCGAGGTCACAGCTTCAATCGAGGCGGCCCAACAGAGTATTAGCGATCAAACCGGTAACCTGACCCAGGTGAGCACTGTGCTGGACGGTGTCGATCAATTGATTAGGACCACCGACAACACCACCGACGCCTAAAACAACTCCACTATGGCAGGACGCAGATTTCGGACAGGTCCCTGCAAACGCACCAAGCTCTAACGGGATGCTGAAAAATTCAGGATTTGGGTACCCTTTGCGGGTGGTCGGCCGGGGCGGTAGTTGGCGTTGATTTGAATATCGACAAAGCCGTTGGCCGCGAGAGCCATTTCAAACTCGCGCATGCCCCACAGCCGGTAGGCGAAGAACTCCAGTTGGGTTTCCAACAAGCATCCATCGCGCCAGCGCTCATAGCGGTCGTGATTGACCCTGCGTTGGGCAACGGTGTCGCTCTGGGCCAGACGGCTCTCCAGCCGCAACAGATCGCCGTTGGCGGCCGTCCAACTGCGTGGACGGACGTCCCCTGTGAAAAAGCTTAACGGTGGCAGGTCAATCAGCAGTTTACCGCCCGGCATCAGGTGGCGATGAAAACGCGCAAGCGTCGCCATGGCCCCGTCGAAATCATCGATCAGAATGAACGAGTTTGCTGGGACGATGATCGCGGCAAAGGCCTGATCAAAGTCAAAATCGGCGAAGCCCGCCTGTTTCAAACGGGTCGATAAATCCCTTGTCGCCAGATTGGCCCGCGCCAGTGCCAGCATATCGGCGGAGTGGTCGAACCCCCAGATATCGATCCCCGCCTCCAGTAGGGGGATGGTCAGCCGCCCTGTGCCGCAGGCCGCCTCCAATACCGGACCTTGCAGGTTTTTCAGAGCTTGGGTGTAATAGCTGATATCCGGGAACGACCCGACTGGCTTATCCAGGTCATAGATCTCGGCGCACAGGCTGCCGTACCGGTTCATCGCCGCAATGTTCATAGGCTTGGTCCCTGCCCAGTTATTGTCCTGATGGGCGCATGCGTGTGTTTGCCGAACACCTCTGAGTGTATCATCAGGGTGGTCGAAGTTCCAGGGCGACCAGACACAACCTGAGGTGTTATCTGCCCAGATGTCCCTGGTCCTGATCCTCTCCAGCCACGTGTCGGCAAGTGATGTGGGCGGCAGCGCTCAGGTCGTAGCTTTGGCACGCGCCGGGATAGAAACGATCCTGGTCCCGACCGTGCTTTTTGGCCGTCACCCGGGCTTGGGACGCCCTGGCGGAGGAGCGGTGGGGCAGGACCTTTTTGAGGGCGTGCTTGAGGGCGTACAGGCGGACGGTGCCTTTAGCCGTTTGCAGGCGGTGATCACTGGTTATTTCGCCTCGTCGCAACAGATCAGCACCGCTGCACAGACGATTGATGCGATCAAAGCGGTCAATCCCATGGCGCGGGTCATCATCGATCCGATCATGGGAGACAGTCCTAAAGGCCTCTATGTCAGCCCCGCCGTGGCGCGGGCGATCAGCGATCAGCTTGTGCCGCGTGCCGACCTATTGGCACCCAATGCCTGGGAGTTAGCATGGCTCACCGGTCAAGACCTGAGCGACCCAGTGGCTGCGGCAAGATCCTTGGGCCGGCCTGTCCTAGTTTCCTCGATTCACAGCGGCGCAGACATCGGGGTCCTCTATGCCGATGCCGACCGGGCCTGGTTGGCGACGCACCCTCGGGCCGCGACAGCCGCCAATGGAACTGGCGACTTGCTCACCGCCCTGTTTACTGCCCGACTGCTGGTGGGTGATGCGCCCCCCGACGCTTTGCAATTGGCTGTGAAAGCGGTGGCGACGCGCCTGCTCGGCCCCACTACCGTGCGTGTGTCCGCAGTCTAGACCGGTGTCATCTGTCGCGAGGCGCGAATGGCACCGAGGATAAATACGACCGCTCCGCTCCAGATGAAGGCAAAGGAGATGATGCGCATCGGCGTCAGCGGCTCGCCGGTAGCCACACCCAGGGCAAACCCCGCCGTGGGACCCAGAAACTGCAAAAACCCCATGGTGGAAAGCCGCAATCGGCGCGCAGCCCAGGAGAACAGGACCAGGGGAATGACCGTCGCCGGACCAGTTGTCGCCATCAAAAGTGAGCCGCCAAGTGAATGGCCAAAAAGCCCGCCACCGCTGGCGAATAGCCAGATGCTAAAGGCCAGGCCAGGCACGGCGATCAGCAAGGATTCGATCATCAAGCCCGCCTGTGCATCAACCGATACATGCTTACGCACCAGGCCATAGCTGCCGAAACTCAAAGCCAGGATCATTCCGATAAGGGGCAAATGCCCCAAAGCTACAGATTGCAGGGCAACACCGGTCCCGGCCAGCGCCATGGCCCCTGCGCCAAAACGGTCCATCTTCTCGCCAAAGAACAGCACGCCGCCGCCCATACTGATCAGGGGAACGATGTAGTAGCCGGCGCTGGCCTCAATATTATGCCCGTTATTGACCGCCCAGACGAACGTCCCCCAGTTACAGGTGAGCAACAGGGTGGAAACGACTAGCCAGGCCATAGTTCTGGGCTGGAAAAGGGCGGTCCAGACATGTCGCCCCTGGCCGGCCAGCAGAACCAGCGTCGCGGCCCATGGCACTGACCACACTGCGCGTTGGCCAACGATCTCCATTGGGCTGGCACCTGCCCGGCCCATGACCAGGAAGAGCAAAGGTATCCCCCCCCATAAGGTATAACAGACTACCCCCGCGACCAACGCCTGACGGGATTGCCCGCCTGACGCAAGCGATTGGGTCACGCCAGGACCTTACGCCCAATCAGGCCGCGTTCGGCCAAAAGCTCGGCAATTTGAACCGCATTGAGCGCCGCACCTTTGCGCAGATTGTCCGACACCACCCACATGGAAAGGCCGTGCTTGACCGTCGGGTCGCGTCGAATGCGCGAGACATAGACCGCGAACTCACCTTGGGATTCTTTGGGCGTCATATAGCCAGTAGGCTCCCGCTTATCGATCACCATAATCCCCGGCGCCTCGCGCAGGATGTCGCGAGCATCGTCCTCGTCCAGCTCTTCGTGGAACTCAATATTCACCGCTTCGGAATGGCCAACCATAACCGGCACGCGCACGCAGGTGACAGTCAGGGCAATGGCGGGGTCGATCATCTTGTGGGTCTCTTCCCACATCTTGGCCTCTTCGTCGGTGTAGCCGTCGTCGCGAAACGTCCCGATATAGGGGATAACATTAAAGGCAATCTGCTTAGGAAAGACTTTAGGCTCAGGCGCGCCCAGGACAAAGACGCCCTTGGTCTGATCCCAAAGCTCGTCCATGCCCTCCTTGCCGGCCCCGGAAACGGACTGATAGGTCGCAACTACTACCCGCTTGATCCGCGCCGCGTCATGCAAGGGTTTGAGTGCCACTACCAGTTGGGCCGTGGAGCAGTTCGGATTGGCGATGATGTTCTTGCGGTGCGCATAGGAAACATCGTCTGGATTCACCTCAGGCACAATCAGCGGCACATCAGGATCCATCCGCCACGCCGAGGAATTGTCGATCACAATCGGACCGGCGGCACCGATTTTGGGGGCCCACTCACGTGAAAAGTCGCTGCTGACGCTCATAAGCACGACGTCCACAGTGGAGAAATCAAACTGAGCCACATCCTCGCATTTGACGACGCCGGCCTTCCAGCCCACCTCGACCCCCAAGGACTTGCGCGAGGCGATGGCGTGTAGCTTGTCGACGGGGAATTCAACTTCCTCGAGGATGTTCAGCATCTCGCGCCCGACCGCGCCGGTAGCGCCAACTACGGCGACCCGGTAACCCATCGTCAATTCTCCTGAATATTTTGAGGCCGCTCGAATACGCTTCTCAGCCCCGTGAGGCAAGGCTGCGAGGCAGTTACGTGAACAGCTCGCGCCGAACCAATTCACTAAGGCCGCAAAAAACCTTCATGTGTTCAAAACGAGAATTTATGATGCCCTGCGAGCCCTATTGGGAACCAGAGTGCAACCTCAACGTTGTTTCATTGGCTTAAATTCAGGAGGCTTCGATGGGTCGTGCTATTTTGTTGCTGTTTCTGGGCGTTCCGATCCCCGTAATCATTATCCTCGCGTTGCTCTTTCACTGATCGCAACGCAAGGGACGTTCACAATCATGACAATCGACACCTTAAGCCCAATTCCGCGCGGTGAAACCGCCGGTGAGGTTATGTCGCCGTCCATTTCAGCGATTTCCTGGGGAGCCATCGCGGGTGGCGCATTCGCAGCCGCTGGGGTCACCCTCATAATGCTGGCCGCCGGAGCGGGATTCGGCTTGGCGGCAGCCTCACCGTGGCCGGGTGCTGCGGTACCAGTGGCCAGTTTTGCCGTAATGACTGGTCTGTGGCTGATCGTCACCCAATGGGTGGCATCGGGCCTCGGCGGCTACATCGCTGGCAGACTCCGCACCCGTTGGACAGGGTTGCACGAGCACGAGGTGTTTTTTCGCGACACCGCCCACGGCCTGTTGACCTGGTCGGTAGTGACCGTGGCCATCGTTGCGGTTGCTGCGGCTAGCGCACCGTTGGGCGCAGATCGGGCGCAGAGTGCATCCCGTGACACGGCGGGCGGGCAAACCTACGCCATCGACCGCTTGTTCCGCTCGGACCATGCCGACGACAGTCCCTCAGCCGGTGCCGCGCGCAGCGAAGCTTATAGACTGTTGGCCCGCGATCTGAGTGCCGGTGGAGTGACGGTCGCTGATCGCGATTATCTCGCCTATGTTATTGTGGCACGGACTGGCGTGACCTCCGATCAGGCACTTAATCGTATTGACCTAGCAGTCACCTCAGCTCGTACGGTTGCGGAAACGGCCCGCAAAGCTGCCGCTACCGCTTCGATATTCTCCGCCATCGCCCTACTTATCGGAGCCTTGATTGCCTGCGTCGCCGCTGCGTTGGGCGGCCAGCGACGAGATCAACACGCTTAAGGGTTCGGCCAAATGATCAGAGCATTCCCCCAGCTCACGGGAGAGGGGTCTTCGGCCTGATGGCTTCGGCCACTGACGATGTCTGCACCCGTTCGGCGTCATCTTCGGATAGGCTGGTGATCAAAGCGACAGACCTCAGATCAAGCCCGGTCTTTGCTCGCGCATCTAGGCCAAGCATGCTACCCAATGATTAGGAAATAACCCATGGGGAATAAAATGCGTCGTCTGATGAGTCTGATTATCGCGGCAGGCCTCGCCCTGTCGCTGCCCTGGTTCGCCTCGGCCCAGACGGCCAGCGTGCGCGGCAAGGTGAAAACTCTGGTCGGCCAGACGTTGGTCGTGCAACCCAAAAAAGGGCCGCCGGTTACGGTAACCTTGACCCCCGAGTGGGGCCTAGTGGTGATGAAGCCTGTGGACGTCAGCACCATTCAACCGGGCAGTTTCATCGGCACGACCAATATGGATCGTCCCGATGGCACGGGCCGCTCACTCGAAGTGCACGTGTTTCCTCCCGGCGTTAAGATGGGCGAAGGCCACTATCCATGGGACCTGAAGCCGCACTCGATGATGACCAATGGCACCATCGGCAAGGTCACCGCCGGTCATCACGGGCGGATGCTTGAAGTGGCCTATCCGGGTGGCACCCGTCAGATTTTAGTGCCGCCAAACATCCCTGTGGTCGGATTTTCACCTGGCCCGCGCACGCTGCTGAAGCCGGGCGTCAGTGTCTTTATTCTGGGCCAAAAACTGCCGAACGGCAGCCTGGGTGCCGGCAATGTATCGATCGGTGAAAACGGTACCGCGCCACCTATGTAGACGGCGCGGCTAAGCCACGGTCGCTGAATATCGCCATCAAGGTCAGTTATTTTCACGCACACGCAGGATCATCGACTGGCTGGCGACCGCCATCAACTGGCCGTCCTCAGCAAACAGACGCATTGAGCCGTGACAGAACCCGCCCTGGGCACCGTCAATGCGAATATCGCACAGGACCCATTTTGTCGGCACGATGCGTAACAGACGAATGGTGTTGTCCAGGCTGTTGCCACCGGCATGGCGACCCAGGGCATGGCCAACCCCCGAGGGCACATGGTCGGCAATAATGGCTAGCATCGAGGAATCAATCGGGTGATCGCCGCGTGGGCGCGCCCATAGTATCATCCGGCCATCCACACTAGGTCCCTCGGGGTGGGCACGGCGCGTGTGCCGGCCGCTGGCGACGCGCACTTCGATGTGGCTATGCAGGTCTTCGTGGTCTTCCTGCCAACGCTCGGAGAGTTCGCAGGTTTCCGGCTCGGGAGCGGCTGGCATCTTGGCCCACTGGTGCTCGATGTCGCTGGGTCGATCCCCCAACGCGGCATTGACCGTCAGGATTTCCTTGTCGCCGACATGACCGATTACCCGCGCCTGGCTAGTATGATGACCATGCGCCGGCACCCAGACATCCAGATCGACAGTCGACGAGGGTCTGGCGAAGGAGAGATATTGCGCTGTGGCCCAGATCACTGGCCGCCCGCAGGTCCGCTCCATAGCCGCAATCGCCGCCCCCATCCCGACGCCGCCAAACATGAACGCCGCGCCGGGTGGGCCGACACACAGACTATCGCTAAGGGGCAGAACCCAGCGATTTGGATTGTGCGTCGCGCGCAGGTCAAAAAAGGCTTGGCTCATGGCCCCATCCTTTGGCAAAACTTCGCCAGCATTGACAGCGGCCAGCGCTGATTGCCTTTCATACGGTCCGCGCAAAGCCATCAGCCTCTGCGACCCAGCACCATGGCCAGACCAAACTCAACTGCTGACTTGATCAACCATCCCCACAACAGACCGTTCACGCCCATGAGGTGTACGAGGCTCGCGAAGGCAAGAAGTCCAACACCGGCCCCGACGGCGGAGACCCATAGGCCGGCGCGAACAGATCCACCGGCCTGCAACTCTGTAATGCGAAGCTGGGCAAAGCCGTTGATGACCACAGCCAGGGTAAAGGGCACGACTAAGAGCCCGAAATCCAGGCCCAGAAACTGCCTGATCGGCCCTGAAAGCAACAAGGCAGCGACGGTGACGACGGCGAGGAAGCCCGCACCCGCCAGGAGCAGGAACTGCCAGGCGCGTCTGATCAACAGGGAGCTGGGCTGTCCGGCCGCGCGGCGCGCAAACACAATCGGATTTAGCATGAATGGGACCAGCCAGAACCGGGTCAGGGTCTCAAAGAGCAGGTAATAGGCCGCATAATCGGCTGCTGGCAGATATCTGAGGCCGATTACGCGATCAATCGACCCGCCCAGGGCCGCCACTGCGGACGCCGCCATCAGGGCCACCCAGGTCCTTTGGCGCAACAGACGCAGGCCCTGCGTCCACACCTCAATCGTTGCTCGTCGAGGCCGGGACGTGATCGCCAGGGCGGCCGCGACAGCACAGCGGGTGACGGCAGCGGCACCTATGGCCACGGGAACGCACGCGCCCAGACAGATTGCGATAGCCAGCACCGCGAAGCTGCCGGCGTGACTGCCCTGTTTGAACCAAAGGGCTGAGCCATGGCGACCCTGAACGTCCAGATTAAGCCTCAGGTCCGTCGCTGCAAAACCGCCGAACGTGATCAGAGGCGTCCAAGCTAGGCTCGCCAAGGTGATATCGGGATCAGCAAAATGCCAAACCAGGATCAGGATCGGCGCGACCAGTATGGATTTAACCAGATCGGCGAGCAGATAGGCGCGTAGGTCCGGTCGACCGTCGATGGTTTCGGGCCGCAACAGCACAGCTTTGGCGCTTCCGGGTTCCACGCCCGACGCCAACGAGGCGATAAAATAATAGGCAAGAGCATGACGGACCAATTGTGCAGATACGACGTAGCGAAGGCTCAAAACGCAGGCGAGAACGACTACCGCAGCACAGATATAGGCTGCAATCACCAGGACAATATGACGGATGACGACCGGCGTGGGAATCAACGCCTGCCACCCCGCGCCGTCTATGCCTTTGACACTTTTTAACCCCATGGCTGCGGCTATGCCTCCAGCCGGTAGAGCCGCGCAAGCACAGGCTTGCTTGAACAGTCCCGCATGGACAGGTGCTTGCGAACCGGGCCGGTAGGAGGCATGTTTATGCCCTGGTCTCACAGAAGTGAGATCGAACCTGGAACTTGGCGATGAGCAAAACGATTCTCAGCTTTGCCCTGATGTGGGCGATCAGTCCGATGGCTGTCGGGGCGGAGGTGACCTGCCCCTCGCCTGAGAACCTGCACACCTCCTATGAGGACAGCGTTAGCCGATTCTGCGACGCCCAATGGCAGCGAAGGGTTACCGGCGCAACGAGCAGTGTCAAATCCTTTAAGAACTTCAGTAAATCCTGCATGCGCAAGTGCCTGCCCAAGGCCGAAATGGCTTCCAAACCAGGAGGGCATTCCTCTGGCCTCCTTGTGTTGGGCGGCCTCGCCGCGCTCGGCGGTATCGGTGCAGTGGCCGCTGGCGGCCATGGCGGAGGTAAACCGGCAAGCCCCTGAGGCGCTTCGCCGCCGTGGTTAATCGCGCCGTGTCGGTTTGGCGTCTTACCCCAAAGGTGATCGCTAACCGATCCCTGGGTGGGACCGACATTGCATACGATGAGCATTTTTCCCGCGATCAGGCTTGCTCTGGCGTTCGTTTCGCTGGCTGGGGGAGCTGTGCCAGAGGCGGAGGCAGAAGATGTTGCCCGGCTGGTGTGCCCGGCACAAGGCACCCAGCAAAGCTCATTCTAAGAAAGCGTTCGCCGCCTTTGTAACGACCAACGGCAACGACAGGTCGCTCACAACTTCGCCCGACCCAACCACTGCAAGGCCCTTAACCAAGCCTGCGTCCGTCACGGGTTCCATACGGCGGCACTGGACAGCGCTGCTGTGCCTGGAGAACTAGGCTTGAGCTTGAAAACGATGGCCGACGTCACCGATCTAGCCTGCGCAGCTGGACTGGCAACCTTCGGCAGACACCCAGTCAGCCCCTAATCTTGCGGGTCAGGCGCGTCGATGCGGTCACCACTGCCTGTGGTGCGTTCGGCAATACGGGCCGATTTACCCCGGCGATCGCGCAGGTAATACAACTTGGCTCGCCGCACCGCACCCCTGCGCTTGACCTCAATGCTTTCGATCATGGGCGACATGACCGGGAATACCCGCTCAACGCCTTCACCGAAGCTGATCTTGCGCACGGTGAAGTTCTCTTGCAGGCCGCCGCCGGAACGGGCGATGCAGACGCCTTCGTAAGCCTGAACGCGTTCACGCTCGCCCTCTTTGATCCGCACATTGACACGCAGAGTGTCGCCCGGTTGGAAGGCGGGGATTTTTTTGTCGGTCAGCAGACGCGCGGCTTCTGCTTTTTCCAGTTCCTGAATAACGTTCATTTTTAGTACAAGTCCTTCATTTACTGGGCTTAATGCCCTTTGCCTGTTGATTGGCGAGATGCGCCGCCCAGAGATCTGGTCGCCGCTCCCGCGTTACGCTCTCCCGCTGCTGTGCCCGCCATTTGGCCACCGCACCGTGGTGACCAGAGAGCAGCACCTCAGGGATTTCCCGTCCCTCAAATACGCGAGGCCGGGTGTACTGTGGGTGTTCAAGCAGGTGGTCCTCGAAACTCTCTTCCTTTAGACTATTCGCCTGTCCCAGGACACCGGGAACCAAACGCACACAGGCTTCGATGACCACCAGGGCCGCCGCCTCGCCACCGGCAAGCACAGCGTCCCCCACCGAAACCTCCTCGAACCCGCGCGCGTCAATGACACGCTGATCCACACCCTCGAAACGACCGCAAAGCACGATCAGGCCAGGCCCTATCGCCCACCCGTCCACGCGTGCCTGGGTCAGGGGCCGCCCCCGGGCGCTCATATACAAAAGCGGGCGTCCAGACACCTCAACGCTGTCAAGCGCCGAAGCCATCACATCCGCCCGCATCACCTGTCCCGGACCTCCCCCAGCAGGGGTGTCGTCCAGGAAGCCGCGCTTATCCTTGGAAAACCCACGAATGTCCACCGTTTCCAGCGCCCACAGATTCTGCTCCCGCCAAGCTGTACCGATCAGGGAAACGCCCAGAGGCCCCGGAAAGGCCTCGGGGAACATGGTCAGGACCGTGGCTGTGAAGGGCATGAGGGTGATCGGCTCTCCACTTCCTCCCTGCCCTTTATGGGGAGGGACATACGGCAACAGCCGTCAGGGTGGGTTTTGCTCTGAACTGAAAGGGTATTGAAAGCCATGAAACTCCCCACCCGTCTTTTCGCTACGCTCGGAGCCATCCTCCCCATAAAGGGGAGGGAGAGTTCGTGAAAGGCCCTCCTACAGCCGCTCCACGATCGTCACATTGGCCAACCCCCCACCTTCGCACATGGTTTGCAGGCCATAGCGTTTCCCGCGAGCGCGCAGGGCGTGGATCAGGGTGGTCATGAGTTTGGTGCCCGAACCGCCCAGCGGGTGGCCAAGGGCAATGGCACCGCCGTTGACGTTCAGCCGCTCAGGGTCCGCACCGGTGTCTTGCAGCCAGGCCACGGGGACCGAGGCGAAGGCTTCGTTAACTTCGAAAAGATCGATGTCATCGATCTTCATGCCGGCCTTCTTCAGGGCGCGATGGGTGGCCGGAATCGGGGCCTCGAGCATGATCACGGGGTCGCCGCCAATGATGGTCAGGTGGTGGATTCGGGCCAGGGGCTCGATGCCCAGGGCTTTGAGGCCTCTCTCATTCACTACCATGACACCCGAGGCACCATCGCAGATCTGGCTGGAGGTGGCGGCGGTGAGACGGCCACCCTCTTGCAACAGCTTTACCCCTTGGATTCCCTCAAGGCTGGCCTCGAAACGGATGCCTTCATCCACGGTGTGCAGCGAGATCTTGCCATCGGCGTCGGTGATTTCAATAGCGACAATCTCGTCGTTGAACGCGCCGGCCTGGGTGGCGGCGATGGCATGCTGGTGCGAGCGATAGCCCCAGGCGTCGAGTTGCTCACGGGTCAGTTTATATTTCTCGGCCACCATTTCGGCACCCATGAACTGGCTGAACTGGATATTGGGATAGCGCGCCTGCTGGCGGGGGCTCATCGGATGGCCAAGACCGGCCTTAAACGGCAGGACAACGGGGGTGCCCATGGGAACACGGGTCATGCTCTCAACGCCAGCGGCGATGACGATATCCTGTGTGCCGCTCATCACCGCCTGGGCGGCGAAATGCAGGGCCTGTTGCGAAGAGCCGCACTGGCGATCAACGCTGGTAGCCGGCACACTTTCTGGCAGACGCGAGGCGAGAACCGCGCCTCGGGCGATATTATTGGCCTGTTCGCCGGCCTGACCGACGCAGCCCATGATAACGTCTTCGATCAGAGCCGGATCGGCACCGGTACGATCAAGCAAGTTGTCCAGGACGCTGCCAGCGAGATCTGCGGGGTGCCAGCCGGCCAGCTTGCCGCCTTTGCGCCCTCCGGCGGTACGTGTGGCAGCGACGATATAGGCTTCAGCCATTGGAGGGCCCTTCAAAAGGTAATGCGAGACAAATGCCTATCCCAGGCTACGTCACGTCAGTAAACACCCTTTTGCGGAGTATGTCGCCAAGTGGTGACGCCCGCGTCGTGGCGCGCTAGATGAGCGCCCGTTCACGACTCTGAATAACAGGACTCCCATTTTGCGTCTGCCCCAGGCCCGCCTCGAACAGGTGCTCGACCGTTTCCGTGAAGTCGAAGCGCGGATGAGCGCGGCCAGTGATGGATCTGAAATTGTAAGACTGGGCAAAGAATACGCCGAACTTCGCCCTGTAGCCGAGGGCGCGCAGCGGCTGGCCAAAGCGCGGGCCGAGCGCGACGAACTTCAGGCCATGGCCGGGGCCGACGATGCGGAGATGGCGGCCTTAGCCTTAGATGAACTGGGAGCGTTGGACGAAAAACTGCCCGAGCTGGAGCGCGAATTGGCGCTGTTTCTCGCCCCCCGCGACGCCGATGAGAACGCCTCAGCCATTTTGGAAGTGCGGGCCGGCACAGGCGGAGATGAGGCCGCCTTGTTCGCCGGAGACCTCTTTCGCATGTATCAACGCTACGCCACCTCGCGCGGATGGCGGGTGGAGGTGGAAAGCCTCTCCGAGGGCGACGCCGGTGGTTACAAGGAAATCATCGCTTCCATCGGTGGCGAGGGCGTCTTTGGCCGGATGAAGTTCGAAAGCGGCGTGCACCGGGTGCAACGCGTGCCCGACACCGAGGCACAGGGACGTATCCACACTTCAGCCGCCACCGTCGCCGTCTTGCCAGAGGTCGAGGATGTTGACATCGAGATCCGCGATGTCGACATCCGCATCGACACCTACCGCAGCTCCGGGGCCGGCGGCCAGCACGTGAACAAAACCGACTCAGCAGTGCGCATTACCCATCTGCCCAGCGGTATCGTCGTCACCTCGTCGGAAAAGTCGCAGCATCAGAACCGGGCCCGGGCGATGAAGGTGCTGGCGGCGCGCCTGCATGACCAAAAGCGCGAGGCCCTGGACAGCGAACGCTCTCAAGCCCGCAAGTCCCAGGTTGGCTCCGGTGATCGGTCCGAGCGCATCCGCACCTATAATTTCCCACAGGGGCGGGTGACCGACCACCGGATCAACCTCACCCTGTACAATCTAGCCAAGGTGATCGAGGGCGAGGCATTGGACGATGTCATCGGGCCCCTGATCGCCGAGGATCAGGCCGCGCGGCTGGCGAGCTTGGAAGATAGTTTCGACTGAAATTCAAAGGGGTTCAGAACCCATTCAACGGCGAAATACAGCGCGCACCGTGTCGATGCTGTAGTCGACTTGGCGCTGGAGAAAGTCCCGAGAAATCTCCCACGCTTCGACCCAGGATACCGTAAAGGCCTTACCTACACTGTCGGCGACGACGGCACCGCGCTCACCGAGGGGCGCGGCTGAGCCACGCGTGGAGTCCTGAGCGGTCTGGTGTTCGATCTGGGCGTTCAGTTCGGCTCCGACGAGCACAATCCAGACCGAGACCCAGATCCACAGCATGTAGGCGATCATCGCCCCCAGTGACCCGTAGGTCACGCCAAAATGAGTGAAGTTACTGACATACCAGGAAAAAGCCAGAGACCCTACCATCCACAGGGCCGCAGCACTCAGGCCACCCATGATGACCCAACGCCAGCGGGCGGGGACGCGGCTGGGCCCGTAACGGTAGGCCAGGGTAAATACCGCAGCCGCCAGACCATAGACGAGCAACCAACGCACCGGCCCCAGCCAGATGCGGACGCTATTCACACCGAATGTATGCAGAACGACCGGCGCAGCAACGGTCAGACCGGCAATCCCGGAAAAGAACAGGATCCCGGCAAAGGTTGCCAGATAGGTGGTGAATGATCGTTGCAGATAATAGCGTTTTTCCTCTTCTTGATAAACGATATTTAAGCCGTCAAACAGCGACTTGATGCCGGCATTAGCACTCCAGATTGAGACCAGGGTGCTGACCGCTAATGCCGCGCCCAAGGTCCCGTGCTTCTGCGAGGCCAGGCGCAACATCTGCCCCCTGATCAGCTCAACAGCGTCCTGAGGGAAGACCTCGGAAAGCTGGGCTAACCGTTGCTCGACCCCATGCACATCCAGGAACATGCCATAAACCGAGACAAAGGCGGCGATCGCCGGGAAGGTGGCGAGCAGAATATAGAAGGTCACACCTCCGGCCAGGGCTGGCAACCGGTCCATCATCGAGCCCATATAGGTCCGCCAGAGGATGTCCTTCCATCCCAAAGGGGGGATCTGCCATGGCGCGCGGGCCGTACGGCCGCGTCCGGGCTCGACAGCGTCGAAATCGTCTGGCGTCTGGCAGCGTGCGGCACTGATCGTTTGAGCCTTGCGCCGGGGCCAAAGGGTCGCCATTACAGCCACGGTCAGCCACGGCACGGCACGCAGCGACAAACGGGCCACAAGCTTGCTCAAGGCCTCGGGAGGCGTATCCTTCATCGCGCCGCGCGCTTCTGGCAAAGAACGGTTTGGCGCAATGCCATCATCCTTGGAGCCCACCTGTGATCGCGTCCATTGCCAGCCTTTATCGCCATCCGATCAAAGGCTTTACCCCAGAATCGGTGCAAAGCGCCAATCTGTGCGTTGGCGAGCCGTTCCCGCATGATCGCCTGTTTGCCGTTGAAGATGGTCCGTCGCCTTTTGATCGGTCCGCACCGGTATTCATCCGCAAACAGCATTTCACTGTCCTGGCCAAGATTGCGCGGGTGGCCAAGGTCCGCACGGCCTATAACGAAACCAGCGGTGTTTTGACCGCCTGCGCTGACGGCCACCGCGATCTGACGACCGACCTGAACACCGCCAAGGGTAAGGCGAAATTCGCCGCCTGGCTGGCCAAGGTTCTGGGCGACGACGCCACGGGACCCTTGCAGGTCCTTGACGCGCCGGGCCACCGGTTCCTGGACGACCCGCGGGGCCACGTTTCGGTGATCAACCTTGCTAGTGTTCGCGACCTCGAAACACGGCTGGGCCAGAAGATCGATCCCATGCGCTTTCGGGCAAATCTCTATGTCGAGGGATGGCCGGCCTGGGTTGAGAACGACTGGTCGGGGCAAACGTTGAACCTGGGAACCGCTGAGGCCACCGTCTTCGCCGCCATTATCCGCTGCGCCGCGGTGGCCGTCGATCCGGTAACCGCTGAGCGCGACATCGATGTCGCAGCGGCTCTGCATAGGCTCTATGGACATGTGCTCTGCGGGATCTATCTGCATATCAGCCAGGCAGGTTCAGTTTCCCTGGGTGACCGGATCGACATAGCGCCTCTATAGAGCGTCGCCGGCCAGAGCCTTCTGGATCAGCGAAATGGTCTCTGACAGACCGAAGATGGCAACGAAGGAGCCAAAGCGCGGCCCCTGCGACTGGCCGAGCAAGACCTCATATAGGCCGGAAAACCAGCTCCTCAAAGGCTCAAACCCAGCATCCTTGCCGGCGGCATAGACCTCAGCCTGGATAAGTTCGCCATCGCGGCAATCGGCAGGCAGAGCTCTAAACCGGGCCAGCAAATCCTCGAAGGCGGCGCGCTCGCGAGCGTCGGGCGGGCGGAACTTTTTGGCGGGTCGGACAAAGTCCTCGTAATAGTTGACCGCAAAATCGCAGAGGCGATCCAGCAGCGGCTCACTGGCAGGCGTCGCGCCCGGCAGATGCCGACTGAGGAATCCCCAGAGCAGGGTCTTGTCCGAGGCATTGCTGGCCGACACCAGATTGAGCAGCATGCTGAACGACACGGGGCTGCCTGCAGACGGCGGAGCCCCCGCGTGGACGCTCCAAACAGGGTTGTCTAATGGGTTGGCTGGCTTTTGGTTTTCCTTGACCGCTGCGGGGCGGTTGTAGGCGTCGAGCTGTTGCAGATATTCGTCGGTAGCCTTGGGAATGACGTCGAAAAACAAGCGCTTGGCAGATTTGGGTGACTGGAACATGTAATAGGCTAAACTTTCGGGGGCCCCGTAACGCAGCCACTCCTCCATGGTCAGGCCGTTGCCCTTAGACTTGGAAATCTTATGGTTCTCCTCGTCCATGAAGAGTTCATAGTGGAACCCCTCCGGCGGTGTGCCGCCCAGCACCTTGCACACCTGATTGGACACACGGACTGAATCCACCAGGTCCTTGCCGGACATTTCATAATCGATCTGCAAAGCCGTCCAACGGGCCGCCCAGTCCGGCCTCCATTGCAGCTTCACATGCCCACCGGTCACCGGAACCTCAGTAAGCGTCCCGTCTTCGTCAGCAAAGACAATACTGCCCCGGTCCAGATGGCGCTGCAGTGTTGGCACCTGGAGCACCCGTCCGGTGGTCGGGCTGATGGGCAGGAACGGCGAATAGGTAGCGCGTCTCTCCTCGCCAAGCGTCGGCAACATGACGGCCTGGACCTTGTCAAAGCGCTCCAGCATGTACAGCAAAACCTCGTCATAGCGACCGCTCTTGTAAGCATCCGTGGCTGACAGAAATTCGTAATCAAAGCCAAAGCCATCGAGAAAGGCCCGCAGTCGTGCGTTATTATGCGCCCCAAAGCTTTCAAACTGGCCGAAGGGATCACGTACGCTGCTGACCGGCTTGTCGCGGTCCTCTTCCAGCATTTCCCGATTGGGCAGGTTGTCGGGGATCTTGCGAAACCCGTCCATGTCATCGGAAACCACCAACAGGCGCGTTGGCATCAGGTCTTGAGTCAGAGCGCGAAAAGCAGCGCGGACCATCGTAGGCCTTGCCACCTCGCCAAAGGTGCCGATGTGCGGCAGGCCCGAGGCCCCGTATCCGCATTGAAAAATCACCGGCCGTGCGAGGTCCGGGAATGCGGCCAGGGCTTCATCGGTCTTGCCGGCCAGCATCAAGGTTGTGGTGAGATCTCGTTCTGCATCACTCGCCAGACGAAGTCGCAGAACGCGCGACAAGAGATTACGGGCCTGTTCGAATGGCCAGGCACGTGCCTCTCGGGCGAGGGAAGAAAGACCGGTCAGCATGGGCGAGCGGGTAATGGGCGCGAGGGCCCCGGTCAATGGCAAGCTCAGTCGAAGGCGGGGCTGAGCATGAAGTGGCCGCGCAGGGCGGCGACCGGTGAGGCCTTCTGGTCCTGCCAGGCCTCGACCTGTACATTGGCGATCCGTCGGCCGATCTTGCGCACGTCGGCGCGGGCATAGGTGGTCTTGGCCCGGCCAGGTCGCAGGTATTCAATCGTGACATCAATGGTGCGTGGCTGGTGGCGCAGGGGCTGGATCGAGAGCGCCAAAAGCGCGGTCATTTCCAGAAAGGCCCCCAGCACCCCGCCATGCAAGGCGGGCAGGATCGGACTGCCGACCAGATGCGGAGAAAACGGTAGGATCGCGGTCATCTCGTCGCCCGCCAGCTCGACGCTCATCCCCAGAAAGCCGGCATAGGGAATATTGGCCAGGACCCGTGCCAGGTGCTCGGAGGTCTCGCTCACGCCACGCCATCCCGAGCTTTGGCCCC
>JAYTXQ010000078.1:0-10288 GCA_043742825.1 Caulobacteraceae bacterium | reverse complement strand
GGGATATCTTGCGTCTTCGGCGGGTTCGCTAAGGAGCGCATCTGCGTGATCTGCGGATAAAGAGTCTTGCAGGGTTAATGCACGCGATTGCCCTGGCACTCGGATACCCCGCTGTGCCGACCGAGAGGATTAACGTTCAATCCACCGGGATGAAAATCGAGTGACGCAATTGGCCGCCGACGGCTTGCGACAGGTGGCCTTTTCCGTGCGTGTCCTCGACCAGGATCACCTCGCCAGCCCCGATCACGCGCACCTCGCCATCGCTGGCGGTGATCTGTACAGCGGCGTCGAGATTGACAATATACTGGCGGCGAGGCGCGGGGTGCCAGTCGAGATCATAGTCGCCGGCCGTCTGGCGGAAAATCACCCCTGTGGCTGGCAACCGCTCGGACTGCTTGCCGGTGGGCAGATTGTGGGCCCATTCAACCTCGATGTCGCGAAAATGGGTCTCGCCGGTTTCATCGGCATAAAGGTTGTGAATGCGCATGGATGTTCCCGCTTTAGAAGTTCACTCGCCGACTGATCGCCCCATCAACCAGCATATTGATGCCGTTAGTGAAGGCCGACAGGGGGCTGGCGAGGAAGACTGAGGCATTGGCGATCTCCTGCGGCGTGGCCATACGGCCCGTTGGGTTGCGCTCCAAAGTGGCCTTGAACACCTGAGGCATAGTCTCTTCGACCACGTTCCATGCCCCGCCTTTAAAATAGACCGTACCAGGTGAGACGACATTGGTGCGGATGTGTTTGCCGGCATATTGCCGCGCCAGACCCTTGGCATAATGGATCAAGGCGGCCTTGATCGGGCCATAAGCGCTAGCGCTGTCGGATTCCGCCGCCGAGACCGACGAAATGATCACGAACGATGCGTCGCCATGAGCCTCCGCTGCCTTCAACAAAAACGGCTTGGCCGCATCAAAGGCATTGACCATGCCCAGGACATCCAGCCTGAAATTCTGTTCCCAGGAGGCCGGATCGGCCCCGATGGCCATGGCCCCCGCGTTCGACACCAGGATATCGATCCCGCCCAGCTCCGTGCCCGCCGCAGCGATCCACGCCTTCAGCGCCGCGCCATCGGTGATGTCCACCGCCGCGCCGGTCGCAGCGATCCCTTTGGCGCGCAGGGCCGATACAGTCTCGCTGACCTGATCTCCATTGCGAGCACACAACGCAACATTCGCCCCCTCAGCAGCCAGGGTCTCGGCAATCGCCCGCCCGATCCCCCGCGTGCCCCCAAGTATGACCGCGTTTTTGCCTTTAAGTTGAAGATCCATGTCCAGCTCCGTGAATTTTCGATAGAATGGACTTTAGGCAACAGGCGGCGGCTTGGAAACCTGTCGCTGACAATTCTGGGGGCCTTGATGGCGCGGCTGCAAGCCTTCTGGCCAGAAATCGGCAGTGTGGTATGCCTTCATGAACACCAAATCCATGAGGACGATCCCGATGGGTGCGACCGCGCCGGTGGTTGATAACGACGAGTTTACCGCTGCTGAGATGGACACCTTTTTCGCGCGCAACCACGACGTTTTGAACGAGTCCATTGAACGCTCCATCGCGCAACTTGACCAGGGCATCCATTCGAAACCCACCATCCCCGATATTATCGCCGATGGCCGCAAGCGCCACAGCGCCAAGCCCTAAATCTCGCGCGCTCAAGACCGTATGCCGCGATCCGATGTCGTCTTCGCTGAAGAGGCCGAAAGCGACCTTGACGCCATCTGCAACTGGATAGCGCGAGAATGCGGATTCCAGCGTGCCGAGGCGGCCCTGCTTCGGATCAGCGGTAGGATCGATCTTATCGCCACTATGCCCGGAATGGGACGAGTGCGTCCGGAATACAAACGCAAGCCACACCGCTATTCGGTCAAGCTGTGGATTATTGTCTATCGACCCCGCCCCCGAAAGGGCAGGGCATCCAAATCCTGCCGGTCATTGATGGTCGACAAGACGTTGCACGCCGCATCGCGTCAGGCAGATAACCCAACCAATCCAACAATTGACAATTGGACGGGTCCTGAAATTCGCAAATCATGGAACTGAAGTTGCACCCGACTTCGCTTCTTTGGGCTCGAAGGGCACCCCGCTTCGAATGAAATGTCGGGACCTGTCCTGCGAAGCCCGCAGGGCGAAGCAGGATGGTGCGGGCGGTCGGGGTCGAACCGACACTCCTTTCGGAACTGGATTTTGAATCCAGCGCGTCTACCAATTCCACCACGCCCGCGATGTCGTGAAGGGTCTAGCAAGACACAGGGCCACGGACAAGGCCAAGGCTGTCAGCGTTAGACCATCACGCTTTTGGAGCGGGAATCACAGCCGCAGCTTTGGCGGTGTTGCTACCCAGACCCTGCACCAGTATTTCGCATAGGATGTCGCCGCCCGGCTCGGTTAGCCAGATATAACCGCGCTCAACGCCCACATCGCGTCCTGCAGGTGAAATGCCCTCGAAGCTATCTCCCCAAGGGATGATTTTGACCAGGGCGCGCCATGAAAGGGTCAGGGCGGCTACCAGCTCATCGCGCGCCATATTGGCCAAGTCGGGGTCTTCGGGATCACCGATCATAGTTACGTCTTTGCTGCTGGGCGTTGGGCTGATAGCACGACGCGCGTCAAATTGGTTTTCAAGGATTAACATGCTTCGCGGCTTTTATGATTGGTTCCTGAGGGTATCGACGTCGCGCTTTGCTATGCCAATTCTGGCGTTTCTGGCCTTTGGCGAGAGCTTCATCCTGCCCGTTCCGCCCGACGCGCTCCTGGCTCCGATGATCCTCGCTCGGCCGAGCAGCGCCTGGCGCGCCGCGATCGTCTGTTCCCTCGCTTCGGTCGTCGGCGGATTGGTCGGATACTATATCGGCTATGCCCTTCACCCCGTTGCGCACTGGATATTGGTTGAAACCGGCCATGCCAGTGCTGAGCCACCGATACAGGCCGCCTATGCAAAATACGGTGTCGGTGTGATCCTGGCAGGCGTAGTGCCAATCATTCCATTCCCGATTATCACCTTATCGTCCGGCTTGGCCCATCTCAGTCTGTGGCAATATATCGCCGCGATTGCCGTCGCACGGACGGGCCGGTTTTTTGCCGTTGCCGCCCTGATCAAGCGCTTTGGGCCGGCTTTCGTCCATGTGATAAGCCGACGAGTGGGCTTGATTGCCCTAGGCGCACTTGGCTTTGTTGTCGCCGCCGTGGCGGCTGTGCATTTTCTAAAGCTTGGCCTAGGATAGCAGAGATGTTGCGTCTCGTGACCCTGCGATGGCCGTTGTGGGCCCTGATAGCCAGCGCGGTCATGCTGGGCATCGCCCATGGCTTTGAGACCTTCGGTAATCTGGCACCTTGTGAGCTTTGCCTGGTCCAGCGCCAGGCCTATTGGGCGGCCATGGGCATAGCCGCGTTCGGGGTCGGACTGGGCTTTACCCCGATTAAGGCCAGAGCCCTGATCTGTTTGTTATTGGCCGGGGCGTTCCTTTGGGGCGGCGGCTATGCGGTCTACCATGCCGGGGCCGAGTGGAAGTTCTGGCCGGGGCCGAGCACCTGCAGCGGCGGATCAGTGCATGTAAATGCCGCCGATCTGGCCAGACTGTTGAATGGGACTGCACGCAAGGCTCCGCATTGCGATGAAGCGCCTTGGGTGTTTGCGGGCCTTTCAATGGCGGGCTGGAACGCTATCGCATCATTCATCCTGGCTAGCCTCAGCCTCGTATCGATCCGGGAACCTTCAAAATGAGTGACAATCTACCTCGCCCTGGCTACGGGACCGGTGCACATCGCCGGGCTCAGATTCTACGTGTCGATCACGCGGGGGAGCTGGGCGCGGTACACATCTATCGCGGCCAGAGAGCCGTCTTTGAAGCTGCGCGCTCGAAAGCGGCAATCAGTGTCCAGCTCGCGGAGATGGAATCTCATGAAGCGCGCCATCTGCAACGTTTTGAGGTCCTGTTGACGCAAGAGCGCGTACGCCCGACCCTCCTAGCCCCTCTCTGGCGTGTCGCCGGGTTTGCCTTGGGGGCGGGCACGGCCCTGATGGGTGAAAAGGCTGCCCATGCCTGCACTGTTGCGGTTGAGACGGTAATTGAGCAACACTATGCTGACCAAGCTGCCGAGCTGCGCGAGCGCGAGCCTGCCCTCGCCGCTGAGCTGTCACAGTTTCGCGACGACGAACTGGCCCATCGCGACGAAGCGCTGGCCCAGGGTGCGCGCGAGGCGGTGGGCTATCCGATCCTGGCCGCTGTGATCCGCGTCGGTTGCCGTGCCGCCATCAGCCTTTCAGAAAGGCTCTAAGACCACCATCGATATGGCCCCAGACCCGATTGCACCAGACCCGTTTGCCGAGCTGCAGCACGAACTTCGAACACCCCTGGCCGCGATTATGGGGATGGCGGACGCCATGCAGATCCAGGCTTTCGGGCCCCTGGAGGGGGTCTATGCAGATTACGCGCGGCTGATCCATCAAGCAGGCGGCCATATGCTGGAGCTCATTCAGCGCACGGGACACGACGCCCTGTCGCCAACCGCCTTCGACGCCAGCGAAGCGATTGCCGAGACCATCGCGCTGGTGCCAAGGCCGGTCAGCTACTTAGCATCCGCGCCCGTGGCAGTGATCGCGGATAAATTGATGTTCCGCCAACTCCTGCTCATCTTATTTGATAATGCGGTAAAATTCTCCCCGCCCCAGGAGAGCATTCGCTTTAGTGCGTATGCCGACCGCCCCGATCTGGTCTTCAGTATAATGAACCGCGCACCGACGCAGACCGCAGAGCGTGAATTGAAAGGTGCGGGGCTCGGCCTCGACCTGGCGCGACGCCTCTGTCAGCGGCAGGGCGGAAGCCTGATCGTGCGCCGTGATCTAGATGTCACCGTCCACGTGCGCTTGCCGATCCTGGACCCAGGCACCTGAGCGTTTGAATATTCACAGTGACATCTGGGTCTATGCCTTGATCCGACGAGTGCAATTGGCCGGATCCTTTGCCACGGTGTTGCGCAAAGGCGACGCCCGGGCTGGCGCGATCCTGGTCAAGACTGTAGACCGCAAGACCGGTGACGCCCATCTCTATGCCGAGGCCATGCATGGTGGGGCCGATACAGTCTGGATGCAACCCCTGGACAGCATAGCGGAGCCGGATACCGAAGCCTATATCGCCCGCGCCGCTCGCATTGATCCGGATATCTGGGTCGTCGAGGTCGAAGATGCTGACGGCCGCCGGTTTCTGACCGAACGGCTGCTTTAAGCTGCGGTTGTCGCCAGTCGCCGGGCGCTGGCGCGGATTTTTTCGCTTTGGGATTTCAACTGCCCGCAGGCTGCCAGGATATCGCGGCCTCTGGGCGTGCGGATCGGCGAGGCGTAGCCAGCGCGGTTGACGATTTTGGCGAAGGTTTCGATGGTGTCTGGATCAGAGCATTCATAGGGGCTGCCCGGCCAGGGGTTGAAGGGGATCAGATTGATCTTGGCGGGGATACCGGCAAGCAGTTTGACCAGGGCGCGGGCTTCGGCGGGGCTGTCGTTGACGCCCTTGAGCATGACATATTCAAAGGTAATCCGCCGGGCATTGGAGAGGCCAGGGTAAGCGCGCAGTTCAGCCAGAAGCTGCGCAATCGGGTATTTCCTATTCAACGGCACCAACTCGTCGCGCAATTCATCGTTGGTCGCGTGCAAGGAAATGGCCAGCATCGCCCCAGTGCGTTCGCCCAGGGCTTTTAGTTGCGGCACCACACCACTGGTGGAAACGGTAATCCGCCGCCGTGAGATGGCGATGCCCTCATTGTCGGAGATCATGTCCAGGGCATCGGCGACATTGTCGAGATTGTAGAGGGGCTCGCCCATGCCCATGAAGACGATATTGGTGTGACGGCGCTCATCGGGCGCGGCGTGCCAGGCCTTTAGATCATCGCGGGCGATTTGCACCTGGCCGAGAATTTCCGCTGCCGTCAGGTTGCGCACCAGAGCCTGTGTGCCCGTGTGGCAAAAGGTGCAGTTGAGCGTGCAGCCCACCTGGCTGGAAACGCACAGAGCCCCGGCGCGGCCGACATCGGGGATGAACACAGTCTCTGCCTCAATACCGGGGGCAAACCGGATGAGCCATTTGATCGTGCCGTCCGTACTTTGCTGGCGCTCGTTGATTTGCGGCCTGGAGAGGGTGAAGTGTTCGGCCAGTGCGGCGCGGGCCTCCTTGGCCACATTGGTCATGGCCTCGAAATCAGTGACCCCGTGATGGTGGATCCAACGCCAGACCTGGCCGCTGCGCATGCGGGCGGCCTGAGGTGCGACAACACCAGAGGCGATCAGGGCACCGCGCAGCTGTGACCGAGTCAGGCCGCTGAGGTTGACCGGGGTCGCCGCGGCGACCTGTGCTCTTGCCTTCAGGATCTGATGCATCTGTTTAAACCTGTCGCGTGGCCGCGCCTTATAGAGCCGAGGCCAACCAGAGGCCATAGCGCGGGGCACCGTCGTAGGGTGATCGGGTGAGTTGAATGCTGTTTAACCATGGAGGTCACGGAGGAGCCACGGAGAAACGAAAAGGGACGGTCATGAACATCTGTAGGGTCGGTTAATTGCCTGCGGCACACCCCTTCACGTCATGGCCACGCAGAGTCGAGACTGTTGGATGATCTCCGTGCGCTCTCCGTGGCCTCCGTGGTTTGTTTTTGTCTAACGCACCCGGCTACGCTGGGCCTGCTGTCTCTTGCGGTCGCAGGCTTGTCGGGGCATCTGGGGCGTCATGCCGTTTTCGCCCGCTTACCATCCCGATCCCCGCTACCAGAGCCTCGGCGGTGAATTCGCCGACCCGGTTTCAGCCGCTGCGTTTCCTAAGTTGATTTTGCGCTTTCGTAATGACCGGGCCGGCACCACCGTCGGTCTTGAGGGGCTTTCCGATGACGAGTGGCGGAGTCATTTTGGCAGGTTTCAACCCTTGCCAGATAATCAGCTCCAGCCACTGGCCATGCGTTATCACGGGCATCAATTTCGCAATTATAATCCTGATCTGGGTGACGGACGTGGCTTTTTGTTCGCCCAGCTGCGAGAGCAGGGTAGCAATCGGCTCCTGGATTTGGGGACCAAGGGGTCTGGTGTCACGCCATGGTCGCGCGCCGGTGACGGTCGCCTGACTCTCAAGGGTGGTGTGCGAGAGGTTCTGGCCACTGCGATGTTGGAGGCATTGGGGGTTCCAACGTCCCGGACATTTTCTTTGATCGAAACCGGCGAAGACCTGGTGCGCGGGGATGAGCCCAGCCCCACCCGCTCGGCGGTTCTGACCCGGCTGTCACACAGCCACATCCGCTTTGGCAGCTTCCAGAGGTTTGCGGCGCTAGAGCAGCCAGACCAAATCACCATCCTGGTCGATCACATCATCGAAACCTATTATCCCCAGCTTGGCGATGCTGCGGATCGTGGCGCGGCTCTCATGGGCGCGATCGTGGCAAAAAGCGCCGTGCTGACTGCGCGATGGATGGCTGCGGGCTTTGTCCATGGCGTCCTCAATACCGACAACATGAATATCAACGGCGAGAGTTTCGACTACGGTCCCTACCGGTTTTTGCCGCGCAACGATCCCAATTTCGTCGCCGCCTATTTCGATTCTGCCGGGCTCTACAGCTTTGGCCGTCAACCCGAGGCCGTGTTCTGGAACCTGCGGCAATTGGCCGGTGCCCTGGCCTTTGTTGCTGACAAAGACGCTCTGGTCGGGGCCTTAAATGCATTCGCGGGGGCTTATCGACAGGCGTTGGCCGAGGCGATGGTTAGGCGCCTGGGGGTGATGTCTGGCGGACTTGAGGCTGATGCTGCACTGGCCAATGCCGTGTTTCTGGCACTGGCTGAGGGCGGTGAGGGCTTGCGGTGGGAACCGTTCTTCTTTGACTGGTTTTGTGGGCAAGCCTCCCAAAAACGCGCTCTGGCCGGGCCGAGAGCGGCACTTTATGCGGGCGAGGCGATGCAGGCGTTTCGACTGCTGTTATGTCAGGCCCAGCCGGATCGCCCGTCGCGTCTGGCGAGCCCCTATTTCGCCGTCGCAGAGCCTGAGGAGCTGCTGATTGACGAGATAGAAACGATATGGGCCGCCATCGCCCAAGCTGATGACTGGCAGGCCTTCAACGCCAAACTGGCCCGGCTGGAAAATGCCCGTCAGGCCTGGGACCTGGCCGGGACGGCAACCCTCTGATCATGGCGAGCGAACTGCGCACCGCCTACGAGGCGCGCCTGGTCAGTGGCACGATCCGGTCAGACCCGGCTCAGGCCGATGCGCTGGTGACACTCATCCGCATCGAAGCCGATCTAGCCGCCGCAAGGTCCGGCGGGCTGTTTCGCAAACCTGACGTCGTTCGTGGGGCCTATCTCTGGGGGCCGGTGGGGCGGGGCAAGTCGATGTTGATGGACCTGTTCTTTGCCGGTGCGCGGACACAACCCAAGCGCCGTGTGCATTTTCACATCTTCATGAGTGAAGTGCATGCCCTGGTGAACCTGTGGCGAAAAGGCGATGTTGCCGCGCGTCAGGCGCGCTTTGGGCAAGCCAAAGGTGATGACCCGATCAGGCCTGTGGCCAGGCTGATCGCCGAACAGGCCCGGCTATTGTGTTTTGATGAGCTACAGGTGACTGACATCGCCGACGCAATGATCCTGGGACGGCTTTTTGAGGCTCTGTTCGCCCGTGGCGTGACCTTAGTGGCCACATCCAATCGCCCCCCCGAAGGTCTCTATCACGATGGGCTGAACCGACAACTGTTCGAACCCTTTATCGCCATGCTGCGCGCTAAGCTTGACGTGACCGCGGTCCCAGGTGTCGTAGACTACAGGCTGGACCGCCTGCGTTCTGCGGGGACGTGGTTCGTATCCACAGATCCGGATCAGCAACACGCCTTTGACACACTCTGGCAGGACATGTTGGGTGACCAGGACGAGGTTGGCGTGACGCTACAGGTCCTGGGTCGAAGCGAGCATTGGCCCAGGTCCAACGGAGGGCTGCTGCGCGCGCACTTCAACAGCCTTTGCATACATGCCCTCGGGCCGGCGGACTATCTGGCCATCGCGCATCAGTTTCACACCGTTTTCGTCGAATCGGTTCCGCGCCTGAGCCCAGACAAACGAAACGAGGCCAAACGCTTCTCCACACTTATCGATACTCTATACGAGGCCAGAGCTAAGCTGGTCGTGCAGGCGGCGGCAGAGCCTGCGGAACTCTATCCCAGAGGTGATGGCGCGTTCGAATTTGAACGCACGGCCTCGCGCCTGATGGAGATGCGGTCAGTTCAATGGCTTAGAGCCTGATGGCTTTGCACGGAACAGATGCGAAGGCTGAATCAGGCTCTAAACGTTTGAATCTAGGTCAGGATGATTTTGGGCGATTCCGCCCAAAATCATCCTGCTCTCGCCGGCCCACTTAATAGTAAACGCAACGCCCTTCGCCAGAGGCGAGATGAATTCGACCATAGGCAGCCTTGTTGGAGGTCAGGACCGTCACCCCCGCCCTCGCTGCGGTCAGGTAGACCAATACATCATTCAGCCATGTCCGCCGTTTTTCCCGCGTCAGCCTCAAACCCGACGTAACGTTTGAGGTCAGGGCCTCGGCTTCGGCGCAGATGCCTTCATCGGGAGTCAAAACCCGGCTGGGCGGAATGATCTGTGCCAATTGCCGGTAGTGCTCGCGCAGCGCCTTATAGCCCCGCGCAAGTGGAGAAACGCCGCCGACACCCACGGCCAGTTCGCCAAGGCAAACCGAGCAGTGAAAAAGCTGGGCGCGATCCAAGGTCGCAGAGACGGTGGCTGGCAGCCGGCCGGCCGCTTCATCGATATAGATGTCGGTGTCCAGCATCAGGATCGGCCGACCAGGCCCCACCAATTCCGCCAGTGGCGTCAGACCGGCGATGACAACAGACTCGTCACGACGCAGCTCGCGCCGGTCACGGCGCGCCGCCCGTCGGTCAATCCGCGATCTGATGGTCTTCGCCAAGTCGTCCCCGTGTGGTCCGGAAAAAAGCCGCAACCGGATCGGGTTGAGCCAAAAGTACAAGTGCCAGAATGCCCAAGTCTTCGGCCGATGTCACCCCGCTCGCCTGTCTGGCAGCATCGATCAGGGCAGCTGGAGCTCTCAGCGTGAAGGTCTGTAAGGGGTCAACATCAAGCCACCCCGCCCGCTCGGCATCAGAAAGCGCAGCACTCAACATCGCCGAGTGAGCCGAGCTATCTGGGCCCCACCGAAGCCGCATTTCATCTAGGCTCAGGACCCATTAAAGGGATTCCCAAGGGGAAGATGATCTGATTCACTGGCGGCGTCAGGAGGACACCGCCATGAGTGATTTGTTCTGGTTG